>NZ_JBFRSC010000008.1:3108-225932 GCF_041473335.1 Vibrio sp. 10N.222.55.C7
TCTAGCTCGAGTTATCGAATGCAATTTAAGTTATTCGTTTGACATCAACGATAAAACCTACTAGCTTAAGTAGGTTTTTTGTTTCAAATTGACGAATTATTTTCACTAATATTATTCTGACAAAGTAGATATTTCGCCAACCTGTGATAATTTAAATACATAACGATTAAAAGTAAGCACAACAAAATGAATTTCAGCATTGAACAACTTCTCGCGTTCGTTACCGTTTATGACCAACTCTCTTTCAGCAAAGCCGCCGTTAAACTCAATAAACACAGAACGACAATCGGGCAGGTTATTACTAACCTTGAAGACCAACTCGCGGTAAGCCTAT
This sequence comes from Vibrio sp. 10N.222.55.C7, assembly GCF_041473335.1. NCBI lineage: Bacteria > Pseudomonadati > Pseudomonadota > Gammaproteobacteria > Vibrionales > Vibrionaceae > Vibrio > Vibrio sp. 10N.222.55.C7. The sequence goes on from NZ_JBFRSC010000008.1 coordinate 3,443, forward strand.
TTGAAAGGGTTGGGCGCTCTGTAAAGCCGACAGAAGACGGGCATCTTCTTTACCATTACGCTAAACAAACCATTGAACAAGCTCGTACCTTCGATAAGGTAGCATTGAGCCTCTCTTATGGCGGGTTGGAAAACATCACCTTTGCTTATTCTGGTGTGATACCTCATCAAATGCTTTTGGATATTCGAAAGAAACTGCGTCGTGATTTCCCGATGATGCGAGTGAACTTTTTAATCCGAAACAAAAAGGATATTAAGAAGGGCCTTCAAAGTGGCGAGTACCACTTTGGATTAGTCAATGTGCATGACAGCCGGGGTATACACAGCTTTGATGCGACTTTTCTAGGTCACATTGAGTTTTCCCCATTCGTTCAAAAAAATGGTGAGTTCTCATCTTTGGCGCAAGAGGATGTACTTTTAGCGTTAAGAAATTCAACGCAGTTTATCTTGAGATCGTTTATTGAAGAGGGAATGTCAGAAAAAGTAACCATCAGCTCCGATAACGAAGAAGTCGATCAATTGGCGTTAGTTATTAAAATGGTTGAAGCCGGTTTAGGGTGGGCACTGTTACCAAAAACGTTTGCTCATTCTGAATTTTCCCATTACGACATTGAACCTATACAGTCGTCTGAAATGCACCAAGGATTCAAATTCGGTTTTGCGCTTTGGTGCAATCATTCTAAGCAAGTGAAGGATGTAAAATTATCGGTTTTATCTGTTATACAAGAACATGTTGATCGAGTATTGAGTCAATATTAGCAAAGGAAGAATGTAGGTAACTTATTAATAGAGGCTCATTTATATGAGCCTTTTGCGTTTCTGTCATCTCGAAAGCTCTTTAATTTTGTAGGGCGACATCCTCTATATAGGAGTAGGGCAACACCATTATTTGGCCTATTCTATGCCCGTCGATTAAGGACCCCCTTTATTGGCAATAAGTGTTTAATTTCTATGTTTATTGCAAGGAAGCAAACTTTCGGCCGGGTTTCGTTACCCGGTCTTTTTTATGAGGCAAATTTTATGACTCGCTGCGGCGGCATTGTTCTTCTTTCCTGCTTTTTATTTACAACATCTTCTTTCGCATCGTTTTATGATCCTGTTGATGGTCAATTTGATATGGGGCATCACCTTGCGGAAAACGCATATGGCTTTTTGCCTATCCCAATTTTGATTACCGAGCCTGCGGTGGGGTACGGCGGCGGTGTGGCTGGTTTGTTTTTACATGAGACGGATGAGGAAAAGCGACAAAGAAAGCAAGCTGCTCTTTCTGCCATAGATGGTGGTGCGCAGTTAGTACCCTCAGCAATGTCAGTAGTGGGCGCAGTAGGGACAGAGAACGAAACTTGGTTTGTATTTGGTGGCCATAGACGATCTTGGATGAATGATTCCATTCGTTACACAGGAGGCGGCGGCTTTGGTGTTGCGAATTTGGATTTGTACACATCAATCAACTGGGGCCCCATAGATCATGACCTTAGAATAGGCACGTCAACTTCGGTAGCCGTACTTTCACAAAAGGTGCAGTTCCGGATTGGGCATACGCCTTGGATGTTGGGAATAAAGCAGTTATTAGCTAAGTCTGAGATTGAATTTGATAACATGGTTTTAGACCGAATTTTGGGTAACGAATCGGTTACTTCTGGTTTAGGGTTGGAGGCTGAATATGACACAAGAGATAATTTATTTTATCCAACCAAAGGTTACAAATTGTCTGCAGATTACATGGTGTACGACGATGCGATTGGCAGTGATTACAATTACCGAAATTTGAACATAGATGGCGAAGCCTATATCCCAATTGCCAATAAATGGACGTTAGGCTTGGCTGCAAATTATCAAAGCTTCGAACAGCAAGACTTGTTTGTATCACCGACAGCGAAACCGTACGTGTCGTTACGCGGGGTGTCATCTTATCGGTACCAAGGAGATGAGATTGAAACAATCCAAGGCCAATTGACGTATAGCATCACTCATCGTTGGAAGGTGTCTGGGTTTTACGGTTCAGGGGTTGCAAAGCAAGATAACGGCATAAGCCACGACAGTACCGTCAATGCCGGAGGTGTCGGCTTTCGATACCAAATCGCGAGACGTTACGGTTTGCACCTTGGGATGGATTATGCGCAAAGCCATGAAGAACGCGCTATCTACTTTAACGTAGGCAGTGGTTTCTAGAACAACGGAATAGGTTAAATTTTTCCAAGAAAAAAGGCGCTAATTAGCGCCTTTTCGTTTTCTATCACTTTCTTACAGTAAGATTACTTCTTACGGCAGAACTCAGCGATTACGTACATTGATTGACCGCCGTTTGTTTTACCAGAAACAAGCTTAGGATCGTCACCAACGCTGATACCACGAATAACAGTACCTTGCTTAATCACTTGGTTAGTACCTTTGATTGGCAGGTCTTTGATTACTGTTACGTCGTCACCTTTCTTAAGTTCAACGCCGTTCACATCAAGAGGCTTGTCATCAGCAGACATGCCGATTTGTGCCCAAACTGATGTTTCTTCTTCAAGGTACATCATGTCTAGCGCGTCCTGAGCCCAGCTTTCTGTGTTCAGACGAGTAAGTTGACGCCATGCCGTTACTTGAACTGGCGCTTCCTGGCTCCACATGCTGTCAGTCAGACAACGCCAGTGGTTGATATCTTTAGGATCGTCAATCTCACCAAGGCATTTGTCACATACCATGATGCCGTGATCCACTGTTACGTGGCTGTGTGGCGGTACTGCGTATGCAGTAAGAGAAGAATCAGAACCACATAGTTCACATTTAGATTGGCAGCGTTCTAGCATCGTAGCTTCAGAAGACATAATGGACTCACATTTATTAGGTATTAAATTACGGGGCTATTATCCACTTTATTTGCAATAAAGAAAGAGGTCGTACGGTATTCTGTCTTGATTAATTTTAGCTGAGATCAACCATTTGTGTTTTAAAGTTTTATGCAAACGGTTAACTAGGTACGATGGGATGTCGATAGATACAAAAATGCCAGCGGTTAGGCTGGCATTTGGTTTAGTGAATAAGCTAAAGTCTTAGTTATTCCAATAAAGCATCCGGTGCTGCTGCATCAAGGCTATCCGATTCTAAGAAATCAGCTACTTGAGCTCTCATTGATCGGGTATGAGTGGCATCAGAAAGGTCTGCTTGCGGTCCGATGATCGTAGAGTGCTTAGCCGTTTCGTTATACTGAACAAACACTCGGTTTCCAGTTGAAGTGCTAGCTTTTGTAGAGTCATCTAACCCTAAAGTTGAATCTAATCCTTCAGAACCAACAAACGAAGCCGTGTAAGACAATGGTTTATCGTTATCATCATTACCATTGTTTGGTACAGTTTCGTCGTTTTGCGACTGGATCAACAACGTTGGATAGCTAGAACTAAATGATGACAGGTCCTCAGTGTTTGCTAGTGAATGTGGATCGACCGTGTCAATAAGGGTTTGAGCGGCGACTTTAAATGCAACTAATTCAGTTTCAATTGCTGCGGCGCTGGTTGGGTTTCCAGTAGCAAAAGCGGTATAGCAATCGCCATCTTCAATGTCGTCCGTAGTACAAGCTGAAGCCACTGAATCCCGATACGTTGCATTTAACTGTTTAGCCAGATTGTGTTTGATTTCAGGACCAAACGTTTCAGAAGCAAACAATAATTCGGCTATGTGACCACCTGAATTAGCATATACCGCCGAGCTAAATTTATGTGTGCCAGCAATTTCTGATGTCGCAACAGAAGTAAATCCGGTAATGCCACCCAATGAGTGGCCCATAAACTTAACGGTTGTGTCTTTTACATCAACTCCGGCTAATGGTGTACCAGTAAAGTCATTACCCACTTTTTCAAGTGCCATACGAAGACCTATTATATCAAGCGCACTTTGACGAATATTGTCACGGGCAACAGGCAAAGCACTTAAATTCAAGTAGTACAGAGCATTATCGTTAGTTGAAATAGCACCTCCGGCAAGTGAACGAGACCCATGAATAGGGTGGTCAATTGCAATGACAGCAAGACCTTCAGCCGTTAAATTAGCCGCGAATGCATACGCGTTTTCTTTTACAGAGGTAATACCGTGCTGATAAATGACTACACCTGAAGGCGTGCCAGTTGTGGGTGTAAACAAAAGCACATCAACAGCTTCGAGTGATTTAATTTGTGGTATTGGTGAATATTGAGTGACAAGACGTTCACTATCTAGAGCTGTTCCACTTGCGTCCTTTGTGAGTGTTTTTCCCATTAAAGTCGTGACATCAGCTGCGCTAAGGTTTGTTGGGTCTAATCCTAATTTAACCAACTCTCCACCAACGAAAGAACTTGTAGAGCTATCCGTTAGTGCGCTTTTGATAACCGCTAAACTGTCCAATGCTGATGCAAATGGCGTTGTAGAGAACTTAGTTGGATCGGTTTCCAAGAAATATGGGAGTTGAACAGTACCTTTAGTCACGTTTACCGACGTAGTGCTGATACCAGCGTTAGAGTAAAGGAGATTTATGCCTCCAATCAAAGTGGCATTTTCTGTTGCATCGTCATCGGCAAGATATTTTTTAAAGTCAGCATCTGCAGCGATTGCTGTGGCAAACGGAACTGTTGATGAAGAATCTAGGCTAAGATTATAAGCGTTTGACAGATCGACAGTATTTGGGTTTGCACTGCCATTCCAATAAGTCGAAAGTGGGGCTCCAGCATCAATCATTCCACCAATCAACGATGCTGTAGAGGCGAGAACATCACCAACAGAAGTTGTAGTAAACCAAGCTGAATACACAATCTTTTCCGCATCAACACCAACAGCCGCAGCTATAGCTTCTTGACCTTTAATTAAAGTTTGCGCACTAGCTAAGTCACCGGTTGAATAAGTTTTAGTGGCTGTTTTGAGAGCCGCATAGCTTTGCGATGTACCTACTGGGTTACCATTTACATCTGTAACATCATCAGTAACAACAAGCAAATATTCAGACTTCTCATCAAAAGGAGTATTAGGTGTAATTGCTAGGTTTGAGCCTACTTTGTAAACTGTGTATTCAGAGCTAGCAACAGGTGTTGGTACTTGAGCCGCTGTGGATGTGTCTGTTAGCTTTTTAGAAAGCTTCAACAATGTCACTCCGGAAGTAACAACTCCAGGAGTATCACCAAAACCGTCGCCTTCAAACTCGATGTAAATTGGCATGCTGGTCGAAAAACCATCGGCATAATTTAATGCTGCTTTTGGGTTAGAAATGCTATCGTCGCCACCTGTTGGGATCGCTAACGTGCCATCTGTAGAGTCAAATAATAGGTTATTGCTTAAAGGAACTGATGCATTACTACCTTGCAAGAGCATTTTTTGAGTTGTCGCTCTTGCCAAAGACGTTTCTAGATAGGCTTCAAGTTGTTGGTTACTTGTTACCGAACTTTCGGTGTTGTCGCCACAACCTGCTAGCAGGATCGCTGAACATAGTAGAGAGATCTTAAAGTTACGTTTCATGATACGATCCTGATTTAGTTAAAAGTGTAGTTAAGCTGAACTGAAGAAAGGTAAGCGGTACCTTCTGCTTCGAAAGTCCTTTCTTGCTGAGCGCCATTTGTCTCAGTGAACTCACCGTCATCACTTACAACAAGTGCGAATCCTGCATCGACAGTCATATTTTCGCTCCAAACATAAGTGAAGCCAGCGCTATACCACATACGATCACTATCAGGAATGCTTAAAGTTGCTTCACCAGCTTGTTCGTCATAAGCGTAACCAGCTCTTAATGTCCACTTACTGTTTAGTTGGTACGTTGCGCCTAGTGAATATCGATTGTTGTCTTCATATTTTTCAGGTTTGTAGAAGCACTGACCTGCTACACCGTTGTCAGTACAATCTGGACTTGTTGCTTTTAACTCCTTAAAAGTACTCCAATCAGTTTGTTGCCAACCGTAGTGAATTGCCCATTGTTCGTTAAGTTGGTGAAATGCTGAAAGCTCCAGAATAGAAGGAAGCTCGATTTGAAGACGACCATCAACCTTGGGAGATGTTGCTCTACCTGAATCGTAGCTGGTAAATTCACCGTCATCGAAATCAAGATCAACAGAAGAGCGGTAAGCGATACTAAAGCGATTGTTTTCGTTCAGCTCATACATCGCGCCAACATTCCAACCATAGGCAAATGTTTCACCGGTCATGCCTATAAGTTTGTCAGATGGATTTCCACCAACAAAGTTAGCGAGCTCGCCTTTATGGCGAGTAAGTTCAGCTTCCGCATACACAAGGTTTAAACCTGCACCAACGCTAAATGATTCATTCACGCGATACGCAATATTTGGATTTAGATTTACAGATAAGAGCGACGTATCACCAGCCATATCACCTGCCGAGATGTCATCAGGGTAATCCGTAGCAACACCATAATTGGTGAACATACCGATACCCCAAGCCCATTTTTCGTTGATTGGGCTGATGTAATATGCGGCTGGCACGACTTGTAATGGAGCAACATCTTTTGAATGCTCGTTAGCGTCAACGTCGTAAACGTTAACCTCTGGATCAACGATAGAAACCGCGCCTGAAAATTGGGCTGTATCAAATAGGGTCATTGCGGCGGGGCTTCTCGCTAGTACACTCGCGTTATCAGCTACTGCACCTTCACCTGAAAAGGCACGACCAAGACCTGAGGCAGAATGCTCAGCAACTTGGAAACCAGCCGCAAGTGAGTTACATGCAAATAGTACTGAAAGTGAAACGAGAGAGCGTTGTATTGTTTTCATCCTTGACCCTCCTAGGGCATCGAATTTCGTTATTATGGTTTGAAAACACACTGAGCATTTTTGGTGTTGAAGCTCTAATGTAAATGGCATGTTAAATTCATGTTTTATATAAAGTCAAAGAAAGAGTTGTTATTTTGTGAGGTTATGTTTTAAAGGGGCGGCACTTTAACATCGATAATATAATTATAATCAATAATTTATTCATGGTTGGAGGTGTGACCAGAGTGTTTATGCATCGTTGCGGTATAAATAGTGTTCAATAGCTCAATATGTAACAACTTTGTTTCTGTTTACCACCATTCGCTAAATCGGCATAATATCGACACTCGTTAGAAGTCATTAAATTGGAATTTTAAGTTTGGAATTACTCGCGATAGAGTTTCTTGGTAAACCGCTTCGTTTAGAAGGATCAATGGCAGGGTGGCAACAGTTGTATTGGGATAACACTTTGGTATCTCAATTAGATGCGACCACAGACCAAGAAGACGCCCGAAAACACGAATTTACACTACGTGCTGGCGAAGAAACGTTGCAGTGTCACGTTGAATCGACCGTTCAGTGGCAACCGTTTGAGATGACGTATAAAGCGTCGGTGAATGGGCAAACCATTACCGAAGGCAATCGAAACACCAAAGATATTGAACAACAAACTCCTGTTGTCGCTCCTAAACCAGAGAAGCGTTTTAGCTTAATTGGGTTGGTGTCGCTTGGTATGAAAGCGCTTAAAAGCGCCAAGCTAATCAAGGTCGTACTTGCTTCTGCGAGTTTAGCGGCCTATTCATGGTTGTTTTCAATTCAGTTCGCTTTGGCCTTAATCGCCTGTTTAATGTTCCATGAGTACGGTCATATTAGAGCGATGAAATACTTCGGCATGAAAACCAAAGGGATCTATTTGATACCATTTCTTGGTGGCTTGGCGTTATCCGATGAAAAGATTAATACGCGTTGGCAAGATGTGGTTATCTCAATCATGGGGCCATTGTTCGGCCTGATATTGTCGTTAGTATTTATGGTGCTGTATTGGGCGACTGGCGAAATGTTCTTTGCCGGCCTTGCAGTATTTAATGCTCTATTAAACCTGTTCAATCTATTGCCGATTTTGCCTCTCGATGGCGGACATGTTCTTAAAAGTATCAGTTTCTCGATGAACAGTGTGCTTGGCATTGTACTTTGTGTCGCGGCTGCCGTTGCTGGTGTGGTATTGAGTTATCAGTTGAATTTAACCCTGTTTGGTTTCTTATTGATCATGGGCAGTGTTGAAATACTGTTTGAATGGAAAGGACGTCATCACAGTCACTTGTTACCGTTAGACAAATACGAGCAAGTCGTGTCGTTCGTTTGGTATGTAGGTTTAGTGAGCAGTTTGATTGGTGTTATCTGGTATTTTGCATCTACTGGTGATCAGCTATTAAGCCTACCATTACAAATTCTTGGTACTTAACGAGTGAGTTTCTGTTGTTGGAATTATCCAGCTGCTTAGTGCACTTGAACTGTTAGCAAGCAAGAAACTGAAAATGCCCTAACCAATATGGATAGGGCATTTTGTATTTACACCAGCTAGGCGATTCTTACTTAGATTACGCTTTGCAATTTGGTCTTGGTGAACCTGATTGAGGAAGCGTTTTTATCGTTGCTTGTAGATCTTTAATACGCGTACTGTGGGAAGGGTGCGTAGAAAGCAACTCTGGCGGTTGATTACCCCCTGATGCTTTCGCCATGTTTTGCCACAAGTTGACACTTTGGTTTGGATCGAACCCTGCTTGAGCCATATACTCTAAACCAACAACATCGGCTTCAGACTCTTGAGTTCGCCCATACGGTAGAATAACGCCATATTGAACGCCTAATCCTAACGCGGCCATCGTCATACCTTGATATTGTTTGTACTCTGATGCACCTAACGCGACATTAGTAATAGACAAGCCAGTATTAGCGAGTTGAGACTGAGACAGGCGCTCATTACTGTGGTCTGCAAGAACGTGTGCCACTTCGTGACCGATAACCGTCGCGAGTTGGTCTTGATTGACTGCGACCTTGAGTAAGCCCGTGTATACACCAATTTTGCCGCCAGGTAGGGCGAATGCATTCACTTGGTCACTATCAAACACAACAACTTCCCATTCACTAAAACCTTGTTTAGGAATATATTGAGTGATGCTGTTCGCTACGCACTGTACATAAGCGTTAGTTTTGGCATCTTGGCTGATGGGTTGTTCTTTCTTCATTTGTTCAAAAGACTGTGCTCCAAGCTGAGACATGTCTTTATCTGAAAAAAGCAGCAATTGGTTTCTGCCTGTCGGAGAAGCGCTACACGCGGTTAGGCCTGCAAGTGTGAGAAGCGAGGCAAACTTCATCCATGACGTCATACAATATCCTCTGTGTATTCAGTTTTTATGCATGTTAACATCAACTTGCGTAATAACTAAGAGCTGTAAGATAACTAACAGCGGTAATATAGAAAAAAGCTATGTACGCGATAACAAGATCAATAATTAAGGAACCCACATGAGTATTTGGAAAAAGCCCGTTGACCTAGATACCTTCAACGCGACCTCAAAAAATACCTTAATTGAACACCTCAACATTGTTTACACCGAAGTAAATGACAACTCTTTGGTGGCAACCATGCCGGTTTGTCATTTTACGCACCAACCACTGGGTATGCTTCATGGCGGCGCATCGGTTGTGCTAGCAGAAACGCTTGGCTCATTGGCTGCAAACTTCTGCGTACCAGAAGGCTATTATTGCGTTGGGCTCGATATCAATGCGAACCACGTAAGGTCAATGCGTGAAGGGCATGTCATTGGTACTGCTGAGCCTATTCACTTGGGCGTCTCTACTCAAGTATGGCAGATCAATATCACTGATGATCGTCAACGCTTAGTTTGTACCAGCCGTTTAACCATTGCCGTTAAGAAACATAAGCGATAACAGACTAGGCAGTCGTACGCTGGTTTTGTCTTTAGAAGAAGTAATCAGTACTTAGAACAAGCAATCAGTATTTAAAGAAGTAACCCGAGAAGCCCATGGTCATAACGTTTAAAAGTGGAAAAGTCATCGCAACCGCACATGAATTGGTTGTTCGTTTAGATGGGGAGCATAGAGTCACGCTGCAAGCCCAAGTTGATGCAATTCAATTGATCGGAAAAGGGGCAAATGTTATTTCAGCTAACGGTTCTGAGTGTAAATGGTCGATAAAATTAGACGATGAACAGCAGCTCCGTGAAATCGCTAATGAAATTGGCTGCGATGTAATATAATCCTTTACGGTAAAGGCACTTAACCCTTAAGATTGAATAACATCTTAGGATGTCGTACTCATAATTCACAATAAAATTGTGTCAGTAATATTGATTTTACGCCATAAAATAGGGAAACTGAATTCAATGTCCTTTGAATAAGTTTTCCTCTTTATGAGCAGCCCAAGACTTCGCGTTCAATTTGAAACCCTGTTTGAATACTTCGATGGTAAAGATTCTGATGTTCAACTCGACGACATCACGGATGTGCTTTGTTGTACCCGTCGTAATGCCCGAATGGTACTCAACAAGCTTGAAGAAGAAGGGTGGGTAGAATGGTTACCTGCAGCAGGTCGAGGAAAGTTATCTCAACTTATCTTTAAACAGAATCGTTGTGATGTCAGCGAGAACTTAGCAAGACGCTACTTGCAGGAAGGAAAAATTGGACAGGCGCTGTCAGTGCTTGATCACAATGCTGCCAAACTCACGCAAGTTATTCAAAACTACTTGGGCGTACAGTATCAAGAAGGCGAACAAGTTATTCGTTTGCCTTATTACCGGCCGCTTTCAATGCTTAACCCAACCAAATCGATGCGTCGTTCAGAGCAACATATCGCTTGTCAGGTATTCAGTGGGTTGACTCGTCTAGATGAGAATGACCAACTTCAACCCGATCTTGCTCATTCATGGCAAAAAATCAGCGATTACCAATGGCGATTCTTCTTGAGACCCGGTGTTCGTTTCCATAACGGGGAACCTCTGTTAACCAATCATGTTGTGGATACACTGCTTGCACTCGAACCTCTCAACATGTTTTCGCATATCAAAGATGTCTCTTCACCTGCAAATTGTGTAGTAGATGTTTTTCTCACACGTCCAGACAAGTATTTTCCCCTCGCACTAACGGAATCGGTCGCTAAAGTCACATTACCGATCACTTTACGTGGTGAAGACTACGATATTCGACCGATTGGAACGGGACCTTATCGCATTGAAAAGAACGACGAGAAACAACTCGTGTTAACCGCTTTCAATGGGTACTTTGGTTTCAGACCGTTAATTGATCGCGTTGAAGTTTGGGTGGTGGATGAGGCTTATTCTTCAATGGTTTACCCAAGCCTATCTAAGCCTGTTATGGCCGACCGTGGCGATAGCGATGAAGTAGAACTCGATCCTGGTTGCACGTATTTACTGCTCAATAGAAAGAAGGGTATTGCACAAGATCCCGCATGGGCACAGTTTTTATCTAACGCGTTGAATGCGGCGGATCTGTTTGTTCATATTCCAAAAGAGACTGTTATCGATTTGGGCGTGTTACACGCTTATGGGATAAAACCCGGTTGGTATGACATAAAGTTAAAAGTGCCCGTTTGTCCACCAGCAAATTCCAAACCAACGATAAGATTGGCGTATCAATGCCAACATCCAATGTTTCCAACGCTTGCCAAGGCGATTGTCACGATGCTGAAGCAATACAACGTCGATGTTGATCTTTACGGTTACGAAACCGATCCTCCGCACGCCGATGATGTTGATGTTTGGATTAACCCTATGGGCATCGCCAATAACAGAGACGACGCCTTGGCTGGCTGGTTAATGGACTACAGTTTTCTTGATGAATCTAGCCCGGCAGAGGACTTCGACCAATGGTGTCACATGATTGACCGTTGGCGTTCTGGTGAATTCGAGCAATTCCCAGCACGACAGTTAGGTAAACAACTGGTCCAAAGCAATCAATTGATCCCGATGTTCCATTGCTGGTTAGGCGTTAATAAAGATCAATGTGGTACGTTGCAAAACGCGAAATGTAATGCATTAGGTTGGTTCGACTTTAGCCAAGTTTGGGTGAAGCCTGACGTTGATTGAAATCCAAGAAAACTCAGTTAGGACCAAATAACTCATTTAGGAAAAAACGATGCAAACTCTGATGGTTACATTTATTACGCTGGTGGCATTTGCTGCTAATTCAGTTTTGTGTCGCTGGGCCTTAATGGATCAAACGATTGATCCTTTGAGCTTTTCGATCGTTCGCATCTTATCTGGTGCGCTTACGCTTCTGATTTTATTAACGTTATCTTCCCAATCTAAGTCTAAACGTGAGTTAACAAACAACACATCGGCATATGCAAAACTCAAATCACAGTTTCAATTAACATCAATACTGTCACTGCTCGTGTATATGTTTGGTTTCTCGTTTGCTTACTTAGAGCTTGGCGCAGGTCTTGGTGCGCTGGTGTTGTTTGTCGCAGTGCAATTTACGATGATTGCCGCGCACTTGCTTTCTGGCAACAGAATGTCACTCATTGAGTGGGGCGGGTGTTTGTTATCTGTGGCAGGGCTTGTTTACTTGTTAATGCCAACGGAATCGACTCAAGTACCCGACTTAGTTTCTATTATCTTGATGTCTCTGGCCGGAATTGGGTGGGGCATTTACACATTGGCAGGAAAGAAATCGTCAAACGCACTGCAATCGACCACCGCTAACTTTGGATTCAGTTCGCTAGTTATCCTTGTGGCATTGAGCTTATTAATTTTGATACCTAATGCGTTAACGCAAGTGTCTATCACTGAACCAGGTTTGATTTACGCGGTTATATCGGGCTCGGTGGCTTCCGGTGTGGGTTATAGTTTGTGGTATTACGTAGTGAAAAAACTGAATACCGTGGTTGCGTCTATTGCACAGCTTTCTGTTCCAGTTATCGCAACACTTGGTGGTGTATTACTGTTATCTGAACCTGTCACTATGCAATTTATAGTCTCATTAACCGTTATACTTCTAGGGATAAGCTTGGTTCTTGTCGCCCCTAAACTTAAGAAATAAAGAGTTCAATCATTAACTTCTATGGCTAAACCAAACAAGAAACAACCGACCAAGACGGTTCAGATTTTCTGTGCCAAATGTAAAACGCAGCTTTTTAAGTATCGGAAAGGTGGCAAAGGTGCACTCGTGAAATGTTTTAAGGAGCGTATCGTTGAAGATTTCACGACAGAGCCATGTGTGTGCCCTGAATGCGGGATTGAATTTGCGCGTGACACTTTGGTTCGAGGTACGCCAGCCTACAAGTTTGTTGGTGGTAAGGTAACGATGAAATAACCTGTCACATTAAAACGAGCAAACAATGCTGAAACTAAAAATGCCACAGCGCAGTTTGTGTGTGGCATTTCAACATTGCTTTTGATACTCAGAGTAAAGAATTGAGCTCAGTAAGCTCTGACACGCCATTGAAGCTTAAGAAGTAATAGCGAGACAATTGCGCCCGTGGTGTCACACAGCATATCTTTTTGTGCATCCCAAATATCACCTTGTGAGCCAAGGAACGCGATACCTTCATCACCACCTGCAATCTCCGCGTACCACCACTCGATAATTTCATAACCTGCAGCCACACTCATGATCGCAAATAACGCAAGGAAACATGCAAGCACCGGTTGAGCCAGTTTTTTACGAATCAAGTACTCAGCGAGTGGGTAAGCATAAAGGCCAATAGAGAAATGCGCGACACGGTCAAAGTTATTCCGTTCTGAACCTATCATGTTATTGAACCAATCAAATGGCACTTCCGCGAAGGTATATTTTGCGCCTATCGTATGCAAAATCAACCAGATAAACATCAAAACGTAAGCTGTCTTAGTGAAGGTGAGCTTTGTTGATAACCACCAAATACCCACCAATATTGCGAGCGCTGGGACAATTTCGGCAATCCACACCGCTCTTGAAGAGGGAGCGAACGCTGAAAATAGAAACACAGTCAGATACAGCGTCGTCAATGACAGCAATGGTCGATTTTGAGCAAGTGGCGTGATTGTCATATCAAGATCTCTCGTCGAAGTTTTTAATAGTGTTACACAATAATGAACAGTGTTCAATTGGGTCTTAATCACCAGATTTGTTGAAAAGTGGTGTTATCGCCCAGTATCTAGACAAACGGTTGCTAGAGTTTCACAAAAGTTTGATTTACAACAAAGCGATCCTTAAAATCGCTCTATTACTACATAACAAGAAAGAAAGTCATGAAACTGGAAACTGTCGATTACCTTGCTGACGACGCAGCAGAACAATTTGTTCGCTCTCTACGTGAAACTGGTTTTGGTGTTCTTAAGAACCACCCAATCCCGAAAGAGCTTGTTGAGTCAATTTACGAAAACTGGTACCAATTCTTCATCTCTGAAGAGAAAGAGAACTTCCAGTTTAATGTTGAAACACAAGATGGATATTTTCCACCTTCAGTGTCTGAAGTTGCTAAAGGCCACACTGTAAAAGACATCAAAGAGTACTTTCACGTATACCCTTGGGGCCAAATCCCTGAACAGCTGAAAGAACAGATTCTAGATTACTACCAACGTGCGAATGCTTTTGCTCAAGAGCTGCTAGGTTGGGTTGAAGCTCATGCTCCTAAAGAAGTACAAGATAAATTCTCTATAGCGTTATCAGAAATGATCAACGGCAGTGAACAGACTCTGCTTCGTGTTCTTCACTACCCTCCAATGCAAGGTGATGAAGAGCCAGGTGCAATCCGCGCTGCGGCACACGAAGACATCAACTTACTGACGGTTCTTCCTGCTGCAAGCGAGCCGGGCCTTCAAGTTAAAGCTCAAAATGACGAGTGGCTAGATGTTCCATGTGACTTCGGTAACATGATCATCAACATCGGTGACATGCTTCAAGAAGCATCTGGTGGTTACTTCCCATCGACAACTCACCGTGTAATCAACCCATCAGGTGAACGCCAAGAGAAGTCTCGTATCTCTTTGCCTCTATTCCTTCACCCGAAACCAGAAGTAGTGCTATCTGAAAAGTACACAGCAAACGAATACCTAATGGAACGTCTAAGAGAGCTTGGCGTTATCTAGTCAGTTCAATGCTTCGTCCCTAAAATTGGGATAGATGTGAAAGGTCAGCTAAGTCGCTGACCTTTTTTGTATCCGTACCAAAGAATTGCGGCTTTATTACTAGGGCGTGTTGATCTTTCGAGCTGATTTTTGCAGCGAGTTGCTGGGTATTTATACAAGGCAGAGGCATCGATGTGTAGCTAGCCTACATGAGAAGCCGATAACGTAGTAGAAATGACCAGCAAACGCTGCCCGAAGGGTTCGGCTAAAAGCGTTTTACTCTTTGTTGAGGGAGATTTGCTTAGAATGACTAGGCTACTTCTCCCTCGCCGCGATTAAAACGCTTTTATCTCGAACAAAATTTAACCGCGAAAGGTCAACACGCCCTAATGGTTGTATTCAACGAAATGGTACTCAGTTTTGACGATAAAAGGTGCCTTTAAGCCAAACGTTAGAAAGTTGTTTGTCCTTAAGCTCGACAAATCTTAGAAAATCGCTTTCAATTAAAGAAGATACGCAACGGATGCGAAACAGGTTACTTATAGTATCCACAGTTCTAGAAATCCATTAATTCAGAGAAGCTAACTGAGTCAACTATGTCGAATTATCAAGATGTGAGAGCAAACTTTCATTGCCATATGGAAAACCCATTGCTTTGGCCGATAATGGAAGTGCTTAAGCAAAAGCCAAGCGGATGGAAAGTACACACATTGGCAGCTCATCTGAACGATCTTGGGTTTGTGCCAGTGTTGGATGCTGTGCCTGAGAAAGAGTTGTTTAAAAAGAACTTCCTTATCATGAATGCGCTTTATCAGCTTCAAGAAACCTTACACCCAGATGGTTGGCTCCAAGTCCAAGCGATGGACATCGAATTGATGAATGGTCGTTATCACGGAAGCAGTCACAGCATCGATCATCAAGACCCACTTCGAGAATACTACATTAATTGGGTTAACTATGAAGCGGATGAAGGTGAAGTCAAAAGGCTGTTGAACGAATTTTGGACTCGGTATAGAAAGTATGTGGGTGGTGATGAACTCGATATGGATCGAAGTCGAGCATTGAACCTGTTTGAGTTACCTTTAGGCGCGACACACCATGAAATTAGAAAACGTTGGCGACAACTGGCATTGAGATGGCATCCGGACAGAGACGAAGGCAACACCGCAAAATTTCAGACGCTCTGTGAAGCATGGCATGTATTAAGAAGCCCATAATCGAGAGGCATTTCTAGCTGTCTAATTGCTCAGAACCCTAAAACGGAAAGCCCCACATTGTGAGTGATACAAGTGGGGCTTTGTCGTCATTACGTTATGTTTTGGGTAACTACGTTATGTGCTGTAGCGACTTAAGTTATTGGTGTTAGGAGTGATCTTTGCTCTCGCCACTTTTATGTTCAAAGGCATAGTCGAGTACTTTACGGATATAAGGCGCACCGACTTTTGAACCGCCGTTACCGTGTTCAATGACCACAGTTGCGACATATTCAGGGTGTTCATACGGTGCGAAAGCCGTGTAAAGCGCATGGTCAAGCAAGTGTCTAGCGAGTTTCTTCGAGTTGTAGACCTGGTCTTTCGCAAGATCAAAGACTTGTGCAGTTCCTGATTTACCGCCGCTCGTGTATTCAGTTCCCTTAAATGCACGTCTGCCGCTGCCTCGATTACCGTGGTTTACGAGTCGCATCGCATTGATTGGCACATCCCAAATTCTATCCGGTACTTCGGTGATTGAGGGCATTGGCTCCGGTTCGACAAGTTGTTGTGTACTGAAATCTTCACCATGATCTAAGGTGGCTCTTAAGATATGAGGTGGCATCACCTTACCATGATTAACCAATACTGACGTTGCTTTAGCAAGTTGCATAGGTGTCGATGTCCAATAACCTTGGCCAATACCAATCGGAACTGTGTCACCCTGATACCAAGGGGTGCGATAACGCATCATCTTCCATTCTCGAGTCGGCATGTTGGCGGTACTTTCTTCATAGATATCAATGCCTGTCGGTTCACCAAATCCAAATCGGTTCATCCAACTTGAAATTCGGTCAATACCCAAATCGAAAGCGGTTTGATAGAAGAATGAATCTACCGACTCTTCAATGGCTTGAGTGACATCGACAGGTCCGTGACCCCAACGTTTCCAGTCACGCCACGATTTAGAGTTTCGTTTAGAGCCAGGAATTCTCCAAACGCCATGGTCGTTACGGATGGTATCTTCAGAGATGACATGTTCTTGCAGTCCTGCCACAGCCATAAATGGTTTAACGGTTGAGGCAGGAGGATAAACGCCTAGAGTGGTGCGGTTAACCAACGGGTGAGCCGGATCATTCAATAAACGTTGGTAGTTCTTACTCGAAATGCCGTCGACAAATAGGTTAGGGTCGTAACTCGGGCTTGATGCCATCGCCAACACGCTGTTGTCTTTCGGATCGAGAATAACCGCGCTTCCAGTTCGGTGATCAAGTTGCTCAAAGACGTATTTTTGCAGCTCAAGGTCAATATTTAACACGATATCTTTACCAGCTACTGGCGGCACGTACTCAATGGTTCGGACTATTCGCCCACGGCTGTTTACTTCGACTTCTTGATAACCTTTGGTGCCGTGCAGAATATCTTCGTAATAACGTTCAACACCCAGTTTTCCTATGATTGTTGTAGCTTGATAATTCGCTTCTATCCCTTGTTCTTCAAGCTTTCTGAGATCGCTATCATTGATGTGCGCCACGTAACCAAGAACATGGGTAAGCACCTCACCATTCGGGTAAAAACGCTTTAAGCTGGTATCGATAGATAAGCCGGGGAACTGGTACTGGTGCACGGAGAACTTGGCGATCTCTTCCTCCGTTAAGTTCTCTAGAATAGTCACAGATTTAAAACGGCGGGTGTTGTGATAGCGTTTTTTGAAACGAGCGATCTGCTCTGCATCACGGGGGACATATTTGTCTAGCTTGGCGAGCATTGCATCGACATCATCGGTTTGCTCAGGAATCATGGTTAGATCAAAGACAAGCTTGTTCTCTGCAAGTAACACGCCGTTACGGTCGTAAATAAGTCCACGAGTAGGGGCGATAGGTAATACTTTGATTCTGTTGCCATCGGCACGAGTTTGATAGCTTTTAAAATTTTCAACTTGAAGTCGGTATAGATTGCCGACTAAGACAAGAGTGAACATCAAGATCCCACAAAACGCGACGATTACGCGGTTTTTGAATAGGTTCACTTCGATTTTATGGTCACGCATCTTAACGCGTTTATGATTCATTGAAGCCTCAAGGGTCTGTTACATTTGGTTACACTTGTCGAATCGGGACTTTATCTGAATATCACTAGGGTTTTGTAAAAGCTGTGTCATGTTTTGAGGGATCGACAGCATTAGATGGCGGTAAACAGTGCCTTTAATTTTCTCATTACAAAAGATGATAAGTAATTGATGTAAAGATTGGTTTTATGAATTTATAAAGTTCAAGAGTTTTGACGACACTAGGGGTTAGGTCAAAAGAGGTTAGATAAATTTACGGCCCTCAGAATGAGAGCCGTAGAAGGTTAATTTGCTTATTTAGTGGCTTAGAAGCTTTAGTAAATTAGAAGATTAAAACTTCAAAAACCTAGAAGCACAATAAATCCGATATTTAACGAAATCAGTTCGAAGGCTTGAACTGAGATTTACGCATACGGTTCAGAGCAGCCATCACATCTAACGTTCTTGGTTTCGCTAGGTCACCGTAGTTAGGCATGTTAGCGTGCCATTCGTTTTCTAAAATAGCGTTAAACTCTTTAGCAGGGTTGTTTGACCAACCTGGAGTTTGTGCGAATTGGAACCAAGCCCAACCGATCGCATTCACTTCAGACGGTGATTCTAATTGCTCAAGCGCAGAAAGGTCTGCAAACTCTTTACCAAAACGCAGTGACTCTTTGCCTTTAGCATTAACACGGAATTTACCGTCAGTCAGAATGTTCATCAGTGAAGCACGGTTCAATGAACGCGGTACAAACGTTTCTAAAGCAGTTTCACATTCGTTAGTACGCTGAGTAGGGTGCTGAGCAATCACGTCTTTTGCTTTTTCAGTCACATCTACCGCTTGGTAGTCGTGCATTTGAATCACAGTGTTCGCGACATCTAGGTAATCACCAGAGCCACCCATTACAACAATGGTAGAGATATCCATCTCTTCACGAAGCTGACCAATGCGGTCGACAAGTGGTGTGATTGGCTCATCGCCTTTTGACACTAGCGCTTGCATACGCTCGTCACGAATCATGAAGTTAGTCGCTGACGTATCTTCATCGATAAGTAGAGTTTGAACGCCGGCTTCAATCGATTCTTGTAACCAAGCCGCTTGAGACGTAGAACCTGACGCATCTTGTGTGCTGAAGTCAGATGTGTCTTTCTGCATTGGTAAATGGTTGATGTAGTTTGACAGGTTCAAGCTGTGCACACATCGACCATCTTCAGCGCGGATCTTCATCGTATCAATCGCAGTTACAATGCCTTCGCGACCGTCACCAGGAATATGGTTGTAGATAGAACGTTCAACGGCGTTCAACAGTGTCGATTTACCATGGAAACCACCACCAACGATCAGCGTAATGCCTTTTGGAATGCCTAGGCCGGTCACGTCACCTTGGTTTGGAGTATTTAACGTAACACTCAATGATTCTGGAGCCGCGAAAGGTACCGCGTCTTTCATTGGAAGGTCGCAGTTACCCGCGATACGAGGTAACACACTGCCGTTTGCAACGAAAGCGGCTAGGTTGTTTTCATCCAATTGAGCACGCAGCGCTTCTTGGTCTTCAATCGTTTCACAATGTTTGATCATTGCATCGATGTTTAACTCACGCTCAAGCGTCGCGCGACGAATAAACTTCGGTAAGTAGAAAGTGATGATGTTGTTCGCTTTCTTAGCAAGAATGCTACGACCATCAGCTGGTAAATTAATACGGAAACGAATTTCGATGCCGTGGTCTGTGAATACAACAGCTGTGTTGTCTAATACGGTTTGACCCGTCAGCGCGATAGAAACGGTCGACTCTTGTTTCGCGAACTCAGAGAAGCTACGTGCGATAAAGTCACGAGCGGCTACTTGGTATTCGTAAGATTTTTCTTTCAGCCAATCTAACCCGGTCAAAGACCACGCGCGCGTTGCACGAAAACGAGAAGCTGACGCGTATGGGTCACCTTGGATGTGGTCGATGTGTAATTCAAAATCAGCAAAGTCGTATTGACCTTTAATTTGTTGATATGCACGGTAGTTTTG
The DNA here is from genome assembly GCF_041473335.1 of Vibrio sp. 10N.222.55.C7. Classification (NCBI taxonomy): domain Bacteria; kingdom Pseudomonadati; phylum Pseudomonadota; class Gammaproteobacteria; order Vibrionales; family Vibrionaceae; genus Vibrio; species Vibrio sp. 10N.222.55.C7. The sequence goes on from NZ_JBFRSC010000008.1 coordinate 23,490, forward strand.
TTTTTCGAGCTTTTTAAGCTTTGCAGTCAACTGATCCATAACGAGGAATGCCTATATAAGGGGAAAGATAAAAACAGAAAGGCGGCGATTATAAAAATCACCACCTTTAGAGTAAAGAGAAAGTAGGCCTAAATCCAAAACTAACTGCTCTTTTTCGCTTTAAGCGTAACGAGTTGTCCCCAAATAGTTTTGATTGATTAAGCTGTGTTCGAATTCTTGGCTCGGCATTGGTCTTCCGTAAAGGTAACCTTGGCCCACATCGCAGCCTTCGTTAATAATAAATTGCTCCTGAACCTCCGTTTCTATGCCTTCAATCGTCACTTTTAAGTCGAGCTTTTTGGCAATTTGGACAATAGAACGAACAATTTCCGAGTCTTCGTGTGAGTTGAGCATTTGGTCGATAAAGCTCTTATCAATCTTAATGGTGTCGAATGGGAACTTCTTCAGATAACTGAAGGAGGCGTAGCCCGTACCGAAGTCATCTAGTGACAATGTAACGCCAATATCGTGCAAAGATCCCAAGGTATTCTTGGCAACCACTTCATCTGCTATCAGTCCACTCTCCGTAACTTCAAGTTCTAAGAAACGAGGCTCTAAATGATAGGTTTCGAGTAGGTGAACCACTTGTTCCGCAAAGTGTACGTTCTTGAGTTGAATTGCAGACACATTCACAGCCATCTTGAAATCTTCAACGTATTCGGACCACTCTTTGGCTTTTTCAATCGCATTGCGTAAAACAAAGCTGCCCACTTCGAAAATCAAACCGTTTTGTTCAGCCATGTGGATCAGGGTTTCGTTAGAGATATCACCCAAAACAGGATGTCGCCAACGAAGCAAAGCTTCAGCACCGACCCAGCGATGCGTCAACGGGCTAACTTTGGGTTGAAAGTAGAGCATAAGGTCATCATTACGAACGGCTTGAAGCAAATAGCCTTCGATCTTATTAATGTGAGTTTGTTCTTCGGTATGGGATTGAGAGTAGTAAGCGAACTTTTGTCCTGAATCTTTGCAGGCTAACATCGCTTCAGAAGATTTCTGCAGAATGCTTTCCGCGTCATCTTCGTCGTTCGTAATTGCAATCCCAATAAACGCGTGCAAATGCACTTTGTCACTTTCGATGTCGAATTCTGAATGACCAACTTTAACGAGCGTCTGGCAAAGTTCTTCAAGGCGATGGTGTAAATCTTTAACGCTAAACGCCAATACGAGGTCAACCGAAGTAGGGCGTGCAGTTAATACATCGATATCAGAAATACAGTCGATGCGTTTTCGGTATTCAACAAGCACTTGGTCTAACGCGTTATAGCCGTAGCGTGCTTGTATGCGTCTACCGTTGGTAAAACCAATATGAACGACTGCAAATGAGCTGTCTGTCAGCCTTCTCTGTGACAGTAGCTTGTGGTTTAAGCGAGATTCAAATGCGTTTCGGTTTAAAAAGCCGGTGCCGAGGTCGTGATTCTTTTGGAAGTTAATCTTCTGTTCAGCCGCTTTTCGTTTATCAATTTCTTGATTCAACGAGTAATTAAGGCTCGCGAGATCTTTAGTGCGATTGTAAACGCGGTTTTTTAGGTCGCGATTCATTTGGGTAAGCTTGGCGTGTTGGAATAGGGTTTTAAGCTGAGATTCAATCGAAGTCCGAAAGCTCTCTAACAGTTTGATATAAGTAGGGGTGTAGTGATTCTCTTTCGAGTCCAAGATACAAATGGTGCCAAACAGTTCACCGTTAGGCCAAAGTAATGGAATACCACAATAGGAGACTAAGCCGAGTTTGATGTCTGGGTTGTTGTCCCACTTAGGATCGGCAAGCGCGTTAGGCACAAGAAGCTGTCGTTGAGTTTCCATCACTGTTTCGCAGTACAGCCCATTCCCCAGCGTTTCAGAATCACCTTTGTTGTATGGGTTGTTCTCGCTACGACTGGTTGAAAAAACTTCAATGTAATTGGCGTGAACACGCATGATTAGTGCTGCGGGCACTTGAGTAATTTGAGCTAAGAGGTCGACAATATTCTGCCAACCGTGCTCCATATCGTCTGGGATATCTAAATCGAGAGTTTTTATTTTCTTCATATGACTCCGAGTCAATTATGCTAAATGCATCAACACATCCTGTGTTAATTATGATGAACCAAAGAAAACTGTGAATCTTACGTTAACTAAGTATAAGAAATGTTGCACGAAAAAACCTCCGCAATTATGCAGAGGTTTTCAAATGTGAATCCGGGTCTCAGTAATGAGATAATTTTAGATTAAGGCTTTAACTTTATAAAATCTTCTGTATTAAGTTTCTGGCTATAATCTACCGATGGTTGAGCAAACCCATTTAATTGTAGAAATTCTTCTTTAAACCCTTGGTAATCCCCTAAGGTTTGGAAGTTATTTTCGTCCATCTTTTCTAGCAGTTCAGTTACGTGCGCTTGGGTTTCTGGGTCTAATTCCCAATCATCCATACGGATCAATCGCTCACCATCAAGTGGTACTTTGGATTGACCATAAAGTTTACTGCCAAACAGACGCTGCATTTGTTGGATACAACCTTCGTGGGTCTCTTTCTCTTTCATCACCTTATACAAAGCAAGTAAGTAAGGGCTTAATCCAGGGATGAAAACGCTCGCTTTAGTGACTAGGGCTTTACATACCGCCGCGTAAGCGTTGCCATCAAAGTTAGCTAACTCTAGATTAAGAGCGTGGCTGGTTTGGTGAAGGTCGATCTTAGCGCGTCCCAATGTACCGTCTAAATAGATAGGATGTGTGACTTCTGGACCCACATAAGAAAACGCGATTGTCTTACAACCCGGAGCAATAGATTCTGCGTTGATGAGCTCATCTATCCATTGTTCCCAATCTTCGCCTCCCATCACTTTGAGTGTGCTTTCGGCTTCTTCTTCTGTTGCAGCGTCGAGCGTGTTGGTCACCCAGTCGTCGTGCTCAAGGGAAATCGTCGCGCCAGTAACGCTTTCGCCAATCGGTTTAATAGCTGAGCGCCAAAATTCATCGGAGTCTGGTTTTGGTCTCACACCTGCGGCTAAGCTGTAAATGATGAGATCGACTTCACCTTCGAAGTAGGTTTCAATGGCTTCGACAACTTGTGAGCGTGTTTCTTGCGAAAATGCGTCGCCAACGATGTTGATAGCAGTGCGTTGCTCTCGTTCGGCTTCTTTTTTGAAGTAGATGTTGTTGTACCAACCAGCACTACCTAGGGATTTTTCGTTTGGATCGCGCTCGAATGAGACGCCGATAGTGTCAGCTTTTGCGCCGCCAAAGGTAAGGGCAATACGAGCGGCAAGGCCAAAGCCTGAGGAAGCGCCGATAATCAGTACTCGTTTAGGGCCATCTTTGATTTGCGGCGCACTCTTAACAAACTTGATTTGTTGCTTTACGGCTTCTTGACAGCCAAGAGGGTGAGCGCTTTTGGCTACCACACCCTTGATAACAGGTTCGATCAGCATAAATAACCTTACAGTTAACGGTGATATGCACTCAGGCTAACGTAAAGCTGTGTAAAATTTATTGAGCTAGACCATTAAAACTTAAAGATACTGATATAATTCTTCGGCGACGAATTCAGCAATCCAAGGTTGAGCTTCTGGTTTTGGATGCAGTCCATCGTTCATCATCCACTCAGGTTTGAGGATGATATGCTCTAGGAAAAACGGCAAAAGTGGCACGTTTTGTTGATCAGCAAGCGCTGCAAAAACGTATTCAAACTGCTGGTTGTAACGCTTTCCGTAATTTGGTGGGATTTTAATCTGCATCATTATAGGTTTGGCGCCCGCAGCTTTTATCTGCTCAATGATCTGCTCAAGATTTGCAGACATCAGCTTAGGTGGGAAACCACGAAGTCCATCATTCGCACCAAGTTCGATAAGAACGGTGTCTGGAGCATGTTCTTCAAGTAGTTGAGGCAAACGAGCTAAACCATTGCCCGTTGTGTCACCAGAGATACTCCCGTTAACCACGGTAACCGCTTTATCATGTTTTGCTAGCGCGTCTGGCAACAAACTTGGCCAACTCTGTTTGATGTCCATGTTGTAACCAGCACTCAAACTATCGCCAAGTACCAATAACTTTGAATCTTGAGCTGACGCAGAGCCTTGAGCTAAAGAAGCGGTTGAAAATAAAATAAAAAATAAAAAGGAAATTAGTCGAGTCATGCATACATCCATCATTAAAGCAGAAGCTGTTTCCAAGACAGTGTCTACTAATCAAGAACATTTAACAATCCTAGAGCGCGTTGATATCGATATTCGTGAAGGCGAAACGGTCGCGATCGTAGGCACGTCTGGTGCAGGTAAATCGACCCTAATGACGCTGTTAGCTGGTCTTGATGTACCAACGAAAGGCGAAATCAGTTTATTAGGACAGCCACTTTCACTGCTTGATGATGAGGCAAGGGCTAAGATCCGCAGTGAATCGGTAGGGTTTGTATTTCAAAGCTTCTTGTTAATTCCAAGCCTTTCTGCGCTGCAAAATGTCACGTTACCTTGTTTGTTGAAGGGAGCAGACGAAGACATCGAACGCGCGACTGCTCTGCTTGAATCAGTAGGCTTGAAAGACAGGCTTGATCACTTGCCGTCTCAACTATCGGGTGGTGAGCAACAAAGGGTCGCGTTGGCGCGCGCATTTATGATTAAGCCAAAAATTCTTTTTGCCGATGAACCCACAGGTAACCTAGACCAACAAACGGCTGCCAAAATTGTCGAGTTGTTGTTTGAATTGAACTCATCCCATGGCACAACGTTAGTTTTGGTGACACACGATCCTAAGCTTGCACAACGTTGCCAAAGAACACTTAAGATGCATGTCGGTCAGATAGAGGAAGTCTAAATTGAATTCATCAAACGGACTGAATAAACGCCTGTTTTCATGGAGTATCGAAGAGATTCGACACGGTCAGTTGTGGCCAGTTTCAATCGCTTTAACGCTTATTATTGCTTGTGTATTTGCATTGTCGGCGCTGGCCGAACGTATGGAACAGGTAATTGTTAAGCAGGGCAAAGATGCGCTTACTGCCGATAGCGTGTTTATCTCAGCAAACCCTGTTCCACAATCCTTGTTAGACCTCACTCAAGTTGAACAGTTAGAAAGCTCTCAGTTGACTCGTTTTTCAACCATGGCATTCAGTGATAACTCAATGCAGTTAGTGACGGTAAAAGCAGTTGAAAGTAATTACCCATTACGCGGTGAAATGATCTTAGAGGGCGCTGATAAAGCATCAAGTAACCATGTTGAGCCAGGGGAACTTTGGTTAGACGAGCGTATATTTGCACAGTTAGAGGTTGAGATTGGTGACGTTGTCACTATTGGCGATGCCGATTTAGCGATAACTGGACGAATCACTCAAGAACCAGGCTTAAGCTTTAACCCATTCCAACAGATGCCAGCCGTTCTGATTCATACAAGCGATATTGATGCCACGGGAGCGATTCAACCGGGCAGTCGTGTTAGTTTTAGGCTGTTTCTCAACGGTGATGATACAAAACTGCAAGCCGCGCAAGACAGCGTAGAATTAACACCAAGCGATCGCTGGCGTACTCAAGATTCTGCGAGCCGTACTAACGACATGTTCGAAAGCACGACTCAATATCTTTCGTTAACCGTTGCAATTGTTGTGATTATGGCTGCGACCACTTTGGTACTCACTTGCCAACATTATGTTGCGAGTCGCCGTAAAACCATCGCGATGCTTAAGAGTTTAGGTGCAAGCAAGCAGTGGATCGTTAAATGGTTGTCTGTGCAGGTATCTCTATTAGTGGTTATCGGTGCAGTACTGGGAATAACTATCGGTATCGGCTTAGAGTTTTTGCTTCGTATACCTCTGGGCGACTTATTACCAACGCCACTTCCTAGCTATGGTATTGAACCTGCGATCTTGGCGATTTTATCAAGCATCTTAATTGGTGTTCCTGCTCTTGGTATCCCGTTAATTGGCTTGGTCAATACCTCGGCAATCAGCGTTATTCAATCAAGTCACCAGTCTAATGAAAGCTACAAGAAATATTTGTTGTTACTGGTACCGACTATTCCAATGATGCTGATGTATGGCGACAATCTATTGGTATGGATAGTTCTAGCGGGTATCGCTTGCCTGTTCTTAGTGCTTGCGGTCGTTAGTACGCTTGTTCTGCGTTTGGTTAGTAAGTTGCCGACATCTACGTCTATGCGTTTAGCATTGAGTCGAATTAATCGCACACCTTTAGCAACTGGGATTCAATTTGGCTCTTTAGCGCTTTCACTGATGTTGCTGTCTATCATCTGGTTGGTAAGAAGTGATTTACTGTCAGATTGGCAGCAAACCTTGCCAGAGAACGCACCGAATGCGTTTGCACTTAACATTGCAAGTTATGAAAAAGACAGTTATCTCGAGACGATTGATGCAAACGAAGTAGAGCGTACTCAAGCGTTTCCAATTATCCGAGGACGACTGACGACGATAAACGGTGTTGAAGCGTCGGAATACAGCGATACCTCAGGCGAAACAGATGCACTAAGTCGAGAGATCAACTTCACTTGGGGAGATAGCTTGCCCGAGTACAATGAAGTGTTAGAAGGTAACTGGACGCAAGAGCATGGCGTATCTGTGGAATCGGATGTCGCGGAGCAACTGGATCTAAAGATTGGCGATGAGCTGTCATTCACAATCAACAGCCAGAATGTTTCTGCCAAGGTGAATAGCATCCGCAAAGTCGAGTGGCGAGAAATGAAGCCGAACTTCTACTTCATTTTTACTCCAGATGTCTTGAGTTCAATCCCTTCTACTTGGCTCGTGAGCTTCAGATTAGAAGAACAACACAATCAGATGCTCAATGAACTCTCTCGAAATCATCCAACCGTGAGTTTGATGGATATTCGCAAGATGGGTAGCAAGATCCAAGAGTTGCTTAAGCAGATTGTTTGGTCGATTACCGTACTTGCGGCGTTAGGTGTGGTGGCGGGGCTGTTGCTTATCTTCACTCTATTGCGATTGAGCTTATCTCAAAGACAACAAGAGATACGCTTGTATCGAACATTAGGCGCGAGTAAGAAGCGAATTCTCAATACTATTTGGTGTGAGTACGGTTTAATGGCGTTAGTCGCAGGCTCAATTGCAGCCCTTGGTTCTGAGCTCAGCGTGGCAGGAGTGATGAACTTTGGTTTTGAGTTACAACCTTCACTTCACCCGATGTTGTGGATAGCGCTACCGGTGCTAACGTTCATCACATTAGCCGCGGTAGTGAATAGCTTAATCAAACGTTTGTTGGCACCAGTAAACAAGGATTTTGGCTAGTCGTTAGCGAGATCTAGCCAAGCGCTTAAAACGGTCTAAAAGTGAGATTATTTATACTTAGTCATGCACTATTTATAATACGTCGCTTTAGACCGTTTTTTATTTAACCAACCGGTAGCATAAGTAAAAAATATCGCACCTTAGATTCCACTGTTTTTAGCATTTTTTAAAACTAATTACCCAATAATGCCGATTTAATGAACAGCGGTTAGTCCCTGTAAACAAAGGGTTTGCGCAACTTAGCAAGAACGTTATCAACAGTTATCCACAAAAACGGTGGATAACTTTAGGGATAAGTTAACCGCTATGTTTTAAGAGTACTGAGGCAGCCTTTATGTGGCGTCACTTAGGACAAATTTGACTGTTAGAATAACCTTTAAAACCCTATCTGGAGTTATTGAGTCAAGAGATTATTTATGTTTTTTACATAGATATTAAATCCCGCCTATCTAAGACCTTGATAAAAATGTGTTTTAATTCATCGCAGAACAAAAGTAGAATAGAGGCAGTTAATCCTATTCTACAGAACACGATGAACCACAACAAAACGGATACAAATCAACCTTCTATTGCCATTGTTGGTGGTGGTATTGCCGGAACAACGAGCGCGATTCACTTTAGTGAGTTGGGTTTTAAGGTCACTATCTTAGAAAAAGGGCCGAGTTTGGTTAATGGTCCACCAATTTGCCACCTGCACGCTGGCGGCAATTTGTATCGAGATATTTCTGTAGAGCAGTGTCTTCAATTGCTCACACAGTCAATTGATACCGTCCGCTTATTCCCTCATACGATCAATATTCGTCCGACAATCATCGCCGTTCCGCACAGTGATGGTGGAGAGCCGTTGGATCTGCTTCCTCGTCTCAAGATAATCAAAAGCGCTTATGCCGATCTTGTTAAACAAGATAAAAGCAACCAAGTGCTCGGTGATCCGGAAGAGTATTATAAGCTGTACAGCAAAGAAGATTTATTAGCACTTTCTGCGAAAACACAGCCTCTGAAACCAACATCGCTTGATGATTGGTGTATTCCTTTCGCCAAGCATACGGATTTAGAGACCCTAAAGTATCCTGTTGCGATGGTCCAAGAGTATGGCTGGAGCGTATTCCGACTTTCTGCGACCGCTCAACTCTCTTTGGGGCAACAAGCTAACTGTACTGTGTTAACCAACAGCCGATTACAATCTGTTGAGTCGACAGGTCAAGGTTGGTCTTTGACTTATACCGATGCCGAAAACCAAAGCTGCCAACTAACGACCGATTACTTGATTAATGCGAGTGGGTTTGAAACGGGTATCGTAGATGACTTTGTTGGCTCTAAGCAGCAAAGACTTGTTGAGTTTAAAGCTGCATACGTTACAGAGTGGCCATATTCGCAAGAATGTAAGGAAGAGTGGCCAGAAGTTATCTTCCATGGCCCGAGAGGCACACCGCAAGGCATGGCGCAATTAACGCCGTATGCTGATGGTGTGTTCCAACTTCACGGCATGACAGAAGGGATTACTCTGTTTGAGGGTGGGCTTGTTTCATCGTCAACAGACTCGTCACAGCCACAGTTGCCTTCGAAGCTGCTTAAGAAAATCGTATCGGGTTGGAGTGAAGATCAGCTTGAATTAAGAACTCGCGCGGCAATAACGCATATGTCTCAGTTCATCCCAAGTTTCAGTTCTGCATTGGTCGGTGGTAAACCTTTGTTTGGTGCACAACAGATTCCGGGAACCGATCCAAGCTTAAGAGCTTCAGACGTTTCATTCTGTGGGGATCGCTATGCTCGACTTGAAGTAGTAAAAGCTTCTTCAACATTAGAAGCGGCACAAAAGGTCGCTGAGCAATGGTTTGATGTATCAGAGGCGGCATCTATTGAAGACACACACTCAGTGACAATGTCACTTAATCTAAATGATATTGAAAACAGAGCGATAGATTTGACACAAGAACGTGGATACCCAGAAGCGCTTGCCAAGGTGTCAGGTCAAGATCACGCTTAATAGCCTATAATTGGTCTATCATCATCGACTGCGTTTAATTTCTTCAATTCGGCTTACTGTAATAGGTAAGCCGAATCTTCATTTCAACATCTGCTTAGATACCGAACCTCATCTAAATGACATCTTCCTAGTTGATTATTCTCAGCTACATAGCATTTAGCACATAACACATCGCAAAAACTAATAGCCGAAAAACTGAGCCCATTGGCACCAAACATCTTGTAAGCCCAAGCGATCGCCCTTGCTGAACGATATCGCATGTCCAGGTTTTGCTTGCGCCAAGCGTGGTAAATCGATTCTGGCGACACATCCTATCTTCGGATAACCACCTATGGTCTGTCTATCATTAAGCAGCACGATAGGCTGTCCATCTTGTGGAATTTGAATCGCACCTAGGGCAATGCCTTCTGACAATAGCGAAATGTCAGGCGAGTCTACGGGCTCGCCACTGAGTCGATAACCCATCCGATTAGAGTTTTGGTCAACGTGATACTGCGCGTTATACAAAATCTCTCTTGCTGACTCGGAGAATAGCTCGCTTTGATAGCCTTCAATCACTCGTAGGTTCACGGGTAGATTGTAATCAGGTGTGTATCGGAAGGTAACACTCAACGCTTTAAATGGATGAGAGAGTTGGTGTTGGGTAAAAGCGATTTGTTGCCCTTGCTGGCATGGCTCGCCATCTTGCGTTAATCCACCAATCTTTTCACGAGTGACTGTAGAGCAGCTATCAAGAGTTGATGGAACATCGAAACCGCCCTTAATGGCTAAATACGCCCTTAGACCATTTTTAGGCAAACCAAATGAGAGAACTTGCCCCTTAAAAGCTTGAAAAGTGCTCCAGTTAGCCTGTGGTTTACCATCGAGTTTCGCTTGTAAATCACCCCCGCATAGTGCCATCTCGCAATCAAAATCGATTCTCAACGCACATTGCCCAAGCGTGATTTCCAACGCCGCTTGGTTGACTGGGTTGCCCAATAGATGGTTAGCCCAGCTATAAGAGTAGTCATCAACCGGTCCACCTTGCGTTAATCCAAGATGAGCAACACCAAATCGCCCAAAGTCTTGAATCAAACTCAACGGGCCGGGCTTAATCACTGTCAGTGTTGGTTTAGTTTTTGTCTTAGCCATTTACGATGCCTCCACCCAACTCTACAAATTCTTTTTTTGAAATCGCTATGAAACGGACGGTATCACCAACATTAAGCAGAGACAGTGGTCTTTGCGTGATATCGGCGTTCTTCAACTGGCTATGATCGAACAACGGAAGTGGGCAATTGCCAATAATATTCCAACCGCCCGGTGAATCCGAAGGGTACACAGCTGTTTTCGTATCCGCGATGGCGATACTGCCTTTGGGCACAATTAAGCGGGGTGTGGAGTGACGGGGCAAGGCAAGCTCATTAACCACATCCGACATAAAGGCAAAGCCAGGCGTAAACCCAATCGCACTGACGCTGTATGTCTGTGAGGTGTGATGTTGAATTATCTGGTCGAGCGACAGGCCTTTGTTTTGATATCGGTCTAAATCGAGCGCCGTTTCTGGTGAGTAATAGGCAGGAAGCTCAATCGTATCGCGAGTTTTACTAACACTAGAAAAGGACGACAGAGCATGACTCAACAAATTATTGAGCTGTTCAATGAGCTGCTGTTCTGATATTCGATAAGGGAGGTAGTCGACCAATATTGTTTGGTAAGCCGGTGTCACATTCATCAACACCGATGCTAAGTTTTGGCGAATGGCATCGGAAAAGTGAGCTATGTATTGCGCATATTCGGCGCTAGATTGATTATTTGAAGGCGATAGCGTCAAGGTCGCCAAAACGCTGCATTCCGCGATTGGCGCTATATTGTATTCAATCTGATTCGTCGTCATTTCGTTTCCATACGTTTGTTTGCTTACTTGGCGTGTCTCACTTCCGTGTCCAAGCCAATACAAATCAATTAGATCTCACGAGCGATTAGACCATGCGTCATACCAATCACACGCTTCATACTAATTAAAAGCGTTGAGGTCTTGTCTGATTTTTCTAATTAATGCGATGGATTGAGGGTTATCACCATGAACACAGATAGTATCAGCTTCAATAGGCAGTCTTTCGCCCTCTAAAGTCGTAACCGAGCCATAGTTAATGATTTGCATAACTTGGTTATAGATATCGTCTTGATTGACGTAAACCGAGCCTTTTTGAGTACGTGGCGCTAATTGTCCGTTATTTAAATAAGCACGGTCGGCAAACGCTTCAAACAAGAGAGGCAAGTCATGGTCGTCAGCAATATCCAAATACTGTTGATTGTCTGATGAAGAGAGAATCATCAACGGGATGTTAAATTCAGCGACGGCTTGGGCTACCGCATTGAACACATCAATGTTTGCCATCATATCGTTATAAAGAGCGCCATGAGGTTTCACATAGCCAACAGTGGTATGGTGATAGCGGCAAAGGGCTTGTAATGCACCGACTTGATAACAAACCAGCTCACTGATTTCGTCCATGGTGTGTGGAATAGAACGGCGACCAAAACCAACGAGATCTTGATAACCGGGATGAGCACCAATTTGGGTGTGATAGTGCTGCGCCAGTTTTATCGTCTTGGACATAACGTGCGGATCAGACGCGTGGAAGCCACAAGCGATGTTTGCCATATCGACCCATTCCATGACCGACTCGTCATCGCCCATCTTCCAATTGCCGAAACTTTCTCCCATGTCGCAATTAAGCAAAATCTTCGTTGTCACGTGGTGCTAATCCTTTACGTTGAGGTAAGTAATGACGGTCTTATAAATACCATAAATAAACAGTGACCTAACTCAAACTTTCGACACCGTAGATTTACCAGTATGGCATTTCATATATAGTTGAACTATTGATTAAAGGATTAATATCTATCTGTATATTAGGTGAGCACATGATATCCCGCCAGGTTTGCTTAGGACTAGCATTAATGATACCTGTTTTTGTCTCTGCTCAAGAAAACTCTCTAGACCAGCTGATGTCGATGAGCCTTGAAGAGTTGTCTATGTTAGATGTCGAAATGGAAACGGCTTCGAAAGTGACACAAAAACTTACCGAGATTTGTGTCAACCAAGAGTCCGTATATGTGAGGGTCTCTCATGAATTCTAAGTGGCTCAAGTACCGTATTAAGCTCGGTTTTACTAAACTCAGCCTTGCCACTTTAGCTATGTTTATTGTGCCTTTGAATACATCGGCGGCTAGCTTCAAGCCTTATGAAGTGAAAGCGGTGTACCTTTTTAGAATTGCCAACTTTATTCGTTGGAACGACGAGAGCACCATGAATACGGTTAACTTCTGTGTGATTGGAGATGAGAAGGTAAGCAAAGCACTGACGTCGATTACACAAGGAAAATCTATTCGTTCGCTCGCTATCCGAGTTCAACAGTCGATTACTTCTAAGTGTGATATTACGTATTTGTCTGACCGTAAAAATGACCAATTTCTTAGTCAAGAGCACTCGCCACATACTGTGACAATCAGTGATATCCCTAACTTTACGGACTTAGGTGGAATCATTGAACTCACGCACATCGATAATAAGCTCAAACCTAAGATCAATCTAGAGAACGCAAGGCGCGGTGACTACGTCATTGGCTCGAACCTGTTACGAATCGCTATAGTGGAGGGCCAATAATGTTGTCTTTCATTAATAACATATCGATTAAAAACAAGCTGATATTACCCATTATCATTATCATCTTCATCGCAGTCACTTTTGTAACGATCCAATCGGTAAATTACACTGTCACGTTTGAGAGAGAGAAAGAGAGTCTTATTCAGCGTGTTAAAGTGCTAGCACAAGGTGTTGCTTATAACTTGCAAGCCGCGATTTTATTTGAAGACAAGTCATCGGCTCAGGAAATATTGTCAGCTTTCGTCGCAGATAAAGATATTGTTAGAGTGAAGCTCTATGACATCAACGAACAGCTTTTTGCCAGCTATCAGGTGAGCAACACTCTGGTTCCAAGGCCAAACGCAGAAGAATTAGACGATATCGCCGATCATCAATTTGCCATCTCTGAGCATTTCATCTTCTTGCTCGTTCCAGTGACACTGGATGGCGCAGTGATCGCGAACTTGAGAGTAACAATATCGAAAGAGACGTTTAATTCGATCTTAACGAATATTTTCAAGGTTGCGGTCGTCTACCTGTTGTTTCTGGTGATGTTAGGCGGAGTAGTGGTCAAATTGGTGCAACGCTTGATTATCGAACCGATGTTTGACCTCAATGAGGCGATGCAAGCCTTTGTTGAGCGTCGTTCGAAGCAGCCTAAATTAGTCGTAACGAACCGCGATGAAATCGGCGATCTGGTTCGAGCTTTCAATACCATGTTAGAAAGGCTTCAACATCGCGATAACCAAATCAATTTTACGTTAGACAAGTTACAAGAAGAAAAATCATTCGCAAATGAGGTCATTGAAACCGTTCAGCACTCTTTGTTGGTGGTGGATGAAAAAGGGCTCATTCTTCATGCGAACGCAGCTACTCGGGATATTTTTAAATGCTCGGAAGCCTTTCTTGAGAATTTGTTGATCCAAGAGTTGATCGCGACCAAGCAAACGGGTTACTTACAAGATGTTATTGATGCCAATATTGAACTTAATGACGAATTGCTGGAAACCACCGATCTCTTTCAATCAAAACGCTGGCTTCGTGTGAGCAGTCGTTCTTTGACAAAACATGGTCGTATTCTTTATGCAATCCAAGATGTCACCGACATAGAAACGGCCATGAGTCGCCAACGTATTGCTGCGGGTGTTTTCGAAAACAGTAAAGACGGCTTGATCGTGCTCAACTCATCCAATGTGATAACCATGGTTAACCCGGCGATCACACAACTTCTCGGTTATCACTCTGATCTGCTGGTGGGCAAAACACCATTTGAAGTATTTTCGTGGCAGCAATTTTCATCATTGATGCCGACAATTCGCAGTTCGTTAGAAAACTATGGTCAATGGCAAGGCGAAGTGTGGGAGAAAAGCGCGTCCGGCACGTTAGTTCCAATGTTTGTCAAAGTGAATCGAATTGCCTCAGACAACGAGAAAGACGAGTTTGATATGGTATTAACGCTGTCTGATTTATCCAACGTTAAAGAGATGGAAAGACTCGAACACTTGGCTCATCACGATGCATTAACCGGGTTAGCGAATAGAGCGCAGCTGTATAAGGTTATGGATGATGTTGTCACGTCGAGCCACTATTCAAATCAGCATTTTGCGGTTATTTACTTGGATTTGGATGGCTTCAAAGAAGTGAATGACAACTATGGTCACGATGCGGGTGACGAAATCCTTAAAGAAGTGTCAAACCGGTTATTATCTCAGGTAAGAGCGGGGGATTTGGTTGCACGTTTGTCGGGTGATGAATTTGTTCTTATTATTAAACAGACAAACAAAGTCTTATTAGCGAAGTTAGCCGAGCGATTGTTGGATCTGATCGGGCAAGAAGTGAATTATAAACAGCGTTCACTTCATGTTGGGGCGAGCTTAGGTATCAATTTAGTTGATGGCTCAGAGCGTGATATTGACGTGATTCTAAAGGTTGCTGATGAGGCTATGTACCAAGCGAAACGCAAAGGAAAAGGTCAGTTTGTGTTCGCTCGTGAGGGTAAATAGGCACCGGTGTTTGTGAGCTCACCCTAAATTGTTGTATCATAAGTGATAGGTTGAATATTTTTAATTAAAAGGTCTGCTAAACATGAATGTTTTAGTTACAGGTGGCATGGGTTACATTGGTAGCCATACAAGTATCCAGATGATCAACGCAGGTATGACACCTGTACTTTTTGATAGCTTGTATAACAGTAAACCAAGCGTGCTAGAGCGTATCGAAAAAGTATCAGGTGTTCGCCCTAATTTCATTGAAGGTGACGTTCGTGATAAAGCACTTTTGACTGAAACTATGAAGCAACACAACATTGAAGCCGTTATTCATTTCGCTGGCCTAAAGGCGGTTGGTGAATCTGTGGCTAAGCCTCTTGAATACTATGACAATAACGTGAACGGCACGTTAGTTCTTGTTGATGCAATGCGTGACGCTGGTGTGAAAACCTTAGTATTCAGCTCTTCAGCAACGGTCTACGGCGATCCTGCGAGTGTGCCTATCACAGAAGATTTTCCAACAAGCGCAACCAATCCTTACGGTCGTAGTAAGCTAATGGTTGAAGAGTGCTTAACCGATTTCCAAAAAGCCAATCCAGATTGGAGCATTACGCTGCTGCGTTACTTTAACCCAGTAGGTTCACACCCAAGTGGTGAGCTAGGTGAAGACCCGCAAGGTATTCCAAATAACCTAATGCCATTTGTCTCTCAAGTAGCAGTGGGCCGCCGTGAATTCCTATCTGTATTTGGTAGCGATTATCCAACAAAAGACGGGACTGGCGTTCGCGATTACATCCACGTAATGGATCTGTCTGATGGCCACATCGCAGCGCTTGAGAAAGTAGGGTGCAAAGACGGTCTTCATATCTACAACCTTGGTACGGGTAACGGTTCAAGTGTGTTAGACATGGTTAAAGCATTCGAACAAGCAAGCGGTAAAGAGATCCCTTACAAGCTAGTTGAACGCCGTCCTGGTGACATCGCAGAGTGTTGGGCAGATCCAGCTAAAGCTCAGAAAGAACTGGGCTGGAATGCAAGCCGCACATTGGCTGAAATGACCGAAGATACATGGCGCTGGCAGTCAACAAACCCGAATGGATTCCCTGGTTAACCTAGTGGTTTCGTGAATGATTCAAAAATTAAAAGATGCTTTCGGGCATCTTTTTTGATCTTAATCGAATAAAAAGTAAATTAGTGGTTAAAAAGTATCATTCTGTATCTGTTGTGTTATTATCCACGCGAATTATATGTTTAATGTTAATTTTCTTTGGAGTTAATCATGGAACTAGGCCTAATCATCACTTTCATCGTTGCTGCTGCAGTAATGGTTAAAAAAGAGATGGCAGAGAAGTAATTTCACTTATTACCTTTTTTATACAATTTTTTAGTGAAATAAATTAAAAGCCAGCAATTAAGCTGGCTTTTTAGTTTCTGCTGTATCAGATTCTGTCGTTAAGTTTTCTAACGAGTTAGAATTCGTATTTAGCTGAAATACCGTAGTTTCTTTCCGCTTGAGTGTTCTCTTTGTAAAGTTCATCATCACCGCGAATATCATTCCAACGGTAGTACTCTTCGTTAGTTAAGTTGAACACACCACCACGAATCGTCAGATCCTTCATTGGTTTGTAGTAAGCTGTTAAATCAACAACTGTTGCGCTTGGAAGCTCAGCCTGGCCTGCGTTACCGCCACTTTCGTCATCGAAGTTGATGTCTGAACCAGATTTGTCAGCTGTGTAGTTTAACTTAACGCTAGTACCCCAATTTTGGTTTGGCGCATCATAGTTAAGACCTAACACCGCATTCCAAGGGTTAACACTATTTAGTGCATTTCCGTTTCCGTCCTCACCCTCTGTGTATGAAGCTACGAAGTGAGTTGAAATACCCTTAGGCGCACCAACCAAGACATCCCAAAGTAACGTGTTCGAGAATTCAATCCCCTTTATCGTTGCCGAATCCAAGTTAACGTTAGAATAGTGCGTTGTTCCACCAACCTTTTTCGTAACCACTGTCTCGATAAAGTCATCGTAGTCACTGTAGTAGGCCGCGATTTCAGATGATGAAGCTTGAGTGTTGTGACGATAGCCTAGCTCGTATGAAATACTGGTTTCTGATTTAAGATCTGGATTTGGATCATTTACGTACCCATGTCCAGGGTTATCATATGTATAGTAAAGTTCATCAAAAGAAGGGGCTCTAAAGCCTTGGCTAATTTGGCCAAAAATAGTGCCTGTATCTGTAAGTTTGTATGTTGAACCTAAACGACCAGTTACCGCAGAATCTGAGAAATCACTCAACGTCTCAGTGGTGTTGTTACCAGGATCAGTTGAGAAATAGTCAAAGCGTACACCAGGGGTAACAATAAGTTTGTCATTCACTAAGCTAATTTCGTCTTGAATAAACAAGCCAAATTTTTGCTCCTTAGCATCTGGAGTATATACATAAAGTTGGTTATCAGTAGCAGGATCAGAGTTATACTCCATATTGGTGTTGCTGATGTCACTATGTGTATAAGTTGCACCATACACTAGGTAATGGTTGTTAATTTCTTTATCTAGCTGAGTCTCGATTTCAAGCTTATCTTCAGTGTACTCGTAGTCTTTTGTTTGTAAGTTGTCGTTGTTAGCTGGTACCCAAGGTGGCATACCTGGGCCTGCAGGTTTAAAGCGCTTAGTTACACCATTCTCTTCTTTAGAAATGTACGATACTTTACTCGTTACAGTATCGGCAATTGTGCCATCAGCGAACCAAATGTGCTTAATAGCGAATCGATTTTGCGTTGTGTCATCAGCACCTGTATAGCTATCGTAGCTTGAGTGGTAGATGTCAGAGTCTGAAGTATCTTTGATTAGCTCAGCTAAAAACTCGATACGATGACTTTCGTTTAACTGATATTGCAACTTAACCAAAAGATTATCTGCTGAAGTATCTTGACCTTCTACAGCGTAGTTCTCTAAGTCGTTAGGGTTACGGAAGTTTTGCAACTCTTCACCATCTCGACGAGTGTAGGCTACCAATGTTTCTAGGTCATCGAATCGATTAGCTAATGCAACGTGCTCACTGAAAGAGTTATCTTCTGAAGAGTAAGACAGTTTCGCTTGACCGCCAAAGTCTTCTCCATCTTTTAAGAAATCAGAAGGGTCTTTAGTTTCAAAGGCGACAACACCACCAATAGCGTCGCTTCCGTGTAAACTTGAAGCCGCACCTTTGATAATTTCGACACTTTTCAGCATATCGGGATCGATTGAAATACCGCTAGAGTTAATAAATGCGTAAGGGCCACCATCAAATGAACCTGGTTGCGATGAGCCATCCACTAAAATCTTTACGCGCTTACCTTCCATGCCACGAATGTTGATGGTTTGTGCACCTTGTCGAGAGCTCGAGTTCATCGTTACACCTGGAGTGTATTCGAAGATTTCGTTAACATTTTTTGCCATGTTCTCTTCGATTTGCTCATCGGAGATGACTGCAACAGAAGCCGCTGTATTGATAAGTGTTTGATTCGTGCGCGTCGAGGATACAACAACCTCATCAAATAGGGCATAATCTTCAGCAAAGGCTGACGTTGATGAAAGCGCTAAAACGATTGAAGCAGAGAGCAGGGATTGCTTATACATCTGATAGTTACCTTAGTTCCATAGTATTATCTTGATTTGCGAAATATAATATTGGATCTAAATGATAATTACTATTATTTGCATTTAAATAATTTTCAATTTTATCAACTAACTCATAATTAATACTCTTAAATATCTGTATTAAAAAGACTTTTACAGTTCCATTCACAGCCTGAATGCTTCTGTTTTTGTGATTCAAGTCTCATTTATAAAGTAGGAAAGCTATGCATAGCCCAATAACACTTGAAGCATTACACATACTAGATGCTATCGATCGTCGTGGAAGTTTCGCCGCAGCAGCGAATGAAATGGACCGAGCGCCATCATCATTGAGTTACCAAATTCAGAAGTTGGAGCAAGAGCTAGACATCATGATTTTTGATCGGTCTGGGCATCGTGCAAATTTCACGGAAGCGGGGCAGTTAATACTAGAACAAGGCAGGATAATTCTTGGTGCGACTGAACAACTCGTTAACGATGCGAGTATTCTTGCTAATGGTTGGGAGCTAGATCTAACTATCGCCTTTGATGGCATTATCCCGATTGCTAACTTTTTCCCACTGGTAGATGAACTAGGAAAAATCAGTAAAACACGCGTTCGTTTGCAAGAGGAAATCTTAGCGGGTTGTTGGGAATCTCTCACAGATGGTCGTGCTGACTTATTGATATGCCCTAAGCTCGAGACAATTCCAAACGATATGAAAAGTGACGTAATTGGTAAAATGGAGATGGTGTGGGTCGCGGCATCAAGCCACTATGTTCACAAGCGTTCTGGTGAATTCGATCAGAAGGCGAGAGAAAGTTACAGGGTTATTGCCATTGCAGACACCGCACGCGATCAGCCAGCACTAAGCATCAATATTCTAGAGAAACAGCCTCGTTTAACCGTGACAAGCTTTCCTGCGAAAGTAGAGGCTTTGACATCAGGACTAGGGATTGGCACCTTACCGAATAGTGTCGCTAAACCTTTGATTGAATCTGGCGTACTACAGCAGATCTCCGGTACAGAACCACAACCGATCGATATTGTTATGGCTTGGCGACGCAACAAAATGGGCGACGCCAAGTCTTGGTGTATCCAACATCTTAAAAAGACATGGGCGTTAAAGTAACGGTAACACCATATCTGCAGTACCATCTTCAAAACTGATATCTAGCTTAAAACCGAGCTTTTGAGCTAGTGTCAGCATCCCTCTATTGGTTGGCATCGTCATACCCGACATCTGCTTGGTCTGCTTCGCACGGCAGTAATCGATAACCTTGGTCATAAGAATGCGACCTAGACCAACACCTTTAAGGTCAGAACGAATCAATATTGCGAATTCGGCGTCTGTGTTCTCAGGGTTAATCAGCGCACGGGACACGCCGATGATCGCTGGAACGCCTTGTTCCTCGCGAACGACCACAAAGGCGATTTCTCTATCGAAATCAATCTGAGTGAAATTCGCCAACGCCTCATGATTGAATTCACCGACATCACTAAAGAAACGCTTATAGAGATCTTCCTTAGACACACGGTTAATGAAGTCAGCATGAAGCGGTTCATCTTCGGGAAGAATAGGGCGTAACAACACTTCGGTTCCATCTTTTAGCTGGATACGTTCTTCAAGCTCGACCGGATAAGGGCGAATCGCAAGACGTTCCTGAGGATCGCCTTCGTACGCTTTCAAGATGATATCGGCATCTAATATCGTGAACTTGTCACCATTGGCCAGTACTGGATGGATATCCAAATCATGTATTTCAGGGCAATCCACTACCATTTGCGATATACGTACCAATAACTCAGACAAACCTTCTATATCGATGGGGTTAGGGAGTTTTTGTAGACGAATCTTGCCGCTTTTTATCGCTCGAATAATCAAGTAACGCGCCAGTGTCATGTTGAGCGGTGGAAAAGCAGCTGCGGCATCAATCGACTCATCCCACTCCGAACCACCTTGTCCAAGTAATATGATTGGGCCGAAGGTTTCGTCTGTTGTAACCTTAATACGCAACTCTTGGCCGCCCGCGAGCTTAGCCATACCTTGAATTAACAAGCCGTGGATGTTTGCTGTAGGGAAGGATAATTGAGAACGATCGAGAATTGCCTGAGCCGCATTGGCAACTTCACTGCTGTTTCGCAAATTGAGCATCACGCCTTGTACGTCTGACTTATGTGCAATATCCGGCGAACGTAATTTTACTGCGACGGGATAACCGATCGTTTCAGCGATGTGTACCGCTTCACTTGGGTCAGAAGCGATCCAAGTTGGTAACACATCGAGGTTGAAGCTCTTGAAAAACTGACTGTTTTGGTGAGTATCAAGGCTAACTGTATCTTTATCCAGTAGTTTTCTTTCTATCCAACCTTTCGCATCTGCTAGATCTTCAATGTGTACTTTTTCTGCAGTGGTCGGCGTTTCCATTAACTGACGTTGGTTACGTCTGTACTCGACTAGGTGCATGAATGCGACCACAGAGCTTTCAGGGGTCCGATAAGTTGGGAAACCCGCTTCGGTAAACAGCTTTCGTGCGGGCCTTGCTGTTAGCTCACCAGACCAATTCGTCAGGATGTTAAAGCGCTTGTGGCGAGGGTGCTTCTTAATCGCTTCAATAATTCGTTCTGCCGTTTTAGCGGAATGTGCGACCGCTGAAGGGCTGTGCATGATAAGAATCGCGTCTGCTTCATCGCCATCGAGTAAGATGTTTATAGTGTCGATATAACGTTGATCACCAGCGTCGCCGACAATATCGATAGGATTGCTATGAGACCAACTCGATGGCAAAACCTTGTTCAACTTATCAAGTGTCTCTTCTGAAAACTCTGCGAGCTTACCACCGCGGTCAAATAGGGTGTCCACAGCCATAATCGCAGGGCCGCCACCATTAGTAACAATAGCCAAGCGCTCGCCTCGCAATGGTACTGAATGAGTCAGTGTTTCTACCGCAGCAAACAGTTCATGTAAGTTCTTAACTCGTAGCATGCCGCTGCGTCGGATTGCGGAATCATAAATAATATCTAATGTGTCGGCACCGCCAGTGTGAGCCATTGCTGCGGCTCTGCCTTTCGCCGTTCGACCGCCTTTCAACACCAAAATTCGTCGGTTACGCGAAGCCGCACGCGCTGCAGAAATAAAGCGCCTCGCATCAGTAATGCTGTCTACATAAAGCAATATCGCTTCGGTGTGAGAGTCGGTACTGAGATAATCCAATAACTCCGAGAATTCGATATCGCTACCATTGCCTATAGAGATAAACGCCGAAAAACCGATCTCTTTGTCATTAGCCCAATCGAGAATAGTGGTACACACAGCTGCCGACTGAGAAACAAAGGCGATCTTACCGGGTAATGCTGTCACTGGAGAGAATGAGGCGTTCAAATTTAACCAAGGAACAATCACCCCCAAACTATTGGAACCCAACACTCGAATGTTGTGCTTTTTGGCAATCGCTAGGCATCGTTCATCATACGTCTCACCATTATCGCTTTCTTGCTGCATGTCTGAAGAAAGGACAATGACAGAGGCTATACCTTTCTCAGCCAGTTCTTCAAAAATAGCGACATTACGGGTCGCATTGGTACACAAGATTGCGAGGTCAGGAACAATCGGTAACGACAAAATGTTCTTGTAAGAAAGCACACCGGCCACTGAATCATATTTCGGCGTAACCGGCATCACCGCACCTTTAAAATCCCCATGCAACAAATTGTTCATAACAATATATCCTGCGCGTGTTTCTCGTTGAGAAGCACCAACAACAGCGATTGAACGGGGTTTAAGTAGGGGATCAAGATGATTCATAGACATATCCTAGCAATGCACGTAAGTTCATCGTAACTTACTTTGCACTCACAGGTTGATGGCAAATTCACCGAATTCAGATGAATAAGCAAACCCTGCATAAAGTTTGTGAAATAGGTCACCCACTAATGGTATATAATCCCAAAGTTAACTTGATTCTAAACCGACGTATCGGCATGATTTATAGTAATTATTATTAAGGATATAGAGCTTTCCATGAAAAAATTTGCAATTGTGACTTTGCCACTGCTCTTGGCTGCATGTGTATCTGACGACTACGTTACCAATGTCACTTCAGATAGTTATCAAGAAGAGTACAAAACGGCAAAAGTTGAAGCTCCAGTTGTATCTCAATCTGAGCAAACAAGCGTTGTTGAAGAAAATGTTGTCAACGTTATCAGAACCGAACCTGTTGAACAGAAAGTCGCTCAAACGACTCAAGCTAAGCCAGTTGCAGTAGTGACAGGCCCAACCAAGAAACAACAAGACATGAACCAACGTTTTGGTTACACAGTTCAAGTTGTTGCTGTTGGCAGCCAAAGTAAAGTCGATTCTTTCGTGAAAATGCTACCTACGACTTCTCAACCAGTTTGGGAAAACTACAAAATGGTTAACGGCACTAAGTGGTTCACGGTACTTTATGGTGACTACGCAACACGCTTAGAAGCTAAAAAGGCAATCTCAACACTGCCGAACACTTTCCAAAACTTGAAGCCGTTCGTTAAGAGCATTGATGACATCAAGAACTCTGAATACCCAACGCTTAACAAGTTGAACTAAGTTTTGATTCATAAAGAAGGGGCAAATGCTCCTTCTTTTGTTTTAAGACTCGCTGTTTTGTTTAATAGTTAATCGCTCGATCTTTCGAACGCAATTTTAACAATCAAAACACTGTACCTATCTCGACTTTTGTTTATCATTGAAGTCAGTACTCCTAGTTTCAAGGACCGAATTTACCCATGAACACCACAAACATCCTTCTACTTTGCGGCGGTGGATCTTCAGAGCATGAAGTATCTTTAGTTTCAGCCAATTACCTTTTTGATCAACTTAATAGCGTTGCAGATTTTAACGTTGTAAGAGTTGAAATTAAGAACGAAGGCTGGTGTCTTGATTCAGGTGAATTGGTTTATCTTGATATTAACGACCAAACCTTACGCGGTGACAATTTAGCATCTAAAGTCGATTTCATTGTGCCTTGCATACACGGTTTCCCTGGTGAAACAGGTGACATTCAATCACTGTTTGAAATGGCTAAAATTCCATACCTAGGTTGTGGTCCAGAAGCAAGCAACAACAGCTTTAACAAAATCACGTCAAAGCTTTGGTACGACGCACTTGGTATTCCAAACACGCCGTACCTGTTCTTATCAGACAACAATGATCAAGCTCACTCACAAGCAACTCAAGCATTTGAAAACTGGGGTAAAGTGTTTGTGAAAGCGGCTCGTCAAGGTTCTTCTGTAGGTTGTTACCAAGTTAACCAAGTAGAAGATTTAAGCGAGGCTATCAACAAGGCGTTCACTTTCTCGGACCAAGTATTGGTTGAGAAATCAGTGGTGCCTAGAGAGCTAGAAATTGCTGCTTATGAAATCGATGGCGAGCTACACATCAGCAAGCCGGGTGAGGTGATTGCACCGAATGGCGCATTTTACTCTTACGAAGAGAAGTACAGTGCAGACAGCCACTCGATCACTGAAGTTGAAGCAAGTAATTTAACTGACGAACAGCGTGAATTGATTGCAGACAGCGCACGAAAAGTCTTCACCCAGATGAAGCTTCGTCACTTGTCTCGTATCGACTTCTTTTTAACGCAAGACAACGAGATCTACCTGAACGAAGTCAACACCTTCCCAGGTATGACGCCAATCTCCATGTTCCCTAAAATGGTTGAGCATGACGGCCACAAATTCAGCCAGTTCTTAGAAAACTGCGTGAGAACAAGCCTTTCTTAGGTTTCTAACTCGTTTTCGTTCACTTAGAGCTGAACCCAAAAGTGCCTTAAGCTTTCGCCAAGGCACTTTTTGTTTTTAAAGCTAGCCGTTTTTTACGAATCTATCATTTAGCCACAACTTATATCCAAGTAATTACGAACCGTTTATTGCCAAGGTATTAGCGCCTTAAACTTCATCTTCTCACTCTCAGCCGTTCCCGTGAAACCCACATATTGGGCTGGCATGGCAGGGCTAAGCCAGCGACCAAAGTCCTGAATCTCTCTAACCTTAAGACCTTGTTTCGACAACTCTTGTGCAGCACCAACACGAATCGAATTTCCAGAGAAATGGTGATTTTCTGGCAGTTGAAGTAAGTCGCTAGCTCTTCTCAATATCCTATAGATGGACGAATCATCTAAAGGCTGCAAACCAATATTCTCATGCTTGTCTATCGCACGAAATACTGGCAAGTCATCTTGTATACCAGTAAACGAAAGCCAACGTTGAAGTGCAACACTGGCTATTTGTGACAACTGATAAGCCGAATCTTTGACTGTTACTTGGTAATGATCTTCAACGTACTCAACATCACTCATCGATAACAACTTAAGCTCTGAGCGCTTTAAAGCACACTCGAACATCACGTTATAAATAGCAATGTCTCTGATCTCTTTCAGGTTTGCTTTCTCATGGGAGAGTAACGTATTCAAATCAGTGAGATGCACAGATGTCATAGCATTGGTTTGTTTAGCGTCACCGGCCATTTGAGATTGTAAGTGGAGTAGGGTAAAGCGAACTTGCCTGTGCTTGATCGGGTTAGCAAAGCTCAACACAGTATGTAACATGCTAAGCGTTGCAGTGTAACGTTTTAGCGATGCGTATTTTCTATCGTTAGACTCCGTTTCAAGAAAACGACGAACAGCGGTTATAGATGCGGGAAGTGTGTTAATACGATGTTTGGTACAGAACGCATGATAGCGATTCCAATCACTGTAAATGCCCAACAGTGAATTGCGAGAGTATTGAAATCCTGTCAACTCATCTATAATTTCTATTGTCGCGTTGCTGTTTAATTTTTCAACAAATGAATTAATTATCACAGAGTCAGTTAAAATAGGGACTTTTTTTCTCAAATTACCATACCTCGACAGGTGTTTTTACCATATTATGCTTGATATCATTATTAGTATACTTATGATTAATGCAGTGAAAACAGAAAGATGATTAATAGATATGGCTAATTCAATTTACCGAAGCGTCCATCTTCAATCGATAGATGCTAACAACACAGTTTGGCGTGCTAAGTTAAAAAACAACGTTATTCAGGGCAACCTAGCTGCCGTGAAAAAGAGTATTGATTGGTGGATTGATACCGCATCTATTATTGATCCAAAAGAATTCATGTCATTAAATAAGTCGAGAGGAACTGGTGGCTCGACTGAAAACTTCAACGGCTACCAAATCAAGAATGACACCGGTGAGCCTAATGCGTGGTATTGCATGTTTAACGGTCGCTTAATCAAAGGCGGCAAGGTTGCAATCCAACGCCATATAGAAGCTTACTTACTCGCAAAACAAAAAGCAGAGCAACAAAAGAAGTAAATTATGAGCCTAGTATATTCAACAGAAACAGGTCGCATTAAGCCTGAAGAAGAGAAAGTCCAACGTCCTAAAGGCGATGGTATCGTTCGAATCCAAAAAGAAACCAAAGGCCGTAAAGGCAAAGGCGTTTCTGTCGTAACTGGCTTAGACCTAGATGACGCACCATTAAAACTAATGGCAGCAGAACTCAAGAAAGTTTGCGGCTGCGGTGGCTCAGTAAAAGATGGCAACATCGAAATTCAAGGTGACGCGCGCGACAAGATCAAAGCGCACCTTGAAAAGAAAGGCTACAAAGTTAAATTTGCTGGCGGTTAATCTCTAACTAATACCAGGGTTAAAATCGAAGATTATTATCACTGGTTATTAGGTATTTTATGGTAAATAGCTAGTATGGTTAAATACACAGTATAAATTAGAGAATATCGGCACAATACAAAGGCAGGGCATCACACAAAGATACCTGCCTTATAAACATCAAAATCCATTTAACATAACGTACATAATACGCAGTTAATAATACGTGTAGTTAATTCTAAAGGTAGTATTCTCATCTTTTGTCCTTAAAATCTTTGTTCCAACTGACTCTCACGCTTCTTGCGCCGTTCAGAGTTTTCTTATCGCATTTGAAATCTAATAATTATATGTACGGCCAGCGTCTACACAATTCAATCTTCATTCAGAAAATCTAATTGACGCGAAACTTTGTCCGTCTGGTTTAACTTATATGCCACTTCTCTGTTTGCACTAACGGTTCGCTGCGCTGTGTGCAATTCTTGTAAGCATTGCTGTTGTTTCTATTCCAGATTTCACACACGCGACCAATGTTTCTTATCAACTGCACATGCTTAGCTCTCGTTTAAATCCATCAACTAATAAAGTTCGTGTGTCTTATGTAGACCCGCACACAGATTTTTCAAACCTTCTTAACGATTCTCTCTAGAGTTAGTACTTTGTGTTCAGTTTGCATAGATTCATTACACTTATTGCTGGTACACAACACCGATACTTGGGAGATCCATAATCACGGTTTGCCCTGAAATTACGTTCAATTGGACTTAGGTAGCTTTGGTAATAAACCTAAGAGTTACTTTAAACCCATTGCGCTTAGTTTTTCTTTACTTGTTTTCTCTAACTGATATGCCTGCTTTGAAGTCGCAATGGTGTTACCGCCTGAGATTAGAAAGCTTATAATGTTTATCGACACATGTAATCAATAAGTAAAGTGACACTGTAGCTAGCTGTACAGGTAAAGCTTGGTCCTATGGAAACACAAAATAAAGAACCCAAATAACAACTGTATATTTACACAGTTAAATTATTATCCCCTTAAAACGTTACCTTTCGTATAAATACCGAACAAAAACAACGCTATTTAGGCATATATCTGTCGCTGGGCGCGTATTTTTGCCTAGCAATCACGCTAGTGTCGTTGATCTCTTTTAATACGCTCATGGATAAGAACTACATCATCACACCTGACAGATAACCTACGCGCGTAAATACAGACAGAGACTACGATGGTGGCACCGTAGGCTCATTACATAAGTCAGAAGATGGAATTGAGTTACAGTGTGACTTTGAACAAACCTATAGCTTACCCTTCTGTGAAATTGAGTTCGTTATATCGACCCAAAATAAAGGGCTCGATCTCTCAACGTTCGATTCGGTCACCATCAATATAGAATATGAAGGTCAAGAGGAGCCAAGGTTTCGATTCTACATACGTAACCACGACGACAACTACAGCGCTCAAAGCGACCCTATTTCTAACAAGTCCTATCGCTTAGACTTATCATTCCCCAATAGAAAACACATCAATTTAGCATTCTCAAATTGATACGCGCCGCATTCCTTAATCGACTTCTACACAACACCTTACGCCTCGTAAGCTTTTTAAATACTTATTCTGTAAAGCACATATGTGGCAACGAAGCTTGCTCTAAGCGGTGGTAAGCCATTCGCGGTATCGGTTTTGAATATTACCGTCGCTACTTATCTCGCACTGTTTTTAGATAAAATCCTCATTTGTCTGCTTCTGAACATTCATGGATTCTCATCCGTTCAAAATACAAGTCACAACGTCACTAGCCGTAAAAACACCATATATTTAGCCATTTAGACATGGTGACACAAATACTGACACCTAAAGTGGCGATTGTTTTACTTTCAGATCTTGCTGTAATTTAATTACAACTCAAAGCCAAGTAAAGCCTGATAAGTTAATTACTCTGACGTAACTTGTTGAATAAAAAGTATTTAAGAGTTTGGACAGGTCGGGATTTAGAGAAACTAAAGAGTAGGTATGTACGAGATAATATACTAGAGGGTAATATATTTAGTTATAGTGCACTACCGTATTAAAAAAGAAGGGCTGATGCCCTACTCTTCTTTATTACTCATTTCTTCACGGATTTGCTCAGCAACGATTTTGATAGCTTGCGCTGTGCTGATGCCTTGGGTCATCATTTCTTGAATTCGTTCAACAGCTTTCTGTTGTTCTTCGTGAGAAAGGGTTGGTAAGTCGTTTAGCATGCTCTGCTCCTTTATTTAGGAGCAGAACTATATAAGGACTGTTAGTAACTAGCAAGGAAATTGATTGATGCACCCATTGCATTTTCATTTGTGTAGTTAGCACTTAGATCTAGCTGAAACAAGTTCAATGGCGAGATACCAACACCAGCTGTCACTGTTCCTTCTGAATCAGAGTAAGCCAGGTTCTTGTAATACCCTCCCCTTAGCTTAAGCTGACGTAACAGGTCGACTTCAGTACCAACACGAATCATCTGTTCGTTGTCTTCGAACGAAGTAAACTTCTCTGCTTCATTCAAATCATAATCAACACTCAACGTAAAGTAATCAGAAACGATCCCCGCACCAACAGTGTAGACAGGCCCCAGGTTATAAGAATGACTCGATGTTACTGTTCTTGTAGCCCCTGTGCTGCTTGTTAGCTGTTGGCTAACGGATTTAGTTTCAATCTCACGGTCTATAATATTCGTTGCAGAAAAACCCACTCTAAATGGGCCGTAAAACCAAAGCGCACCTGCATCAATATTAAATGTAGTTTCCGCGGTGTCGTTTTCTCGAACATCACTTAGATCGTAGTTTTGTGCCGAGGCAATGTAGTTATACGTATAGATTCTTTGGAGTTTTGGAGAAATACCAAACGACAAATGTTGTCCCATGAACGTTTGATATTTTGCTAATGATATACCAGCTTCCATAATGCCAATAGAAACAGCTTTAACAGCAGTTAACTCAGCATTAACCAAGTCACTATTAGCAGCGTCACTAGATGTATCAGGGGTTACAAATGATTCAGTGTATGCTTTTGCAAATACGTTTGCTGCAATATACTGATTTGGTAGAGCGAATGCTACAACACCACCTAAATCAACATTCAGGCTATCACCATTAAGAGCATCTAGATCAGAACCAGTCACAGTACCTGACTCAATGCTGTCAACTAAATTATCGATATCATCAACTAAGTTATTAGGGTCATTATAATTACCGCCAAAACTTGGCGTGATCATTCCCATGTCATCATTACGACGATAAATCGCAACAAGTGCTGGGTTATAGAATGGAGCAGTTAGGAAGTTTGCTGAAACAACACCAACACCACCCATCGCATCACCACGCGCTTCAATGGCGTAGTTTGCTGCTGAAAGAGGAAGACTGGCGAATGCAATTGACGCTGCGAGTAGTTTTGTAGTTTTTTTCATGCCGTTTATCTTTGTTAGATCCCTTACATAGTTAACGGCACAATTTTAAATTACTTTAACTCTTCTTCGCTAGAAATATCATAAGTTTTACTGATAGTTTGTGCTTGTTCTATCGCTATGTCGCCTTGCCAGCGTGAATGCACCATTGAAACCGCTAAAACATAGCGATCATTAGGAAGTTCTTCACCAGTAAGGTTCATTGGATAATCAGATTCGTAGCTCTTGCCCCAGACCTGTTCATAGTGTTCATCAACGTAATCGTACAAACCGATTTCGAGCTTAGGGAGCGGACAATAAGGATTGAGTAGTTCTTTTTTATCGATTCGCCACGTGTCTTTTGATGCCCAGCGAACTTGTTGACGCATGGCAACTTCACCCAAAACAACCCAAGTGCTCCAAGACTTTCCGCCATCACCTTTAACGCTTAAACGGTATAAACCGGATTCAAGTTGAGAGGCTAAATTGTAACGCTTGCGGTATAGACTCACCGATGCGTTGTTAACCACTTCACTGTCTTTGGTTAACTCACTGTCCGAAGAAACGATCTTATCGACCCACTTCTCGAAGGTAATGTCTTGAATGTTGTTTTCGGATTCAACATTAATCGATACACGAAAGGTATCTCGGCCAGGGCTTTGAATGATGTGTCTTTTAACGACGACTGAACTAATCCAATCTGGGAGTGTTTTTCTGGTGAGAGTTTTACCACAATCTTTGTTCAATGCTTGATCGAACAGTTCATTGAGGTGATCTTCTCGTGATTGAGACGAGTTGATTTGCCAAACTTCCACTAATGAGTCAAACATCTGAGGTAAATCATTATCTAGCAGATGTTTATGAACTTGAGTCAGAGCATCGCTGCTCTTAAACCAATCCGTTGCTTGCGCGGTATTCGCTACGCAAGAAAACATTAATAGTGGAAGTAAGGCTATTCTCATTACGCTTTCATCTTGTAACCAACGCCACGCAGCGTTTCAATTTCTAGACCCGGCAGTTTCTGTCTTAGTTGCAGAACGTGCGTGTCTACCGTACGTGTTGTTGGGAAATGGTTGTAACCCCATACATGGTCAAGCAGTTCATCACGTGTAAACACACGTCCAAGGTTACTTGCCAAGAACAGTAGAAGGTCAAATTCAGTGCGCGTTAACGTTACTTCCTGTTCATTGAAAAACACTTCACGTGTCGCTTTATCGATAACAAGATTCTGAGCGATAACTTTTGATGCATCTTGTTCTTCAGAATCTGGCAGGCGAAGTTGAGCACGAATTCGAGCAAATAGCTCAGCCTCTGCGAATGGCTTTGTTAAGTAGTCGTTTGCACCTGAATCTAGGCCCGCTACTTTGTCTTTTACTGTCACGAGAGCCGTCAGCAAAATAACTGGGATATCTTTCTTTTTCTTCCAACCTGGAAGTGAATCTACTGAGTCGCCATCAGGAAGTTGACGGTCTAGAATCACTAGATCCGCTTGTTCCCAGTAGCCTTCAACTTCAGAGATCAGTTCTGCATGCAAACATTCATATCCAGCTTGCTCAAGGCTAACTAATAAACCGTCAGCTAAATTTTTATCATCTTCAACGAGAAGCAATGTCTGTTTCACAAGGTATCTCCAAAATAAATGTTGTTGGGGGGCCGATAAGCGTCATGTGACCGCCCATTTTTCCAACCATAGATTCCACTATCGTCAGACCTAAACCGAGTCCACTCTTACTTACGAATGGCTTTCTTAGTTGCCCCCAATCTTTGCGAGACAAGTCTCCATTATCTATAACTTTGAATGTCAGCTTCTTGTCAGAAGTATTCAGTTCTAGAATTACTGGAGCCACACCGTATTTCACGGCATTTCTGATTAGGTTATCGATGCACGTTCCCAACCAATATACGTTCACTTTTGCAGCTATATCTTTGTTTACACGGAGTTCAATCCCCGGCGCAAAGTCTTCTTCAACTTTGTATTGGAGCCACTCTTCAACACTTGGCACCCACTCTGTTGCGAGCGGTTGATTATCTGATTGCAGGTAATCTTTACTTGCTTCCGCCAACTGTCTTAAACGGCGTGTATCTTCACACAGCCTACGGAACTCATCATATACCGATTCTGGTAAGTGTTCGAACTCACGCCTGAACCCTTCCACCGTCAATGACAAACTCGCAATCGGCGTTCTTAATTCGTGCGTTAGGATTTGAAGAACCAGCATGCGACTCTTCATCTCTTGTTTCTTGCTGTTCCAGCGGTAAATCGCCCAACCTAAGACAAGCATGATGTTGGCAATAACCAAGATAAACATGGCGACTTGCAGAAGCTCTGAATGATCTTCTATTTCCCAACACACATTACCACGCTGGACAAAACAGCTTTTACCTTCTGAAGACAAGCTAAACGATAACCCAGCAAGCGTGGCATTTTCGTTCCAGACTGATTTTTTATACAGGTAATATCTGTCGCCGCGTTTTACCCACATCTCATCAAGCTCAACAAACATACTGGCACCCGCTAACAGCGCGGTGATTGCTTCGCTATCCATTTGTTGCAAGCGAGACAGTAGTTCATCGTGTTCGGTGTTTGGTCGCTCTTGAATATGCATAAAGCGCTTCAGAGAGTCGAATTTTTCTGGGTACTTCTCAACGTATCGTGCCGCATAAGAACCGCCGCCAGGGTGAATCAAACCACTACGGCTAAACCAACGGTCAGAAAGCTTGGTGCCTTTACACATTGCACGAGTAAAAACTAAAGGCTCAGTAATCAAAGGGCTTAACGGCAGTTTACCACTACAGGTTTTTGATAACTGGTACAAGCGCTGAATGTCTTTTAACGGGTACTCTGCTGTTTGTGGCAGCATAGAAGACGGCATGATCAAACGTGTTGGATAATCAGCCTGTAGCACTCGAATATCGTAAGATTCGATTGCCGTTTCATGATCAAAGAGTTTGGTGAAATTATCGATACGCTCAGGTAAAGAGTCAGCAAATGCGTTTGCAGACACAGACAACGTAGCGATAAGAAGAGTAAATGTTCTTTTGATGATCACAAACCAACGCAAATTCATATAGATCAACCAAATATATACCATTCGCTATCAAAGATAAATTTTTAACCGCATGAAAAACTTTGAGAATGGCGAGCTACAGAGATAAAGGCCAATATATTACGGCCACATTGTACATACGTACTAGTAGGCTGATTGGCAAGCCAAACCTCAATTGCGACAAGTTTTGCATCAGGCTTCGTCAACTTCGTATCAACTGAGATCACACATAGAGTCGCTTTCGTAAGATAAAAAAGGAGCTCAAATGAGCTCCTTATCGAGTTGTTACATATTGTTTAGAGGTGATCTCTATAGATGTTCTAAGATACTTAGACAACTCTTTTTAGCATCGCCAAACAGCATCTGCGTGTTCTCTTTGAAGAACAGTGGGTTTTGCACACCGGCGTAACCTGTGTTCATCGAACGCTTGAATACGATAACATTCTGAGCGTTCCAAACTTCAAGTACTGGCATACCAGCAATTGGGCTGTTTGGATCTTCAAGTGCTGCAGGGTTTACGGTGTCATTCGCACCAATTACCAATACAGTATCTGTCTCATCGAAGTCATCGTTGATTTCGTCCATTTCTAGAACGATATCGTAAGGCACTTTCGCTTCAGCAAGCAGTACGTTCATGTGACCCGGTAACCTACCAGCAACTGGGTGGATACCAAATCGAACATTAATGCCCTGCGCTCGTAGCTTCTCAGTGATTTCATGCACTGGGTATTGTGCTTGAGCTACTGCCATGCCGTATCCAGGAGTGATGATTACTGACTTAGAGTTTTTCAGCATATCAGCCACATCTTCAGCTGATGTTTCGCGGTGTTCACCTTGCTCTTCATCGCCATCAGACACAACCACTTCTTGGCCGAATCCACCAGCAATAACGCTGATGAAAGAGCGGTTCATCGCCTTACACATAATGTAAGACAGAATCGCACCCGACGAACCAACCAATGCACCAGTTACGATAAGCAGATCGTTTGCAAGCATGAAACCTGCCGCTGCTGCTGCCCAACCAGAGTACGAGTTCAGCATAGAGACAACTACTGGCATATCTGCACCGCCAATCGATGCCACTAGGTGGTAACCGAATGCGAATGCGATAAGTGTCATCACCATTAGTGCGAACATGCTGCCGTCTGCTTTAACGAACATGATCATCAGCAGTGTAGAAACTACGATAGCCGCTAGATTCCACTTGTGCTTATGAGGGATGTTCAATGCAGACGAAGAGATCACGCCACGAAGCTTACCAAACGCAACAATAGAACCCGTGAACGTCACCGCACCGATAAACACGCCAAGGAACACTTCCACTAGATGGATAACGTGCTCTGCATGAATATCTGCAGGGTTGATAGAAACAGCAGCAGGTGGATCGATGTAGCTGTTGTAACCTACAAGTACTGCAGCCATACCTACGAAGCTGTGCAGAATTGCAACCAGCTCTGGCATTTCAGTCATTTCTACTTTTCTTGCGTAGTGGATACCAATACCACCACCGATCACCATAGCAATGATGATCCACACAATACCAGCAGAGTGAGGGCCAAAGATCGTTGCGATCAACGCGATTGCCATACCCGTGATACCGTAATAGTTACCTGCACGCGCAGATTCCTGTTTCGATAACCCAGCCAAGCTCATAATAAAAAATACAGCAGCAACAATATAAGCTGCTTGTACTAATCCTTCAGACATCTGTTACTCCTTAGTCTTTACGGAACATTTCAAGCATACGTTTGGTCACGGTAAAGCCACCAAAGATATTGATACTTGCAATTAATACGGCAATAAATGATAAGAACGTGACGACGCCACTTCCTTGTCCGATCTGTAACAGTGCACCTACTACAATGATGCCTGAAATCGCGTTAGTCACGGACATCAAAGGCGTATGCAGAGAATGGCTTACATTCCAAACTACGTAATAACCCACCACACAAGCGAGAACAAAAACGGTAAAGTGAGATAAGAACGCAGCTGGAGCAACCGAAGCTACCCAAGCGAATGCACCAACAGCTACCGCCATACCCGCCACTTTCTTAATTGGAGAAACAGGTTCTTCAACTTTAGGCTCTGGTTTGGCCGCTTTTGGCTTAGCTTGTTGTGGTTGAGCTGAAACTTGAATTGGTGGAGCTGGCCAAGTGACCTCGCCCTCTTTAACCACAGTAACACCACGCAGAACAACATCTTCAAAGTCGATTTTGATGTTGCCATCTTTCTCTTTGCAAAGCAGTTTCAGAAGGTTAACTAGGTTCGTTGCATACAGTTGAGATGATTGAGTCGGCAGTCGACCAACCATATCAGTGTAACCAACCACCTTCACACCATTAGCCGTTGTAATGACTTGATCCGCAACCGTGTATTCACAGTTACCGCCATTGGCCGCCGCAAGGTCTACAATCACACTACCTGCACTCATGCTGTCTACCATCTCTTTGGTAATCAGCTTCGGAGCCGGGCGACCTGGAATCAGCGCCGTAGTAATGATGATATCAACGTCTTTTGCTTGAGCTGCATAAAGCTCTTCCGCTTTCTTATTGAATGCTTCAGACATCTCTTTTGCGTAGCCGTCACCAGCACTGGTGTCTTCCTTGAAATCCACTTCCAAGAATTCAGCGCCCATCGACTCAACTTGTTCTTTAACTTCAGGACGAACATCGAATGAACGAACGATCGCACCTAAGCTACCCGCAGCGCCGATTGCCGCTAGTCCAGCAACACCAGCACCTGCAACCAGTACTTTTGCTGGTGGAACTTTACCCGCAGCCGTAATCTGGCCCGTGAAGAATCGACCAAACTCATGCGCCGCTTCAACAACAGCACGATAACCCGCGATGTTTGCCATAGAACTCAATGCATCTAACGCCTGAGCTCTTGAAATTCGTGGTACAGAATCCATCGCCATCACGTTGATGTTACGACTGGACAATTGTTCCATTAACTCTGGATTTTGAGCAGGCCAAATAAAGCTGACCAATGTTGCGCCATCTTTAAGAAGATCGATTTCATTTTTAGACTCGTCAACGATCGGAGCGTTAACTTTAAAGATAATATCGGATTTCCAAGCTTCATCTGCGGTGACAACTTTTGCTCCAGCTTGTTCATAAGCTGCATCTTCAAAACTTGCTAACGCACCTGCTTGTGATTCAACACAAACTTCAAATCCTAATTTTAGAAGCTGTTCTACCGATTTCGGCGAAGCAGCGACTCGCGTTTCACCTGCGAGCGTTTCTCTTGGTACACCAATTTGCATAGCTATTCCTTGACTATTGGCACGAATGACTTATTCGTTTGTATCTAACGACAACTAATACTTCAAGCGTTTTGTTCAAAGAACAGGAAAAGTTATTACTTATAACGATTTGGACGGAATTTGAGCGCTTCATTCGGATAAATGACGACCGTCTCGAACCAAGAGGTCAAACCACTTGCAAATAATCCTTTTAATAACAACTCACTAGCTGTTCTTTATCCATAAAACTAAAAAGAGCTTTCAGCATATACACTGAAAGCTCTCTAAATTATGACCAACATCAATTCTAACCCTAATTGGTTAGCTAAATATATTGTCGCCCATTTGGTCGATGAACATCTGCGATTTTTTGAGCATCAATTCATCGGCATCTTGTTTGTTTGAAACAACATCTGAACGAATAAAACGGTGAGTTTTGATTTCACCATCGAATTCTTTCTCGATTCGCCCAGCAACACGGTATTGACCAGATTCTGCAATGGCATCTTGATAGATATTGAAACCCTTATATTCGACTGGCTCAATCTCTACTTTTTGTTCGGTTTTTTCTTTGCCACCAAATAATCTAGAAAAGAATCCCACGTTTTTTTACTCCTTAAATGACCGTATTCACCCTAAACTATCATGACTGTTTACGGTTCAACAACGGCTTTTCATACCATTGCAATTCTACGTCATCGTCAAAATTGTGTTGACTAAATATAACAGGCACATTGTCGTCACGTTCACGTCTTCGATCGTCAATAATCATACTTTCTGCATTTTTGACCGCGATCTCACTATTGCGTTTATAGAGCACCAATTTGTCTTCTGGCAATGCTGACAGAAAATCGATATCAAAACGAATATAGATAGGTTTTAGCTGGCCCAAAGCCAAGCACGCGAGATCGGCCAACTGTTCGTTGGTATAACTAGACACATATTCCTCGGTAGCCAATACATGACCGACCAGAGTTTCCATATAGTTATGTACATCAACACTAATTTGCATACCACACCTCCATTTGTAGCGGTTTTTCTAGTCGCAGTCGTTTCTAAAGTCACTTGAAACCATGCAATTCCTAATAGCTTTCTATAACTCAGTTATAGGTTTTACTGTCCATAGTTGAAACTTAGGCATTATTTAATCTTACTCTGACTTCATTACAGATCTTCGTCGCTTAATGAAAAGGTCACTCAATGATAACTGATCATCAAGCCCTTTAAGTGACAGCGCCAACGTAAGAGCAGCAGAGCAGATTTTGTTAAGTATCTATAACGACTAATTAATTTCTCATATATACTGTGTAGTTCGTTCTAAGGTTAATAGCAACTCAAAATACATATAAAAATGATTGCACCAATAGCGACCTATGACTATGTTTTTGCTCTAATTTAGGCAAAAAGCTTGGCAATCGCTTGTTTAACCGTATCCTACGCATAGTATTAAATAATAAGATCATCAATATAGTTAGGCTCACCACATAAATGGCATCATCTTTTGTAACGTCGAGCATGTTTCGATTTTGCTTCCCTTTAGTCCTGTTAACAATTTTGCTCGTTGGTATGGACAACGTCATTCTCGTGACGGACTCAAATTTAGGGTTTGCTAGCAACCTCCCTTACATTTTATTGAGCGTTGCGGTTCTGCTATGCCATACGTTCAGACAAGGTCGAATGGCGATGGTATCGGTGACCATGCTTGTCGCTTATCTGATCATCCAAGTTCGCTTACAAACGCCTCTCAATACTGGCACAACGCTATTAGAGCTCTCGTTACTTGCGGCATTAGTACCTGTCACTTGCTTACTTGTTTATGCCTTCCCTGATAACGGCGTAAACTCAAAGTCGATGCTGCTCTACGCCATCGTTCTTGTTCTGTTTATGGTGTGGGCACAATTGATCGTCTCTCACTTCCATGCCGGCGGTTTTGAATCATGGAGTGATGGTCTTCTATTTATTGTCAGAGACTTCTCCAAACTGCCTTTTGTTTTAGTGCTGTATAGCCTTTGCTTGCTTGGCCTTACTGCCATTCTCGTGTTGGTGTATAACCGCTCTATCGATGTTGTGGTTTATAGCGCTATCCTGCTTTCTTCTTGTACGTTCATCTTCTTCGATATTCAGTACATCTCGAGCACCATGTTCTCGCTGTCAGGCACACTGATCATCGTCTATGTGGTGTCTGCTAGTCATGATATGGCCTTTAACGACCAACTGACTAACATTCCCGGTCGACACGCCTTAGAAGTCGATATGAAGCACTTGGGGCGTAAGTATTCGATGGCGATGGTCGATATTGATCACTTTAAACAATTCAACGATACCTACGGACATGACATTGGCGACGATGTGTTAAAACTGGTGGCACGCATTCTGAGGGAAACCACAGGCGGCGCTAAAGCTTATCGCTATGGTGGAGAAGAGTTCACGATTATCTTCAAAGGCAAACATTCGGAACAAGTTAAAGAGCACCTTCAAGCTCTGATTTCCGAAGTTCAAAACTACGACATGACGATTCGGAATAGCCATGAGCGCCCCGACGATCATGAAGTGGGTATGAAAAAGCGTGGCAAGAACGGTAAACCATCGGAAGTGGTGAATGTGACGGTGAGTATTGGATTGTCTGATAGCACAACCACCAGACATCCTGAAGATGTGTTGAAGCTTGCTGACCAAGCACTGTATAAAGCGAAAGAAACCGGTCGAAACAAACTATGTATTGACCGTTAACAATGGTTGATAGCGAAAGATATTGAGTGCTAGAGATCTAAATAGCTTAAGCCATTAATAGCGATCTGCTTCAATAACTATTACTTCCAAGTTCAACGAGCCTCATTGATTTGAGGCCGTATGGGCTTAACTGGAAAAAAGAGCTTAATCTTGGTTGAAGAATATAACCAAGCTGCCACCTTTTAAGCTACTTCCGTAGTTAATCGTAAAACCTATTCCCACGTTATCGACCCACTCATTAAACAGGTTTGGGTTAAGCAACCAACCAACACTGCCCTCGTAGTAAGATGTGGTGCCCATAGATGCCACGGTGTCACCACCAATATCAATTCGTCTTATACTCGAGTACATCGAAGTGATGTTCTTATCCCAACGCACGAGAGCATAGAAAACCTTGGCTTCATTGGCGATATACCACCCTTCAGGATGACCGACATTGCCATTATTCGCCTCGCCCCAGCCGATGCCATTAAAGTAATGCCAACTGGTGCTCAATTTATACTTTCCCCAGTCATTCTTATCTTCGTACATCAGCTTGATTTTAGGCTCGATGATGTAAGCCCAAGCATCAGTATTGAGATATACGCCATCCAGTTGGTCTTGAATAGGCTTTAGCAACGAAGCGCGATATTCATAATCATTGCGGTAGTAAGAGATGTGGTTACCGATTGCAGAGCTGAAGCTCCAATATTCGTCTAGCTGGGACACATTCGCGAATTCGACGTAGCCAGACACTACCGACTCTTTTTGAAAATCGTTTCTGTTTGCTGCCGCGTACTCGACATCGTTCTCGATTCGCAATGCAGACAAGCGTAGCGTCACCTCTTGATGGTTGTCTTCGATGTAACTTGGTAATTCAAATGTGTAAGGCAAACTCAGGGAGGTGATGTTTTGGCGACGACTTACCGAATCATTCGAACCGATGTCTTCATTGTCCAAACTAAACACTTTATTGGGGTCAAAGTTATTGATACCAAAAGTGAAAACATCGGTGTCGTTGAGCAATACACTGGTGGCAAAGCTCTGCTCTAGATCCTTTCGAAAAAGATCAGATAGCGTATTGGCATTAACAGTGGTCGGCAAAGCGGTAAAAAATAGAGGAACCGCAAGCGTCCAAGATGTGTTAGTCATAGAAAATGACTTCGAATGTGGCATTTCTTTTATCACTTAAAGCACTTCCTAGCTCAAACGCTATTAGAAGTATAAATTCAAATATCTAAAAGAGCTCGCTAACTAACGAGCAAGCTCCAAAATGTTGCGTTGTACAAAGGTATTTCTGCCGCTTTGCTTCGCTTGATAAAGCGCTTGATCGACCTTTTCATAAATAGAGGCGATAGATTCACCACCTTCTGGTACAAATGACAACACACCTTGTGACACTGTCACCCTATCCGATACCGTTGAGTGTTCATGAGCGTAGTTCATCTCATGCAATGCCTCTTTAACTCGAGTCGCGTGTACCTTAGCGCCTTCACTGTCTGTATCGCTAAGAATCAGAACAAACTCTTCACCGCCATAACGACCTACAAATTCTCCCGCACGAACAAACAGCTGTTTCAAGGTATTAGCAAGCCCTTGTAAGCACTTATCCCCTTGAATATGACCATAATTATCGTTGTAAGGCTTAAAGAAGTCTACATCTAGAAGTATGACTGTCATGGATATATTACGTCTTCCGTGCCACGCTATGCTCTCTTCAAGCTTAGTATCCATATATCGACGGTTATACAATTTGGTCAGGCCATCTTCGTTGGCTTGTTGCTGCAGAAGGATGTTCAGTTCTTCGAGTTTGGCTGTGCTTTGTTTTAGCTCTCGTCTCATGTGCGCGATACGTTGCATCGCAATCAGCTTAGAATTCAAAACAACCTTGTTTACTGGCTTGATCAGGTAATCATCGCCACCAGCGTCAATCGCTTTTGCGATCATCTCAGGTTCTTCGTGACCACTAAGAAAGATGATGGGAACCCATTCTGGGAATCGGCTTCGAACCTCATTCGCCACTTCAAAACCATCCATATCAGGCATGCTGATATCAAGTAACACGAGTTCAGGATCAAAATCAGAATAAACACTCAGGGCTTCTTTTCCGCTACCGACAGCTTCTACAATATGACCCAGTTGCTTGAGTCGGATAGCAAGTTGCATCCTGTCTAGTTGAACGTCATCAACCAGCAATATGCGCATTGAAGATCCCTTTTCTATCATCACATCACCTTTATCTAGTGTTGAATATTCAAAGTAGCTCAAATTTGGGCTTAAATCATGCCCTAATCTCTATATTATATTGACTTTTTTACAGATCTTTTTAGCATTGTTTCTTTTTAAAGAGAAATACTATGTCAGACGCTACAAACAACGAACAACAAGAAATCGATTTAACCACCATCTCACCAGAACTTCGTCAAGTTATCGAATTTGATGGCGTACCAAAAGAGATGCACTTTATGGTTACTTCTATTCACGAAGTGTCTGAAGAAGCAGTACGCGAAGCTTGGGATAGTCTTCCAGCAAGCGCACA
The DNA here is from genome assembly GCF_041473335.1 of Vibrio sp. 10N.222.55.C7. NCBI lineage: Bacteria > Pseudomonadati > Pseudomonadota > Gammaproteobacteria > Vibrionales > Vibrionaceae > Vibrio > Vibrio sp. 10N.222.55.C7. Next base: position 64,541 of record NZ_JBFRSC010000008.1, read on the forward strand.
AAATGTTTTAGACAACTTCGAGCAGTTCCACGCTCTAATCTCAGTTAGCCAAGCTTTCGCTGGTGTTAACGTGATGGAAGAGTTCCCTACTCTTAAACTTCCAGAAGACATGTCTGACGAAGAAAAAGAAGAGTACCGTGCTCAACTGCTAGACCAAGTTCTACACAACTGTGTAAAAGACATGGTTAAACAAATCAAGAAAGCTCGTCGTGATGCAATCTTGAAGCGTGATTTCAAAGAAGTTTTTACTAAGTAAGTCGCTAGTCGCCTAAACTAGGCTAAGCGCTATCAGTACTACTTAGAATTAAGCCGCATGTTTCTTTAAACACGCGGCTTTTTTATATCCGCTATTTTCTGTTCGTCGATCGTTACGTCTGTATGTTCTTGTTGCTAATGTTCATATGATTCGACAAATCATATGCTTTAACATTTATATAGTGTGGCGCAAAACTGGCAGTTATACCGTATAAAAATGACGCATGTATCCATTCATGGAATCAAGATCGAATTTTCAGAACCTATAACAGGCAGTATCGCGACAATATCGAAAAACTGACCTTGTCAGGTTTAATGCGTTACCGCGATATCTCTTTGAGCGACACTCACACCTTTAATTTGAGCGTAAACACGCTGCCCGATTTCTAGATTTAACTCATCCAGCGCCCACAATGTAATGGTTGCCCATAGGTAGCACCCAGACTCTAACTCTAGCTCGACCGCGACACTCTGCTTATTTGTGCCTTGTTGGTGCGTCTCTACGCTTTTAATGGTGACAGGAAGGATGTTACGTATAGAAGTCCCTTTCGGCCGTTCTAGCGTGATAGAGACATCATTTGCCCTAACTTGCAGCCTCACTGTCGTACCAAGCTCACTCGATACTTTCTGAACCCATAACGACGTCGACTTTCCTAGCATCAGGCGAGACAGCGCATAATCGTCATTGTGTTCCGCTAATGTCGCTTCAAACAACGAGCTTTGCTCTGAGAAAGATTGCCAAGGTTGCATGGCTCTCGATGCCCACACCTCTTCCGTCACACCCGACGAAATCACTTTGCCTTGGTCAATAATCACAAGGTGATTTGCCAAGCGTAAAATTTCATTGAGGCTATGAGTGACATAGATGATCGGTATTTGGACGGTTTCGGATAAGTTTTCCAGAAATGGCATCACTTCGCGCTTACGAGGCAAGTCGAGAGACGCTAAAGGCTCATCCATCAACAAAATGCTCGGCTTTGATAACAAAGCGCGGCCAATCGCCACACGTTGCTTCTCACCGCCAGACAAACGAGCTGGGTATCGGTCAAGCAATGAACCCAAAGACAACAGCGAGACTATTTGCTCAAAGTGCGCTTGATCGACGCTTTTCATACCGTATTTAAGGTTCGCTGCCACCTTCATATGTGGAAACAATCGCGACTCTTGGAACACATAACCGACGTTGCGTTTGTGAGTCGGCAAATTAATGCCATTTTCACTATCGAACAGTGTGGTTCCAGATACGCTGATCAGACCTTTATCGGGCTGTTTAAGGCCACTGATTGCATTGATAAGTGAGGTTTTACCCGCGCCAGAACGACCAAAAATTGCCGTAATGCCGCTACTTGGTAATTCCAAGTCGATATCAAAGAACGTTTCACCAAGTTGTTGTTGATATTGGAGGATCAAAGCACTCATGCATTGCCTCCCAAGCGTTGTGCTGACTTTTTGTTGAGCCACTCAGATAGCATCAATGAACCCAGCGCTATCACAATAGAAATGACACACAAACGCGCGGCTTCCATTTCAGCGCCAGGGGTTTCAATAAAGGTATACATAGCCAAAGGAATGGTTTGAGTTTCACCGGGAATATTTGAAACGAAGCTGATGGTCGCGCCAAACTCCCCTAGGCTTCTTGCGAATGAAAGCATGGTGCCGGTAATGACCCCTGGGATCATCAAGGGTAAAGTGATCGTGAAAAACACACGAAGAGGTGAAGCGCCTAATGTAGCAGCCGCCTCTTCAAGCTTACTGTCTACGGTTTCTAGGCTCAATCTAATAGAGCGAACCATCAGCGGCAACGCCACAACCACACAAGCGAGTGCCGCGCCCTTCCAGCTAAAGCTGAATACAATACCAAACACGTCATTGAGCCACGAACCTATGATACCTTGCCTGCCCATCATCACTAGCAGTAAATAGCCAATAACCACAGGTGGAAGTACCAAAGGTAAATGGACAATACTCTCAACAATGCTCTTACCTACAAATTGTTTCTTAGCAAGTAGCCATGCTAAGCCAATACCGATAGGGATAAGCCATAAGATTGCAAACCCAGCGACTTTTAAGCTCAGCATTAAGGCTTGGTATTCGTATTCCGATAAATACATCATTTAACGCACTTCAAATCCAAAACTGTTCAAGGTGTCTTTCGCTTTTTCGCTCTTTAGGAAAGTATAGAACTCTTCTGCCACAACTTTATCACTCAACTTCGCTACAGGGTAACGTATTGGTGTGTGCAGATCTGATGGGAAGGTCGACACTAGGTTTACTTCTTTAGAAAGCAACGCATCCGTTTTGTAGACAATGCCAAGCTTAGCTTCACTGCGCTCGACTAAGGCTAAGGCCATACGAACATTGTTACTTGGTGCCAATCGAGTTTTCACATCGTCCCATACACCTAACGTTTCTAACGCTTCTTTTGCATAGATACCAGCAGGAACCGACATGGTGTTACCCACTGCAAGCCTTTCATTAGTAAGCAGTTTAGCCCATTGTTCACCTTTTGATAGGTCTAACGTTACCGATGTCTCTTTAGGAGCAATCAGCACCAGTTCGTTTTCACATAGGTTTGTGACATTGTCACTATAAACCAATTTACGATCGACTAAATGCGTCATCCATTTCTCATTTGCCGAGATAAAAATGTCTGCTGGTGCTCCTCTTTCGATTTGTCGCACCAAAGACGACGTACTCGCGTACACAGGAATCACATCGACAGAATGGTCTTTCTCAAACTCTTCAACCAACAGATTAACCGCATTGGTCATCGACGATGCAGCGTAAACTCGTAGCTTTTCCGCAGCAAAAAGATGACTAGAACTCAATGCCGAAGTTAAAGCCATGGTTAAAAGGAAGACTCGCTTTTTCATTGTTATCACTTATCTATTGTTCGTTTAAGTTCTTTAGCTAACTTCTAAATGGCGGCTTAAGCTGTTAACTCTGGCCAAAGCAGATCAAGATTTAAGTACTCTTCGATGGCATCAGCGATTCGATTAATACCCAGCTCTTTAAGCTGTTCGTGGTCAATCGCGGTCACATCGTTGGCTCCTGCCCATTCGCAAATAAGCGACAACGCATCACTGTTGTCGAATACGCCATGCAAGTAAGTACCAAAAATCGAGTTATCTTGATTCACAGCGCCATCTAGGCTGCCAGATTCTAACTGAACCGGTAAGGCTGTTTCTTTGACATCAGTCCTACCTACGTGGATTTCATACCCTTTTACTTGTGCTGTTTTGCCATCCAGCGTCATGGTGCCGCGTACGTTGGTTAAGGTTTTCTGCTGTGTAAGGGTCGTTTCAGTATCCAGATACCCTAACCCTTCGCTGCTGCCGGGTTCCCCTTCAACGCCATCAGGATCGTGGATGATGTTACCTAACATTTGGTAGCCACCGCAGATACCCATCACTTTGCCGCCTAAGCGCAGGTGGCGTTGAATATCTTTATCCCAGCCTTGTTCTTTTAGGTAATCCAAATCTGCTCTTACCGACTTTGTACCCGGCAAGATAATTAAATCAGCATTGTTTACACGTTCGCCTTTACCGACATAACGTAAATCAATCGAAGGATTCAATCTTAACGCGTCAAAGTCTGTATGGTTGCTGATTCGGGTTAGCACTGGCACCGCCACCTTAAGCTTAGCTTCTCCGTCAGACTCTTGAGCAGAGGTAATGGCATCTTCCGCTTCTAAGTTAAAACCATGCAGATATGGCAAAACACCAATGACTGGCTTGCCGGTTTTTTCCTCTAGCCAATCTAGGCCAGATTGAAGCAGTGCGATATCGCCTCTAAAACGATTTATCACAAAGCCTTTTACACGAGCTTGTTCAGATTCAGACAATAGAGCTAATGTCCCGTAGAGATGCGCAAAAACGCCACCACGGTCAATATCAGCAACGATGAGCACAGGGATGTCCGCTTTCTCAGCAAATCCCATGTTAGCGATATCATTTTCACGAAGATTGATTTCGGCTGGGCTCCCCGCACCTTCAATCATCACGCTTTCATATTCTTCAGAAAGTCGGTCAAACGAATCGATAACTGTATCCATCGCCACTTTCTTGTAATCATGATAACCCGTCGCTTCCATGTTGCTCAGCGCTCGGCCTTGCAAAATCACTTGCGCGCCGGTATCTGAGTTGGGCTTTAGCAATACAGGGTTCATGTGAACGGTTGGCTCTATATTACAAGCTTGCGCCTGAACCGCTTGAGCACGGCCAATTTCGCCACCATCTTTTGTCACAGCACTGTTTAACGCCATGTTCTGTGGCTTAAAAGGTGCCACTTTGATTCCTTTCCTTGCCAAAACACGGCATAAACCTGCCACCAAAACACTTTTTCCGGCATCTGACGTTGTCCCTTGAACCATAAGGGCACTTAATGGTGCTCGCATTTGTACTTAAATCCTTAATTTCTTAATTTCTTAATTTTCAATTTATAGCTATGGGCAATCTCTCTCTGCCTCCATCTTATCGTCATTGCCGAGTAGATGCTCAATAAAATGAATGGAAAATGAATGTGTTACTCACTCTGGATTCAACCCCCGTGTTGTTTAATAGCTCCATCGAAACAAAGCTTGTGAACGATAACAGGCGACTAAACAAAAAACGTACTAACGAAAAGAAACGTTTCTACTAAAAACAACATTAAGGGATTCACCATGAAAAAAACTGTATTAGCTATCGCATCTACTATTATCCTTGCTCCTACTTTCGCAATGGCTAGTGACCACAACAGCAACAAGCACGAAAGCGCTATTGCTTATACTGGCCCGATTGAAACCGTTTCTGTTGCGACACTACTTGCCGACACAAGCATGTTCGCAGAGCAAGAAGCAATTGTGGATGGCAAGATCGTTCGTCAACTTAAGAATGACACGTTTGTCTTCTCTGATGGCCAGAGTGAAATTCAAATCGAACTTGATGATGATATCCGCCTAGCACAACCACTGACCGCTGATACAAAAGTTCGTATCTTCGGTGAATATGAAGGTGGTAAGACACCTGAAATCGAAGTGGACCACATCCAGATTCTATAAGCGATTAATATAAAAATACCGACTTCAAATAATTGGCCTGCATATTGCAGGCTTTTTTGTATTATACTGCCGCAAAATACAATTTATATGGAGTCACCATGCTAGGTTGCACGAATAAGACTGTCCTTTTAGGACTCGCTGCACTGTGTTCATTCTCTGCGTCTGCAAACAACTTTAACTACAACACATTCGAGCTGCGCATGGGTACTAGCCCAAGTACTTTCGGTGGTGAAGTCACAACAATGTTCACTCAGAACTCTCACTTTGTTGCTCGTATCGATTCAGAATTTGAAAGTGATTGGGATGCAGCGGTAGGTATGGGATTCAACGGCCCAATAAATCAATTTGCTGACGTTACTGGCCAAATGTTACTGCACAACATTGAACGTAATGACGATAACCACATCAAAACAGAAATCAACATTGGCTTGAGAGCTTGGTTAATGGCAAACGTTGAAGTTAACGCACGCCTTGGTCAACTGATCGACAACGATGACACTCGTTCAATTTTGGGTATCGGTGCTCGTTTCCATTCAACTGATCAACTGTCTGTTGGTCTTGATATGCGCAATAACGGCACATATGGCCACCAAATCTTAATGTCGGCTCGATTCGGATTCTAATCTAGATTTCAATTACTGAGTAATAAATAGCTAAACGTATTACATAGAAAAGCCCCGAACATATTAATGTTCGGGGCTTTTTTGTTTGTTAGTTTCGCTGGCTTTTAGTCGTTCACGACCTGAGCCAGCGACTTGCTTTATAAGCTAACCATCAGCATCTTTTTCTGGTGATCTAAGTACTCTTCATAAGTACCTTGGAAGCTCACTAGCTGTTGATCTTTTACATCAATGATGTGTGTTGCTAATGAAGAAACAAACTCACGGTCATGACTTACGAAGATAAGCGTGCCCGTGTAAACCTTCAACGCATCGTTCAGGGCTTGGATTGCTTCCATGTCCATGTGGTTCGTTGGTTCGTCCATTACAAGCACGTTGATGTCTTGCATCATTAGCTTGCCGAATAACAGACGGTTCTTCTCACCACCAGAACAGTTACGCGCTTTTTTGTTCGCATCGTCAGCAGTGAACAATAGACGACCTAGAATGCCACGTACCATAAGGTCATCGTGCTTCGCTGTACGCCATTGTGAGATCCAATCGAAGATGCTCAGGTCGTTATCAAAATCCTTAGTGCTATCTTGTGGGCAGTAACCTACCGAGGCGTTTTCAGACCATTTAACGATACCTTCGTTTTGCTCTAGCTCTTGAACTAGACAGCGTAGCAGCGTGGTTTTACCCACACCGTTCTCACCGATAACCGCAAGACGAGTACCCGCTTCAAGCAACAAGTTACCACCAGCAAACAATGTTTCGCCATCGAAGCCGTGACCAAGGTCTTGAAGTTCAAGCGCTTGACGGTGCAGTTTCTTACCTTCACCAAAATCAATAGATGGGCTCATACGGCTCGATGATTTCACTTCATCAAGCGTGATTTTGTCCATTTTCTTAGCGCGAGAGCTTGCTTGTTTTGCTTTAGATGCGTTAGCACCAAAACGGTTTACGAAATCTTGAAGCTCACTGATTTCAGCCGCTTTCTTAGCATTACTTGCTAGAAGTTGCTCACGAATCAAGCCTGATGCTTCTAGGAAGTACTCGTAGTTACCAGGGTAAACACGTAGCTCACCGTAGTCGATGTCTGCCATGTGTGTACACACAGAGTTCAGGAAGTGTCTATCGTGCGAAATGATGATCATTGTACATTTACGCTGGTTTAGCTCTTCAGCAAGCCAGTTGATCGTGTGAATGTCCAAGTTGTTGGTTGGTTCATCAAGAAGCAGGATATCTGGGTTTGCAAACAGAGCTTGTGCCAATAGCACACGCAGTTTCCAACCTGGAGCTACTTGCTGCATCAAGCCGAAATGGAACTCTTCTTCAATACCCGCTTGAATTAGGATGTCGCCAGCACGGCTTTCTGCTGTGTAGCCATCCATTTCCGCGAATTCGCTTTCAAGCTCAGCGACTTTCATGCCATCGTCTTCGCTCATTTCTGGCAAAGAGTAAATGCGGTCACGTTCTTGTTTTACTTCCCACAGCTTTCTGTCGCCCATGATCACAACGTCGATAACGCTGTACTGTTCGAAAGCGAACTGATCTTGGCTTAGCACACCCAGCTTTTCTCCTGGAGTGATAGAAACGTTGCCCGAGCTTGGCGTTAATGCGCCACTTAGGATTTTCATGAACGTTGATTTGCCGCAACCATTAGCGCCGATCAAACCATAACGGTTGCCGTTACCAAATTTAGCAGAGATGTTTTCAAACAGCGGCTCTGCGCCAAATTGCATTGTGATGTTCGCGGTAGATATCAAAGAACTAATTCCTAAGCGTGTACTGACAGATAATTATTAGGCTATTTCAAGAACCTAAATAAGAAGTACGAAAGTATGGATTAAACAAAAATCGAAGCGCGGATTATATAGAGATCTCGATCACGTTGTCGAGGCTAAACAGTAAACGAATAGTAAACATAGACCATTTAGATGCTTTTCATACGTTATGGGGTGTAAATAAAAAATCCCCACCAGCAGAACTGGTAGGGATTTCATTTATCAACACTAAAAGTCTTTTAAGCTCGTCACCTTTGAAACTATAGCTCTTCAAACGAAAAGCTTTGATGACGAGCAGAACTTGTTATTTAGTAATTTTCTTCTGAACGTATTTTTTGCTCACGTCGACAACCGCAACATCTCTAAAGAAGCTTCTACCCAACAGAAGTGGGAAAGAAAGATGCGTTCGGTCGGCTAGCGTAAATTCAGTTTTGTCTTTTAGATCGCCAATTTGAATCGAAGCTACAACCACAGCGCGTCGTTGTGTGCCTTCTGCGCTTGATTGCTTGATCTTAACCCAGCGTTCTACTGGTAAGCTGATCTCTTCAGTTGTAATTCCGTCGTGTTCAATCTTGAACTTAACCCAGTCTTTGCCGTCACGTTCAAAATCAACAATATCAACTGCACTGATTGAAGAGGTTGTTGCACCGGTATCGACACGTGCTTTAAACGCTTCTTTTAAACCAGGAACAAACACCCACTCTTCTTCACCAAGAATCAGTTTGCCGTCACTTGTTTTTCTAACCTTCTCTACTGGTTTTTCAACAGGTGCAGGTTTTACTTCCGGCTCAGTTGGTTTTACTTCTTCAGGCTTCTCAGTAGGTTCCGTTACTTTCTCGCCTTCTGTTGCGTCAGTTTTTGAAGAGTCATCCACAACAGGTTGTTCGATTTGAGGCTTTTGCTCTGGCTCAACAGGAGCTTGAGTTGTAGCCGAACAAGCAAACAGGCCACCACTTAGCATTAAAACTACAATCGCTTTCCAATTATACATTCAGTCACCTTCTATTTTGAAACGTTTGCTATCGCTTTTGCTACATAAGGAATATGAGATTCGGAAAGGCCTGCGATATTGATGCGTCCATCACCAACACCATAGACTCCATATTCTTCACGTAATTGATTCATTTGAGTTTCTTTAAAGCCTAGTACACTAAACATGCCTTTATGGCTTTCAATGAAGTCAAATTGTGACGTGTTATAAGTATTTCGCAATTCATCACATAAACTTTGGCGCAGATTCAACAAACGTTGCTGCATTTCACTCAATTCTTGCTTCCAAATCGAGGTTAGCTCTTGATTCTGAAGAATTGTTTTAACCAAAGCTGCACCATGATCTGGCGGCATTGTGTAAGTTGAACGAGCAAGCGTTAGAAGCTTACCTTTAGCATTGCCAACGTGTTCGCTGTTTTTGCCAATCACGATAGCGGCACCCGTTCTTTCACGGTATAAACCGAAGTTCTTCGAGCAAGATGTCGTAATCAACATCTCTTCGACGTTGTTAGCCATGTGTTGAAGACCTTTTGCGTCTTCTTCTAAGCCATCACCAAAGCCTTGGTAGGCAATATCAACGAACGGCAAGAAGCCATTTTTCTGCGATAGTTTGGTAATTTCCTGCCACGCCTCAAAGTCGATATCCGCACCCGTTGGGTTATGACAGCAACCGTGCAGTAGTACCACATCTGATGGACCCGCTTTTGAAAGGTCATCCAACATTCTTGCAGTATCAACTTGCTTCGTTTCAGGACTGAAGTAATTGTAATATCGAACTTTTAAGCCTGCCGCTTCCATCACCGGTTTGTGGTTAACGTAGCTTGGGTTTGAAATCCAAACCGTGGTGTCTGGTTGAGAAACTTTCATTAAGTCACCCAACATGCGAAGTGCACCACTTGCACCCGGTGTTTGAATCGCAGCAACGCGATCCATTGCAGAAGTCCCTTTAAGCAGCAGATCAACCATGCTCTGGTTGAACTCTTCACAGCCTGCTAGGCCAACGTAAGCTTTGGTTTTCTGCGTTTCAACAACGATATCTTGAGCCATAGAAACGGCTTTCATGATCGGAGTTTCGCCTTGATCGTTTTTGTAAACGCCAATGCCTAAGTCGACTTTATCAGTACGAGTATCGCCGCGGTAAGCAACAGAAAGAGATAGAATTGGATCTAAAGTTGGTTTTGGTAGATGTGAAAACATGAAAGTCACAACCCTTTGAAATTCAAGTAATGAGTTTCACGTTAACATTATCGTAGACAAATCAGAAACATTTTTTAATAGAAGCGCTTAGTTAGAATAAGTAAACAGAGATTGGTCATTTTACGTCACAAAACAGCGTAAATTTCGAACACTTTTAGTGCTTTATCAAAAGAGCAGTAGCTTGTTTAAGAAGTACCTTGTTGATTCTCAGCTAAATGCCTTGTTTGAATTGCCTTGGTGTGATGCCCGACCAAGCTTTAAATCGAGTACTAAAGTTCGCTGCATTCGGGTACCCCACGATCTCGCCAATATGTTGAATCGACCAATCACTCGATTTCAACAAACGAGCAGCGTATTCCATTCTCATACGCATAATATGAGTCATCGGGCTATGAGAGTAATAACGTTGGCACAAACGATGGAAGTGCGGCTCTGAACAAGGAAATAGGTTTGCTAGCTCATGCACATTCCACTCTTTATGAAGCTGCTTTTGAACACTGTCGAACACACGTCTCAAGCGAATCAAATTTCGAGACTGTTGCTGCGGGACTGGTGCATTAATCAGGAACTCTATTTGGGCTACGCTGTGAATGGCAATCGCTCCGCCTAAATCAATGGGCAAGGCAATACTTCTCAGCAAGGTATGAATACAAGACGAGACGACTTCGGCTGCAGGAGAGAGCGTATAACTCACTTCATCATTGACGACATTATCCCAATGCTTATCAGGCGATAGAAAGATCCACGCTATCTGCCATGTTTCTTCTTCAATCCCAAAGCCATTCTCAACGCCTGCAGGCACAGTAATGCACGACCCCGGCTCTAGAATATAGCGACACGCCCCACTTTCTAACCACCCTTTGCCCCTAACCGTGTATAGCAGCATGTGTTTCTGGGGTTTCTTCCGATGTACCGAAAAGAAATCTCGGCACGACGCCGTCCCACACTGAACGATACCCAATTCTTCGAATGCCAATACATGGCTTTGATCGACAAACTCTTGGTGTGTCTGATCAGAGATCTCGTACCGTTCGTGTTTCTCACTCATTTCACTGGTCGCTCATTAGGTTTGCCTGCAATTAAATCGCCACTTTAGTCATTCGATAGTTTTGGAATAGATGATTTTGAAAACAGATCGTTTTGACAAATAGACAGCTTTTGAAAATAGATAGTTTGGCAAAAGTTTGTGATGAACCTGAACAATACAGCCTAAACAAATGCCGATAAACTTCTCGCATATTAACCACAGGGGAAATGCGATGCGCTCGACATATCGTCATCTAGACAAAGATTTTTGGCAAAAGCTTTTACACATCGGTTTGCCTGTATCGCTACAAACCATGTTGTTTTCATTACTCGGCGTGGTCGATATTTTTATGGTTAACCAACTGGGTGACTCTGAAACTGCGGCGGTTGGTGTGGGTAACCGCATATTTTTCTTCAACTTGATCATGGTATCCGGGATTAGCGGCGCTGTCAGTGTGCTAGCTTCGCAATATTTCGGTGCGGGAGATTTCAACGGAATTAGACGCACATTAGCACAGTCATGGGCATTGTCTGTCTTTACCATCATCCCCTTTGTGTTGATTTATACATTGGCTCCTGAATCAGTCGTGTCTGTGGTGGCCTCAGACCCTGATTACGTCCGCTTGGCAACGGATTACCTTTGGATAACAGGAGCCAGCCTTTTTGGTACCGCGATCGTAGTGCCCTTAGAAAGCGCACTGCGATCGGTCGGCGAAGCCAAGCTACCCACCAAGATCAGTATTTGGGCAATCATCGTTAATGCGATTCTCAATGCATTGCTGATCTTTGGTTTGTTTGGATTTCCAGAACTGGGCGTAGTTGGTGTGGCTATTGGCACCACGGTGTCTCGATTCTTTCAGACGATAGCGCTGCTTATCATGGCGAAGAAACACTACGCGCATCTATTCCCGACATTAAGTAATTGGCGAGAAGCGATATTACCGAAGCATAGAAAGAAGTACTTCACGATAGCAATACCTATGTTGGTTCATGACACAGCATGGGCGGGCGGGATTCTTATTTATAACGTGATAGTTGGGCAAATGGGTGTTGGAGAGCTTGCGATCATTTCGCTGTTATCGCCAGTAGAAAGTATCTTGATCTCGGCGTTCATGGGGTTTGCGGTCGCCGCTTCGATCATTCTAGGCAACGAGATCGGCGCGAAGAACTATCAACGTGTTGAGAACACCGCATGGGGTTATGTATTGGTCAGCTGTGGGCTTGCGGCTATATTAGCCTTGGTGTGTTGGTTTGCTAAACCCGCGATCGTATACATGATCGGCCTTACTCACTTAGAGCTCAAAGAGACAGCCGTTAACGTCACCTTAGTCATGGCACTCGGCATGATACTAAGAGTCTTCAATATGGTTGGTATTGGTGGCGTGCTGAAAAGTGGTGGAGACATCAACTACAGTATCTTCATCGACCTGTTTGGCCAATGGGCAATCGGTATTCCCCTTGCTTACTTTACTGCGCTGGTGTTGGGTTGGCCGCTAGAATGGGTGTTGATGATTGTGTTACTGGAGGAGTTAGCGAAGATCGCTTTAACTAGCCAGCGAATTCACTCTAAGAAATGGATCAACAATCTAATCGACGAGCCTGAGCACATTCCTATATAAACAGGCGATAAACTGACACTGACGTGCAGGCGATAGATTCAAAGAACTCACACCCAAGGGCTGATTTGTAGCATTGCGCTAACGATGAAGCCCTTTTTCGTTTACGAGTGTGCAAAGTCACGACAGCAGTTATATATCAGTAAATCGATGGATGATTTGGTTTGAACTACCACGCCAATCCAACATTGGATCCGCTTTATCTTGCTCAAAACGACCATCAATCAAAGTATCAACATATTCAAGTACTTGCCTCTGCTTTTCGTCGAGTTCGTCGAGCTCGTAGCCCGTCCACATCCAGATGTCTTTGCCTTCACATTCTGCTTTTACACGCTGAACAAGCTTAAGCACTTCAGACACGTTTGCAGGATGCAAAGGATCACCACCAGAAAGCGACAAGCCACGACGCTTAATTCGCGGATCATTGAGATCAGCGATAATGTGGTCTTGCAGTTCTTGAGTAAACAAATGCCCAGAGTCCAACCTTTGCGTCGATTGGTTATAACACCCGCGACACTGGTGTACACAACCCGACACAAACAAAGTGCAGCGTGTTCCAGGGCCATTTACAACGTCGATTGGGTGATATTGGTGATAATTCATAAGGCAGTATTGAAAACTCGTGATTACTTAATAGTTTGAGAAGATGTGTTGTAAAAGCTGAAACGAAAGAATTGGTATCGACATAGCGCCGATACCAAACATATTTCTTGAAACGTAGCTCTTCTAAGTAAGCTAGCTAATAATCTTAGAGCTTACTAAAGATGCTTCACTCGGCGTTTAACTTCTTCTTGCTTACCGAAGTTAAATGGTCGTGCATCTGGGCTACCAAGGTAACCACAAACACGGCGTGTTACCGATACTTTGGTTGAGTCGTGGTTGCCACACTTAGGACACGTAAAGCCCTTACTAGTACAGTCAAATTCACCGTTGTAACCACATTCGTAGCACTCATCAATCGGCGTATTTGTACCGTAGTAAGGAACACGTGTGTAGCTGTAGTCCCATACGTTTTCTAGTGCTTCGATGTTCTTCTGCATGTTCGGGAACTCACCGTAACAGATGAAACCACCACTAGAGATTTCAGGATAAGGCATCTCGAAATCGATCTTGTCGTATGGGTTCACTGTCTTCTGCACGTCTAAGTGAAAGCTGTTGGTGTAATAACCACGGTCTGTTACGCCATCAATCACACCAAACTCTTTGGTGTCGATGCTGCAGAAACGACTACATAGGTTTTCACTTGGTGTGCCGTATAGGCTGAATGCATAACCTGTCTCTTTGGTCCAAGATTCTACTTCACGCTTCATGTACTCCACTAGCTCAAGCGCTTTAGCACGCATTTCGCCATCGTCGTACAAGTGAACGTCTGTGCCGTAAAGCGCAGTCATTGCTTCGTGGATACCGATGTAACCAAGAGAAACAGACGCACGGCCGTTCTTGAAGATGTCTGCAATAGAGTCGTCTGCTTTCAAGCGAACGCCACACGCACCTTCCATGTATAGGATTGGAGCAACACGCGCTTTCACGTTTTCTAGACGAGAAATACGAGTTTCTAATGCACGACGAGCCAGCTTGAGTTTATCATCAAGCAGTTCGTAGAACTTAGCCATATCTTGTTTTGCGTTAATCGCAATACGTGGCAAGTTCAAGCTAACAACACCTAAGTTGTTACGGCCTTCGTGAATCAACTCACCATTTTCTTCGTAAGTATTCAAGAAGCTACGACAACCCATAGGAGTTTTAAATGACCCTGTCACTTCTACTACTTTGTCGTAGTTAAGAATGTCTGGGTACATACGCTTAGACGCACACTCTAGCGCTAATTGCTTGATGTCGTAGTTTGGATCTTGCTTCTGGTGGTTCAAACCATCTTTGATCGCAAATACCAGTTTAGGGAACACGGCTGTTTTACGGTTCTTACCCAAACCTGCAATGCGGTTTTTCAAGATTGATTGCTGAATCAATTTCGAGCCCCAGCTTTCACCTAAACCAAAACCAAACGTCACGAATGGTGTTTGACCATTAGCGGTGTGCAGCGTGTTTACTTCGTACTCCAGAGATTGGAACGCGTCGTAACACTCTTTCTCTGTGCGAGAGATAGCAAAAGCTTCTGGGCTATGAATGTCCCACTCTTTCGCTAGCGATAAGTGCTTCTCGTAGCTCGCCATAACGTAAGGTTCAAGAACCTCATCGATGCGGTTAATCGTTGTGCCGCCGTAGATGTGACTCGCCACTTGCGCGATGATCTGCGCGGTTACCGCTGTCGCCGTAGAAATAGACTTAGGTGTGTCGATTTCCGCGTTACCCATCTTGAAGCCATGCGTTAACATGCCTTTCAGATCGATAAGCATGCAGTTAAACATTGGGAAGAACGGTGCGTAGTCTAGATCGTGGTAGTGAATATCACCACATTCGTGAGCATGTACGATATCACGTGGCAAAATGTGAGTTTTCGCATAGTGTTTAGCCACGATACCCGCCAGCAGGTCACGCTGAGTTGGGATTACTTTGCCATCTTTGTTCGCGTTTTCATTGATTAGATCAACGTTGCTTTCTTCGATCAAACCTTCGATCTCACGAGTTAAAGCGCTTTGCTTCTCACGGGCGATGTCGCGGTCATGACGATATTCAATGTAGGCACGAGCCAGAGACTTGTATGGTCCCTGCATTAGCTCGTTCTCGACCATGGTTTGAATTTCAGAGATATGAACTTCATCGTAGTCTTCGAGCTTCAACTCAACTGCTAATGCCACATTCAGTGCATAAATAGCAATTTCCTTATCGGCTTTGTCTGATGCTGCTTCCACTGCAGCTTGGATGCGATCTCTACTGAATGGAGCTCTTGAGCCATCACGCTTGATTACGATTGATTTCACCACTTCTCCTTACTCTTGAGGTATTCACAGACTTATCCACAAACACACTATATAGAGCGATTTATCGTTTAACTAACACTAGATATTGTGGCGTATTTAACGAGAACCACCAACTTTGAGTATTGATTTGGATCAATAAAAAGAGAACGCTGACTAAGATCAATTCAATATTATTACGCTAGTTCTCAAGTCGAAAAGAAACAATGTAACAATAAAAAAACTCCTAAAAAGAGTTGAATTTTTGGTAAGTGTTGTAGGATAACGGCTCATCAATATTGGCAGACAAAATTAGGGATATTTGGCATGAAACGACTTCAAAACTGGATAATGTTAGGCTGCTTACTCAGTAGCCAGACATTTGCTGAACCTTTGACCATATCCAGTTGGAATATCGAATGGTTATCAACCAACGAGGCTGTGAATAAGTTTTCTGACAAACGTGATCAAGCTGATTTCGACAAACTCGCAACTTATTTTCAATCCTTAGACGCAGACGTGGTTGCGTTTCAAGAAGTCGATAACGTAAATGCCATTCAGCGTGTGGCTGGTGATCAATACAAGATATTGATGTCTGACCGGGCGCTATCTAAGAACAGCAACCGCCAATTTAAAGAAGTGAACCAATACACGGGATTTGCAGTTCGTAAAGGAGTAGCCCTCACCGACTACGCTGACTTTCCGCTTGAAACCACATCCAACAGTAAACTTAGGTTTGCCAGCTATATCGTTGTAGAAACAAACTTTAAACCCATTCACATGTTGTCTGTGCATTTAAAGGCAGGTTGTAGCGGAGCGTATAAGTCCAACCGCGATTGCTCTCGTTTAAAAGAGCAAGCTCAGCAACTGAACAAGTGGATAAAGCAAAGAGAGCGCAATAACGAAGACTACGCCATTCTTGGCGACTTTAACCATAACCTCGCTTACTCACGAGATTGGATGTGGAAAGAGTTATCACAATATACTGATGCGCAGTTAGCGACACGAAAGACCCGTGCAGATTGTAAGGTACGCTCTAACCGCAACAATTATCGCACACATCAGTTCCGCTCTGTTATTGATCATATTGTGGTGAGTGAGTCGCTAAATGCTTCTCCTGCAAAGCAGAAGGTATTTGAAACACAAGATGTTCTGGACTACAAACTCAGCGACCACTGTCCAGTTTCAACGACTATTAAATAGTAGATTTTAGATAACAACAGATTGTAGATAACTGAAAATAATAGAAACAGTAAATATAGAAAGAGGCTGACTGACTTTCGTGCTGAAAGCGAGTCAACCTCTATGCTTGGTCAGCTCAGAACGGATAACGTCAAAGCCAATGTAATCAGCTATAAGCTTGCTACTAACACGTTTTGTTCATACGATCCGCCAGCCACATTCCCACCAGCATGCTTATCATAAACACCCACACCGTCGGGTTGCCGCCACTTAGGCTGGTTACCGCAGGGCCTGGGCAAAAGCCTGCAATCCCCCAGCCTAAGCCAAACGCTGTAGATCCAAGAATCAGCTTTCTGTCTATCAACGGATTGTTACGGCTATCTAACGGCTCGCCATTGATGGCTTTAGCGCGCTTTTTAATGACCAGATGATAAAACGGTGCAAAGACCAATAGCGCGCCACCCATGACGAATGCCAAACTAATGTCCCAGTTACCGGTAATGTCTAAGAAGCCGAGTACCTTCTCAGGATCAACCATCCCTGAGATGATCATGCCAGAGCCAAAAAGAATACCTGCGACCAAACCGATAAAGATAGTAAATGAAGCGTTTTTCATTATGCCCCCAAGCCAGTCAGATTCTTGATAAACACGGTTACGATTGCCACACCCATAAATACACAGGTCGCAACAATAGAACGTTTAGATAAACGCGCCATTCCGACAATGCCATGCCCGCTAGTACAACCGTTCGCTGTTTTAGTACCAAAGCCCACCAGAAGGCCAGCAATAATCACTAAAGCGAGATTCATCTCTTCTAACTGCGGAAGTTGGTAGCCCGTCGGAATTAATAGCCAACCACTTGCGACCATTCCCACAACAAAGGCGATACGCCAGTGTTTTTCGGTGTTTGCTGTATCCGCATCTTTACGTTCTTTGTTGCTGGTGCCAGTTGGCAATAATCGGCTGACAATGCCACTAATGCCAGCAACTCGACCAATCCCCAACATTAAAACAATGGCCGACACGCCTAACAACATGCCGCCGAAAAAAGCATCCCAAGGAATCAAACTAAGCACAAACCTCTCCTATCCACAAACATCATAAACTCATGACAACCTATAAATTAGAGTTTACTAATAAATATAAATTAGTCAATGCTAATGTACTGCGAGTATGTGTCGTTTTGTAAGTCTGGAATTAACAAGCGCCCTGCATGAAAAAAGCCCCTAGGCGTTAACCTAAGGGCTTAAGATTTATTCTGTCTTTGGTAAAGAACAGCTATTTGACCTTGTTCTTCTCAGCAATCCATTGCGACATGTACTTAGTGCTCGCCATACTATGGTGCTTAAGCATTGAACCAAAGAAATTATTCAGTCGATGCGCATCAAGCTCAGAACCTAGCGCAATCAATCGCTCAATCAATGTGTCGCCCAGTTTATTCTGCTCGTAGTGCGCTTCAAGGATTGAATGACATCGGCTTTGTGCCTTAAGCCACTTCTCTTCATCTTTATAAAGGGCAACTGCAGCTTCAACAAATTCGTCGATATCATCAGCAACCGCACCTGGCCATTGCAGTTCTCCTTGTGGCAACATGCCTTCGCTGCCGATTTCACTGGTCACGTTCGGAGTCTGTAGCTTCATCGCATCAAGTAACTTGCCTTTAATGCCAGCGCCAAAACGTAATGGCGCAACACAAACACGTGCATCTTCCATCACTTCTTGAGCGTCTTTCGCCCAACCTTTGATATGGAAGCCAGTTTTAGGGTTATGCAAAGCGGTTGCTTTTGGCGGCGGATACGATCCATAAATATGAAGTTCAGTGTCAGGTAACTGTTTACGAATCTTCGGCCAAATCTTCTGTAGCTGAAGTACGGCATCCCAGTTCGGTGCGTGTCTAAAGTTGCCTATCGTCATGAAATGCTTACGTTCTTCAAAGCTTTTCGTGCTTTCAGGAAGCGTATTAAGATCAACCATGAACGGCAGATGATGAAGCAGTTTGGGATCGATATTGAACTCAGATTGAAGCAGTTCCATCTCGTAACTTGAAATGATCAACGAAAGATCACAGCGCAAAATCGCGGCAATTTCACGTTTAGCCAAGTCACTGTACAAGTGTGCTTTGGTCAGATCTGTTTCTTTCTTAACCGCTTCGTGTCGAGCATTACGAAGAAACTGTAAGTCTTCCGTATCCAGTAACTTAAAGGCATTCGGGCATACTTTCTCGACACGCCAACCAAACTGTTCTTCCATCATAAAACGGTCAAACATCACAACATCGGGCTGCAGCTCTTCAATGTAATCGTCAAAGCTATCGCAATTTAACTGTATAGATTGGCTTGTGATGCCCTCTTCAGAGAGATCAATCATGTGCTCGGTTTCTTGAGCGGGTGTTGCAAATTCAACTGACCAACCTTGTCTCTTAAATAGACGTAAAAGAGACATCATATGGCTGCCAGCCGCCGATGAATTCGGTTCTGGCCAAACGTAGCCAATTGCTAAAACTTTCTTCAAAATACTTCCTAAGAAATAACAAAAGGGCCACAGAAGCCCCTAATAAAACGTTAATCGAGTTATGCCGCTGATAATAATGGTTCTAAGAACTCAGCGATCAGATTCGTTCACCTACATTGCGAGCTATCATAAGCACTTCATCGGCTGAGTAAAAGTTTGAAATCGTGGTTTCGACTTGAGCGCCCAATGTCGACTGATAGAGCTTTTGTGCAAAGTTATCTGCTCTGGTGGTCACTAATACATGTTTTAGTGTCGAGCCCTGCTCTGATAGCTTCTGCTTCACTTGAGGCAAAGAGTCTAGAATCAGCTTTTTGCCCAATCCTTGCCCCTGAGCACTCGGTAATACAGCAAGTTGTTCTAGCTCCAAAACAGCTTCAGGCCTAAACCCACTCTTTTGAACCCAAATAATGTAGCCGACAATCTCGCCATCGCTTTCAGCAACAAAGTTAAGAAAGCGTGGCGCAGCATTTAAGTTACATTGTAACCAATTTTTTGAGTTTTGCTGTCGAACAAAAGTAGCTTGGTGAACTAAAGCCGCTCCATCGAGGTCGGCTTCTGTCATAAAACGAACTTGGGCCATGCTGCTACTCATTCTCAGAATTAGGACGCGTTTTACAGTGTAAAATGGCTCTCTCTAGAAGTTCTAATGCCGAGCTATCTGCTTCTGGAAGCTTAGCGTCCGATTGACCTAACGGCTCAACACGGCTACCCCACTTAATATGACCTGCCCCCCAAGTTAAACCGGCACCGAATGCCGCCACAAGAATGTTTGAGTTAGGTTTAACAAAGCCTTGCTCTAACGATTCACACAATGCAATCGGCACAGTCGCAGCCGATGTGTTGCCGTAGTTTTGAATGTTCACAAACGCTTTCTCACGTTCAATGCCCGCCATATCACACAGAGTTTGAATAATTCGGATGTTCGCTTGGTGCGGAATCACAACATCGATGTTTTCAGTTGAGATGCCAGTGCGACTCAATACTGTATGTGCTGCAGCGCCCATTCCTTTCACTGCACGCTTGAAGATCTCTTTACCAACGAAATCAAAATCCCAGTAACCGTTATCAGCAGCAAAGCGGTCCATAGAAGTACCGAATTTTGGTACTGCTAGAATGTCACGGCCCTCTGCGTCACAACCGATTTGAGCTTCTTGTAAACCCACTTGCTCTTCAGTACGTGATAGAACCACAGCGCCAGCGCCATCACCGAATAGAACCGCAGTATCACGCTTGGTCCAGTCGATGAAGAATGAAAGACGCTCTGCACCCACAACGATCGCATTGCGGTAGTTGCCCGCTTGAATCAATCGAGTTGCTGTTTCAACACCGTAGATAAAGCCTGTACACGCTGCATTAAGGTCAAAAGCTGCTGCGCTCTTGATGCCTAAGTTCTGTTGAACTTTAGACGCGGTATTTGGAATAAGAGAGTCTGGACTGCACGTCGCTACGATCACAAGATCGATATCTTCGGCTGTTAAACCAGCACACGCCATTGCATGTTGAGCAGCAACGGTCGCTAGCTCAGAGGTATTTACATGACTGATACGACGATTTTCGATACCAGTTCGAGTACGAATCCACTCGTCAGACGTATCAATGAAAGTGCTTAAATCATCATTGGATAGCACGGCTGGTGGCAGACACTTTCCCCAGCCCGTAATTTCAGCGTAAAATTTTGTCATCATTTACCTGTTTATTGTTTGTTTTTATTTGAGTATCTTATTCTTGTTTTAAACAGTATAAGCGTTCCGTACATGATTCGTAAATCGCGTTAGGCACGGAGACGCAATAAAAAGAGAAAGTTATGTCTACATTCAACACACGTTGCCCTTCTTGCGGTGGCGTAAACCGAGTTCCTTCAGAAAGAATTTCAGAAAGCCCTACTTGTGGTAAGTGCAAAAACGCACTTCTAGACGGTGCACCAATCGAAGGTACGTCACTGAATTTCCAATCAATTTTGAACAGTTCACAGCCTGTCGTTGTCGATTTTTGGGCGACATGGTGCAACCCATGTGTAGGTTTCGCACCTGTGTTCAGCGATGTCGCTAAAGAGCGCGCTGGCGATGTTCGATTTGTTAAAATTGATACCGAAGCTCAACAGCAACTGGCGGCTATGTATCAAATCAGAAGCATCCCAACGGTGATGGTGTTCAAGAACGGTCAACGTGTTGATACGATTAACGGTGCACTGCCAAAAGGTCAATTTGATCAGTGGCTTAATCAAGCACTAACTAAGTAATACTATTGGTTAAGCTATTGATTTAGCATTACTTAATTCTAAGTAAGCACACAAAAATAGGTTAGAGAGTCTTACCAAATCAAGACTATCTAACCTACTGTTTTATTTATGGTTATCACTTAACTTCTTGAATAAAACTACAGCTTCGCCTTTCGCTTGAATATTAGATTCTTGCTTGCCAAACCCGTATTGCTGTTTGATTTGATCTGCGACTTTCTCAGCAATCATAATGGTTGGTGCATTGGTGTTTGCCCCAATCAGTGTCGGCATCACAGAAGCATCAATGACTCTCAAATTATCCAATCCATAAACTTTGAGATCTTTATCTACCACAGCTAAAGAATCGCTACTAGGTCCCATTTTACAGGTCCCGATCGGGTGATACTGAGTGTCTGCACGATTGCGAATATCTTGCTCGATAGCCTTGTCATCACTGGCGTCCACAGGGTAGAAAGCATTGCCTCGGATATCATCAAACGCGGAACTCTCTAACATTTGATACTGCTTCTTCCAGCCCTTAATCATGATCTCCATGTCTTCAGGATGACTGAAAAACGCAGGATCGATCTTAGGCGGATCATAGGGATCATTACTATTGAGCGTTACGGTGCCGTAGCTCTTCGGTCGCAATAAGGTGACATGAGAGGTAAAGCCATGACTGGTATGAATTTTTCTAGCATGGTCATCTACAACAGCGACCACAAATACAAACTCTAAATCCGGTACAGCGATATGATCTTCGGAACAGAGAAAGCCTATTCCCTCTGCAAAATTACTGCTCATTTTACCGCAGCGTTCTTTGTGCCATAGTGGTAAGGCTTTGGTCATTTCAGAGGCCATTTGCAGCGAGATACCAAAAGTTTCACGCTTTTCACTGCATTTATACGAATGTACTAAGTCGATATGATCTTGAAGGTTCTTGCCCACTCCAGGTAATTCATGAACCTGTTCGATTCCATGTGTCTCTAGTTCAGTTTGAGCACCGACACCAGACAGTAACAGCAATTGGGGAGAACCAAACGCGCCAGCGGAAAGAATCACTTCTTTGTTGCATCGTATCTGATAACGCTTTCCGCTAGAACCATATTCAACACCAATCGCCTTCTTGCCTTCAAACAAAACCTTATGTGTGGTGGCTTTAGTCACGACCGTGAGATTTGATCGTGAAAGGTTTGGCGTTAAGTAAGCCTTGGCAGCACTGCATCGTTCACCATTCAGCTGTGTTACCTGCGTCGGCATCGCCCCAAACTGAGCAGCGCCGTTAATATCCTCATTGCGAGGTACACCTATCGATTCACACGCCGTTAAATAACGTTCCAACATAGGGCTTGGCGATCTAAGATTGGCCACATTAAGAGGACCACCTTGGCCATGGAACTCATCTTGGTGGACTTCGTTGTTTTCTGCTTTCTTAAAGTAAGGCAAACAGGATTCATAGTTCCAGCCAGCATTGCCCAGCCTTTCCCATCTATCGTAGTCATAGCGATGTCCACGAGCGTACATCATGGCATTGATAGAGCTAGAACCGCCAAGTGTCTTACCTCTAGGCTGATAGCCTTTACGACCGTTCAAACCCGGCTGTTCAACCGTTTCGAATGCCCAATTATTGAGTTTGGTTGGCATCATCGCCACCACGCCAACGGGTGTGTGAATGAATGGGCTGGTGTCTTTACCACCCGCTTCTAACAAGCAAACCGTCACATCAGGATCTTCCGACAGCCGAGAAGCCATCACACACCCAGCTGAACCACCGCCAACAATAATAAAATCATAACTATCCATTTGCCATCTCCGCTATTTCTAGTGGGTGTAACTCACGCTTCAAGATTTTTCCGGTTGCTGTCATGGGTAAGGCTTTACGAATGAATACCTTACGCGGGTATTTGTAGTCGGCGAGTTGCTCACGACACCATGCTATCAAGGCGGCACTATCACATTGCGTATGTTCGTGAAGAACCACATGCGCGTGGATCTCCTCGCCTAAATGTTCATGATGCTCGCCTACCACCGCGACCATTTCGACATCGGGGTGACACATCAACACTTCTTCGACTTCACGTGGATAAACGTTGTACCCACCACGAATAATCATGTCTTTAACACGGTCAACAATGAACAAATTGCCATGCTCATCGACGCGACCGATATCTCCCGTTAAGAACCAACCATCACGAATAGATTCAGCTGTCGCCTCTGGCCTTTGATAATAGCCTTTCATCACACTTGGGCTTTTAATGCAGACTTCGCCGAGTTCACCCATAGCGACAGAGTTGCCTTGTATATCAGTAATCTTGATGAGGTGGCCACATAAAGGCTGACCGACACTACCCGATAAACGATCGCCATCAATATGATTAAAGGTCGCAACCGGCGCCGTTTCCGAGAGCCCATAACCTTCTAAGACTGGTAATTCAAAACGAGATTCAAACTGCCGTATGACCTCAAGCGGCATAGAAGCACCGCCAGAAACACCTAACCTCAAGCTGTGTTTAACCTGTTCAGAGCGCTCTAATGACTCTTCTCCGGCTCTAAGAAGCCCAATGTACATGGTAGGAACGCCAGCAAAGACACTGACTTTATGGCTAATGATCTGTTCAATAACCAGTGATGGTTCAAAACGAGGAATCAACACCATGGTGGAGCCCGTTAACACACTCGCGTTCATCATCACTGTTTGGCCGAAACTGTGGAACAAAGGAAGCGTGGCCATTGTCGTGTCACTGTATTCCAATCTCATTAAATACTGAGATGCCATCGCATTGGTTTGCATGTTGGTGTGAGAAAGCTCTGCGCCTTTTGGCTGACCTGTTGTGCCAGAGGTATAGAGGATTACTGCGGTATCATCGCCATGACAAGCCACAGACTCAAAAGGAGTAAAAGGTTGTGCCAACCAATCAGCGATTGATTCATGCTCCTCATTACTTTCTAAAGTAGTGTCTGTGTTTGTTGGGATAGGCATCTCGACAAAGTGTTCACAGTGGTTTGCCTGCTCAAAACCTTGTAAACCATAGCGACCAATTGGAAGCTCTTCACTGCCGTCAAAACATAAATAGGCCTTCGCGTTAGAGTCATTAAGGTGATAAGCGATCTCTCTGGCCTTGAATAGCACGTTCAAAGGCACGACTACACAACCCGCTTTTAGAATCCCGTAATAGGCTATCGGAAAGTAAGTCACGTTCGGGCATGACAACGCTACCTTATCTCCGTTCTGCAATCCAAGTCTTTTCAAGTTAGCAGCCACGTTTCCAGAAAGTTGTTCTAACTGAGAAAAACTGATTTCATCCGATCCCATACGCAGAGCGGCTTTAGTTGGAAAAAGCGAAGCGCTACGCTCCAAATTAACAGCAAGATTGTGCATCCATGATCTCCTTGTGCGGCTTAGACCTGTTTGTGACGGTCACCGTAGACGTTCTAATCGTTGTAATAAGTCTCTTTCTTGTCATCACGAGCCTGCACATTGGTGTGTCATGTAGATAAGAGTCGTTATTGAGCAAAATGTTTGAGACGCTCCAATGTGCAGCCCAATAAATTACAACATTTCGATAACATTTCGAACAGGTTTCAAAAAGACAAAAACCGGTGATATTCGGACACAGCCTGCGCTAGCCCAATAAAACCTTGCACACATAAACCAAAATTTGGAACAAGCTTGCGAAAGTGAGAACAAGCAACAGGCGTAAATGTTAAAAGTTCGGTTAAGATATCGATATTCAACAAGAGGCAGCTTATGGAATACACCGCAGTTTACGAACCCGACATGCAAGCATTCGGCATTCTGGATCTTCAGTTGCTGCATCGTTACCTGTCGCCTGTTCTCAGTATCGAAGAGTTGCTCGAAGGCAGTAACATCGATGCTCTCCAACTCAACACACCCGATACACACATCACTTTGGCGCAAAAGCTTGCTGTGTTCAGTAATGCGTTAGCGAATTCCAACGAAGACGGATTGGGGCTTAAAGTTGGCCAACAAGCGAGGTTCAGCGATTTCGGCGTGCTCGGTTATGCGGTGTTTAGCAGCGAAACACTACTCGATGCCTTTTTAATCGGGTTTAAGTATCTGCAACTTGCTGGCCCTGTCCTCAGGAAAACCATGTCTGTAGAAGACAACATTGGTTACTTTCGCGCAGAGCAACTTATCGAACTCGATTCTTTACTGCCCTTTTGTTGTGAATACTGGTTCGCAGCGATACACAGTTTGTGCGAAGAGGTCTTACAGCAGCCCTTTCCTTCTCAAGTGATCCGCTTCCCCTATCCAAAACCTGAATACGGCGATCTATACACAGAGATTTTCCGCTGCCCGGTTGAATTCAATAGTGACCGGCTTGAATGGGAGTTCGACGCAACCACCTTGTATTCATCTCTTCCTACCGCCAACCCCATCACTTTACAGATGTGCTTAAAATCGTGTGATGACATGTTGGCAAAAGTCAGTGCACCCAGTAGCCTCAAAGAGAAAGTCTCTCAGATGCTGATTGAAAGGCCAGGATGTTACCCTTCTATAGAATCCATTTCTTCAGAACTGGGCATGTCTTCTCGAACTCTGCGTCGTCACCTGAAAGCAGCGGATACGAGCTATCAGAAGATACTGGACCATGTTCGCTTTCACCTTTCCCGGCACTACCTTTCTTCAACTCGAATGAGTATTGAAGAGATATCTGAACGAGTTGGCTTTTCTGATAGCGCTAACTTTCGTCATGCCTTTCGTAAGTGGAGTGGTAACTCGCCACGTCAATACCGTAAAGAAACTGTCTAACACTTAAAATCCCACTCAATCCAAATCATAAAAAGACAATCACGCTGCAATCTTTTTCTAAATTAAACCACCAATGAACAACGGCTTAACGACTTTTTGCCCGCATAAAATCTCGCCAAACCACCAAATATCGCAACCGTATTTTAGTTTAGTTGGTCGATAAATTTCCTTTATCTTAACGACCATTTTTATTTGTTTTACCCAATTCAGTTTCTCCCCCATAGTCGCGGAAAATTCATCGTTTCTTTTACTATCAGAGGCTCCTGCATTGGACAACATCCAACCAACAACTCGCATAACTGTTCCTGTTATTGCATTGTCTTTTTACGCGATCGCTTCAGGCTACTTAATGAGTTCATTACCATTAATGCTGTCTGAGTATGGCTTAGACAAAGATCTATCGAGTTGGTTGGCGAGTGCATTCTATGCAGGTCTACTGGCTGGTACATTATTGATTGAACGTGCCATTGCGCGTGTTGGCCACAAAGATGCGTTCGTCATCGCATTGAGTGTGTTCATCGCAACGATCCTTGTATTGCCATTGATCCCACACCAAGCAGTATGGCTACTAGCTCGCTTTGTGGCTGGTGTGGCGGTTGCAGGTATCTTCGTGATTGTAGAGTCTTGGCTAATGAGCGGCGACGAGTCACAACGCGCAAAACGTCTCGCTATCTACATGTGTTCACTGTACGGCGGTTCTGCAGTTGGTCAGCTTGGTATCGGTTACCTAGGTATTACTGGTGGCGTACCTTTCATCGCAATGTTCACCCTTCTGTTTGGTGCGATCATTGTGCTGATGTACGGACAAGCAACTCCACCACAGATCCACGATGCGCAATCTTTGTCTTTAAAGCAGATCAGCAAATTAAGCCACAGCGCGCTAATTGGCTGCATTGTTTCCGGATTAACGCTAGGTGCGATTTACGGCTTGATGCCAGTTGAACTTGCTCAACGTAACATTGCACACGAAGACATTGGTGGTTTGATGGCTTTGGTTATCATGGGTGGTATGGCTGTACAGCCGATGGTGACTTGGTTATCTCACCACGTAGGACAAGTGTTATTAATGGCTTTGTTCTGCCTGCTAGGGGTTGCAAGCATTGGTGTGCTGACTATCAATCACGATTTCTACGTACTAGGCATGAGCTTGTTCGTATTAGGCATGGCCACATTTGCGCTATACCCAATCGCGATTAACTTAGGTTGCCGTAACCTTGACCCAAGCTACTTGGTGTCAGTGACTCAAATCATGCTACTTTGCTACAGCATCGGTTCTGTTGCGGGACCAATCGTTGCAGACAGCTTTATGGATTCACAAGCAGGATTGTTCACTTACCTATTCGCGTCTCTACTTGCTACAACGATCTACATGTTGATTGCTAGCCTAAAGCGCTCTCACCTACAGATTGCAGGCGAGTAAGCTTAAATAGACAGACACTAGATGCGTGTCATTAGGGCTCCGAGTTCAGACTTTATGTCTAAGCGAAGGGCCCTTTTCAACTCATGCCTATATGTAACCTTCTTCTCCCACACTTCTCATTTCATCGTGCAAGGCTAACCAAGAAGTCGATGGCTCTTTCGATATTGACTGGGTGACAAACCGAAATGCTTTTTGAAACGATGCGAAAAGTTATAAGGATCTTTGTAGCCTAAGCGATTAGCAATCATAGAAACTGACCAATCTTGATATTTCAGTAGACTGGTGGCTTTGTCCATACGTAATTGAATCAATTTACTGCGTGGTGAGAGGTTGAATAGCGTCTTGGTGACTCTATTGAGTTGCTCTTCACTGATGAACACTCTTTCAGCCATCCCTGCCACTGTCCATGGCTGATGCAGACTACTTTCAATTTCGTTATAGAGCGCTTGAACACGTGCAGTGGTGCTGGTCGACTTAGGCTCAAACCCCGTCAATGTTCGGATAATTTCACTCAAGAGTAACTTACGGTAACTGGCTCTACCGCCTATCTCAAAGTAAACCAAGTTCATTAATGACCAGATCTGCTCACACTCTCCAAAAGGCACAATCCCCTGTCCTAAACTTGCTATGTGCTGCCATTGCTTGGTGTCAGGCGTCAGCATCCACGCCATTTTCCAATAATTATATTGAGGATCGAGTTCAAAACGAAATGGGGTTTCAGCAGGAAGCACCACGAGTGTATAAGGTGTAATCGCTTGGACCGATGTTGCGGTTGTTAGAATGCCGCCACCTTCCATAGTGAAAATCAACGTATGAACATTAACGGATTCGCGCTCAACCCAGTAGCCATCATATAGCTTCGCCATGCCGCCCATATAGACACCAAAGCTTTTCATCTCTGGAATATCTTCAACGGTCAAAAAACGTTCTTTGCACTGTTCAGCGAGAAAAACATCATCATGCCAAGTTGATTTTGGTCTCATTGAATCAATGACGGATTCGCACAGGTTTTGTTGTTTTTTAAACATGTTGTTACTTCGCTCAAATCACTATAGTTCTGCCATAAATCGGAGAGCTTATGACAACTAACATCAACCCTAACTCATCTATGAATAACAAGCCAGAGAGCATCTTACCTCGTATCGTTAAACTGGGTTTACCTGTTGCTTTACAAAGTGCGCTTGTCGCTATTCTTGCCCTTGCTGACGTATTAATGGTCAGTGATTATGGTATGGAAGCAGCTGCGGCTGTGGGAATTGCATCAAAATGGCACTTCGTTGCTATTATGATTATGGCAGGGTTGGCCTCAGCAAACGGAACATTAGTCGCTCAATACTGGGGAAAGAACGACCGAAAAAGCGCGCGAACGGTATCATCTATCGCAATGGTGTTTGGCTTAAAAGTTCTGCTGCCTGTTACTGCAATCATCACTCTTGGTTCTCAGTTTTTAATGATGTTGCAGACCAGCGATCAAACCGTGATTGAACTTGGCGCGACTTACCTGTGGTATGGATTCCCTGTCCTTCTTCTGACTCACATTGTGGTCGTGGTAGAAGCAAGCATGCGCTCATCAGGTGACACCGTAACACCACTATTGCTTGGTGCGGTCACGATTGCCCTCAACATCGCACTTAACTTCGTACTCATTAAAGGTGCCTTCGGTATTCCAGCGATGGGCGTTGCAGGTGCGGCATTGGCAACCACTTTAGCGCGCTTGATTCAAGTGGGTTTGATGTATGGCTATATGCGCATGCGTAAACACTGGTTGTTAACCACGCCTAGCTCACCACATCGTCCGTCATTATGGCTATCTTACCGTCGTATTGCTTTGCCACTAACGATGAATGCCGTGTTATGGGCAATGGGTACTATGGCATACCAAATGATCTTCGGTCACATGGGCACAACGGAACTTGCTGTGTTCTCTATGCTCGCGCCTTTTGAGTCGCTGTGTTACTCGATATTCTTTGGTATTTCTGTAGCGTGTTCCGTGTTGGTTGGTCACTCACTCGGTCGTGATGAGTTTGATGACGCTATGAGTATGGGTCTGACGTTCATCAAAGCCGTGGTTGGTTTTGGTGCGGTTGTAGGCTTGCTATTGTTTATGGGTAAAGAGCACGTTCTGTCATGGCTAAACCTGACCAAAGACGCTTTATACCCGCTTGCTTCACCTGCGATGATGATCATGTGCTTTGCGGTCGTGATTCGCATGCTCAACATGGTGATCATTAACGGTATTATTCGTGCTGGTGGTGATAATGCGTTCTGCCTTCGCATGGATTTCATCGCGATGTGGATGGTGGGCATTCCTGTATGTGTTTACGGCGCGTTTGTCGCTGAATGGGACTTTAAATACATCTATGGTCTAATGTTGGTAGAAGAAGTCGTGAAATTGACCATCTGTTCACACCGTTACTTGAGCCGACGCTGGATCAACAACCTAACGGTGACCTACGAAGAGCCTCAAGCGGCGTAAGTTTCAGTTACCTGGCTATATTCAAACTTAGATAAAACGTATCTACATAAAAAAGGTCTGAGAAATCAGACCTTTTGCATTTCTTTAGAAATTACTTTAAAGCGCCACTTACTTCTTGTTCATTCGGATATGGCGGTTCGACACATTCGGCAACGGCTTTTCAGGCACTTTCCGTTTCTCATGAATCAGATGTCGAATCGCTAATATCGGATGCTTAAGTAGCATTCTTGGCCCGGCATAGCGCATCACCAATCGCATTTGCTCTTTCGGGTCTGGTTTATAGCAATGAATCGGACACTTATTACAGGTCGGTTTTGCTTCGCCATAAGGACATCTATCCAGTCGTGTTTCGGCGTAACGCAACAGTTGCTCACACTCCTCACATAACGCGTTATTCTGACGAACTTCACCGTGGTGATCTTTGCAATAGATGTGCACCATCGCAATAACGGTTTTGTACTCCGTTGCGAGCTCACCTTGTAGAATATTGTTATGTTGGAACATGTTTTAATTACCTAATGAGAAACCGTACAGGTTGAGATTAACGCTTTCGCTTATCACATCTTCAACTCGCTCGAACACAAAGCCTAACTTAGTCAGTAGTGTGATACTTCGAATGTTATCAGAGGTAGTGATGGCAACTAAATGATCGATATCAGCATTCTGCTTAGCTTGTTCAATTATCGCCTCCGCGGCTTCTTGGGCAAAGCCTTGACCATAAAACTCAGGAGCAAACCCGTAGCCAATATCATGCGACGCTAAGGTGTCTCTTTTTATTAATCCGCAGATACCAATTGGCGTTGAAGTTTCTTTGATTTCAACCATCAACAAACAGACACCCTTCTCTTCATGCATCTTAAGAATGTTGTTTTCAATGTACTCGACAGCCTTTTCAGTGTTGTTGATTTCCTTATCACCAATGTAACGCAGGAAATCTTCTGAGCTGTATAGTCGTTGAATAAACGCCGCATCTTGAGGTGTGATCATTCTTAATCTTAAACGTTCGGTCTCGACTGACTGCATAGTGATATTTTCCTTGCTGAATACCATGTAAATATTGAGTTCTAGAGCTAAAATGATTATCCTCCTCCGCCTAAACTAAATACAAGGCTATGCAGCAATGAACCGTAAGAAAAAAATCAATCAAATTCTAAAAAAGAAGCAGAAACAGGCGAATTCTAAACTGCATAGTAGCAACAAGCCTCGCTACATCTCTAAAGCTGACCGTGCAAAAATGGAAGCTGAAGAACAAGCGAAAGCAGCTCAAGAGCAAGCTGAAGGTTCAGTAGAAGCAACTGTTGAAGCTGAAGAGACAAAAGCTGCAGAGTAAGTTTATACTCGCAGTCCTCTTGTCTGACACTCTTTTCAGAGCCAACAGACAAGAACAAAAAAGCAGCCTCAAATTGGGCTGCTTTTTTGATCCTACCATTTTTAATCGCGCTGGTTAGCCTTTGAATGGCTGCACTTCCCAACGGGCAAACGGTGCTTTTGCGTTGATTCCCGCTCTGCCCCAACGATCAACAGAATCCACTACCAAGATACGCTCATTCGGTACCAATGATTTAATCAAGTTGCTTGGCTTTTTCGCTGTAACTAACCATAGAGCATCATCTTCCGAAAACATCTCTTTAAGCTTGGCTTTGTCCTGCTCTGTCCATTCCAGTTCAGCTTTGAACATGCGTTCTTCAACAAACAGTTGGCTGCCAGAGGCGAAATCTTCCAAGCTTTCTGAAAGCAACAATACTGAATCTACGTCATTGTCGAGCAATACTGCTTGCTGCTTGTTGATCAGTTCACGAACATCCAACATCACACGTTGTAAGTTGCTAT
This sequence comes from Vibrio sp. 10N.222.55.C7, assembly GCF_041473335.1. Taxonomy (NCBI): domain Bacteria; kingdom Pseudomonadati; phylum Pseudomonadota; class Gammaproteobacteria; order Vibrionales; family Vibrionaceae; genus Vibrio; species Vibrio sp. 10N.222.55.C7. The sequence goes on from NZ_JBFRSC010000008.1 coordinate 96,319, forward strand.
CAATCGTTTCAGCTTGCGCAGGCCACAACAACTTAAAGTCGTCAGCCACAATCGCCGCCATACGTGTTAAGTTGGTCGGGTTTAACCATGCGTATTTAGACACATCACCATTCGACAATGTAAGCGCAGCAACGCCTTGTGCACGCGGTGTAATCGCTTGAGCGGCATCAACCTCAACTAAACGGATATTGCTTTGTCTTGCGTATACAAACGTAGGGTCGGCTTGCCAGATCGATGACAACGTTACCGCAACGGTCGCCTTTTCACCCGATTGAAGCACTTTACTCGCACCCTTGGTACCAAACCAATTCGGCAGACGGTCAATACCGTAGCGCTTAGGTGGTAGATATTCGGTCGTAATGTCCGTGCCTTTGGTTAGCTCTGTCGCCAATGCATAAGTCACAGGTGTACTGGTTAGGATGTCTTCTGCATTCACGTTCAGTGACATCACAGAACCAGCCATTAATACACTACCAAGTACACTCACTTGAGCCGTTGCTTTTACTGAGCTAGCGATACGATTCATTAAACAAGTCATGATTACGCCTTTCTTACAATTCGGTATAGCGTTGCTGCTAGGAAAAACGTTGCAGAAACGATGATGATTGAAGCGCCCGAAGGTACTGGTAGTTTCAATTCCATAGGTAAGACGGTTCCAACTAAACACGCGACTGTTGCCAGTAATGCCGACAGCAATACAAAGCTGCCCATGCGTTTAGTTAGCAAGCGAGCTGTCGCACCTGGGATCAGCAATAATGCACCAACCAGAACAGCACCTACGATCTTCACCGCTGCAATCGTCACTAAGGTGATCATCATGACAAACAAGTAGTCGTAGAAACTGGTGTTATAACCACGAACCTTGGCAATATCAGGGCTGATACAGGTTAGAAGAATACGGTTGAACGTCGGTATCAAGAGCAAAATAATGATCGCGCAGCTGCCTGCGAGAATCGCTAAGTCTTGGTCTGTTACCGTCAAAATCGAACCAAATAGTACGTTCTCAAGCATGTGGATGTTGATCTTACGCGCCACGTACATCAGCAATGCCGCACCCACTGCCAGTGCTAAAGCAAGGAAAACGCCAACTAAAGTATCGTATGGCACATTGGTTCTGTTTCTTACAAAGTGAAGAAGCAGCGCGAAGATCATACAGAAGCTAAACAGACCAATAATTGGGTTTTCTGGTGGCTCGCCAAGCAACACACCTATAGCGATACCGGTTAATGCCGCGTGGCCTACCGCTTCAGAGAAGAAAGCCAAACGCTTAGCAATCACCAAAGTACCCAGGCCACCTAGTAACGGGCCCAGTAACAATGCAGCAACCAGTGCATTGACCATGAACGCATACATGAAGCTGTCATATAACCAACCCGCTTCAACACCACTTACGGCAAATTGTCGTAGCCAATCCATTACGCAACCTCCTTCGGTTTGTTCATCGCAGCACCACTGCTGTAATGCTGGAATAAGCTTTCAATCTTACTTGGATGTAGTACCTGTTCGTGTGGACCACTATCAACCAAGAATCGATTCACAACATGTACATTGGCTTCAAGGCGACGTACTGCGGTTACATCGTGGTGAACCGCAAGGATCGTGCGACCCTCGTCAACACATTCACGAATCAGCGATTCAAGATAACGAACGCCCTGTTCATCCATACCGGTCGTTGGTTCATCCAACACCAATAGACTTGGGTTATCCAATAGCGCTTGAGCAAACAACACACGTTGCTGCTCACCACCCGACAACTGTCCCATACGGCGATCGCTACGTGTCGCCATACCCACTCGATCCAATTGCGCGAGTGCAAGATCCAATTGCTTAGACTTACGACGCCAAAATAGCGGAATTCGAGTTTGGTTAAGCAACACGAAATCCATGACCGTCAAAGGCAAGCTCGATTCGAAGGTCGCTTTTTGAGGTACGTAACCAATACTCTGCTTTTCTGGCCAATGAATATTGATTTGCCCAGAGAAAGGCGTCAAACCAAGAACAGAGCGTAGCAGAGAGGTTTTACCACCGCCGTTTGGCCCCATGATTACATGACACTGACCCGCTTTAAGTTCTAGTGAGATATCGTCAAGAATGACGTTGTTGTCGTATTGCAGACCGAGGTGATTGATTGAAATCGATGGACCTAACATTATGCGTTCCCGCTTTTAGCTTGGTTCGCCGCCGCAAATTTCATAGCTTCGATTAACGTCTCGAGGTTCTTCTTCATCTCAACTTCGACTTTATCGTCTGCATATTCGCCGTGCGTCATGTGAGAAAAACGGTAAAGCTGAACACCTGTTTCCGCTTCAATGGTGTCAACAAAGCGATTTGGCATGTTGAGCTCATAGAACAAAACATCAATGCCCGAAGCGCGGATCTTTTCGATCGTATCTTGCAGTTGGCTCGCACTTGGCTCAACACCGTGTGCTGGCTCAATCACCGCCGCCACATCTACACCAAACTCTTGCAGAATGTACCCATACGCATTGTGCGTGGTCGCCACCTTCATACCTGAAGTATCTAACTCACCTAATGACAACATCGCATCGCGCTTCATAAAGCGAAATTGCTTTGCGTATTTACGTGCATTCTTACGATAAAAAGCCGCGTTGTCAGGGTCGAGCTTAGAGACCTCACTCGCGATGGTGTAAACCTTTTGAATTGTTGTCGAAAGCCCAACAAAGGTATGTGGGTTAACGGCACCTTGACCAACAGACTGACCAAGAGCAGGAAGTAGAGGCACTTCTTTGTTTGCTTCGATCACGACTAGGTCATCACGTTGCGCGGCTGAAATCACTTTAAGCGCGAAGTCATCGTGACCAATACCGTTTACCACGATGGCGTCCATCTGGCTCAATCTCTTCAAGTCGTTCGGTTGTGGCAAGTAGTTATGCGGATTAAAGCCGGCATCAACCAAAGGAAGGATGTTCACTTTGTCGCCTACTACTGCTTTTACGTAGCTGTAGTAAGGTTGAAGCGTGATACCAATCGTCAGCTTGTTGCTGTCGATCTTATATTCTTTTGCCAATGCATTGGGTGCCATGAACACCGCTAATAACGACATGAACAGAGTCATAATTCGCATAGTAATTCTCTTATTATTAGTGAGCATCGCTTTCATGATGCTGTTCAATTTCTGATTCGTTCACGACCATTTTCCAACCCGTAGACTCTAGCGTGTGTTGGTCAAAAGTAGCGGGCTGTTTCGCTACACCGCCCAAGAAGATCCAGATTTCAGGAGAAACGCTGTTCGCATTTAAAATAAAGGAATCCGCAAAACCATGATCGGTAGGCGTAGCTTGTTCACTTGGAGTAGAAAAGTAATAACCACGCTCGTCCAGTACCCAAGCATGAGAACCTTTGCGCTTCCAACTCTGATCTTCTACAAACGGGGCAACCCATTCATCTTTAAGTGATGCAACACTCGGCCATTCGCCGTCTGAGCCCATACGTAGGTCACGAATCTCTTCATGCGCTAAACGCAGCTCTGACAACATTGCCAAGTTTTCTTGTTCAACATCGGTCACCAGAATTTGATGATCAAGTACCGCTTTTACGTGGGTTTCTGCTTGATGAAATGGGATCGCGACCGTAGCAAAGCTCAGAATGAACACAATGATCAGCCCTACCCATTTGCCTTCTCTGCCGCCCGTGTCAGCACGTACACCTTGGATCATCATTTCTCGCTGATCTCAACAACGTCGACTTCAACAGGAAACTCATGGCCTGAATCGAATACAAGGTAGAACTCAGTGTCAGGGTTTGGAAACTCAACGATAGAGCGCTTATCTGTCATCTCTTTTGCAATCAAGTTGTCTTCGTAGTCGTACATCTCAACCGCGTAATCAATCGCTTTACTGCCATCAGAATAACCCGCTTCACAGGCCACGGTTTTGCCTTCAAACCAGCAGCTCATCAATGGAAAGTGTGCTTGCGCAGGCAATGCAGCGAAACCAAGTCCCAGTGCCAAGCATGGAGTGATTATCGATTTTAGTTTTGTTTTTATTGTCATGGTTCATACCCTAGCCACAGTGCAAATTCTCAGTAGTAAACTGAGCGATAAAGGGCTCAAATGAGCCCTTAAGTTTTTGATTGCTTAATCAGGGAGCTAGCCCCGATATCACAGATTACTGAAGCAGTGCTTCGAACGTCAGGTGAACGTTCGCGCTTGCTTTGTCTGCCAGTGGGTTGTCAATCAACTCACCTTTGTAGTTCGCTTTCATTACGTAACGACCAGCCACGTCTGGAGTGAACGTGATTTCGCCGTTCTCATCACTCACTACATCAATCTGTTCTTGGTGGTTGCGGTAAAGCGTGCCTTCACGAGTGATCTCCGCTTTCACGTCTTTTTGAATTTCACCGTTGTAGAAGAATTGGAACGTTACTGGTTCACCTTCAATGATGTCTGAAGGGTGCGTGACTGGCTTCATTTCAAGTAGCTTGCCTTCAATCTTAAATACTGAATCCGATGGCTTACCCACTGTGATGTAGCTTTCTGCACGGGTGAAACTAATTTGTGTTACCACGTCACGCGACTTTTCAGGAAGAACTGAATCACGTTCCGCTTTGTTTGCTTTAATCCATTTCACTGTGTCACGACGACCCGCTTTGTATTGCGTGTAGTAAGAAGGCTCATTGTTTATCACCACTTTGTGTGTACCTTCTTCTTCAAAATAGAAGTCGAAGATTGAACGACGCTTGCCACGAATAACGAAGTTAGGACGCTCGCTGCGGCCATCTGGCATGATGACATGAGCATTTTCGCTGCCAGCAGGCTTATCAAAAACAAACGTACCGTGAGACGCAGTAACATCGAACGTTAGCCAATCACCACCTTCTTTAGATACAGTAAAGTGAGATGGCAAAATCCAACGTGGGTGAGCTTGTGCCGTTGTCGTTGCTGCTAGACCGAATGCCATCACACCCGCTAGAGCAAGTGCTTTGATTTTTGTCTGTTTCATCATGTTCAATTCCATTATTTATAATTGTTAGCCGTGTCGCTCTATCTGAGCCTACGATGACCACTGTCTATTCTGTTCAGCTTGGTTTTAGTTCGTACTTACTAGTTACTGTTCGCACTTGCTAGTTACTGTTCGCACTTACTATTTAGCGATGTAGTTCAGGGTGATTTCACCCGTCTCTTCCGTTGCTTTTAATTCGTAAGATATGTTTGAATCTGCGAGTGATACTTTTTGGCGAAGGTAATTACGGCCACCGTGTTCACGAACCACTTCGATATGAACCGTGTACTCGCCTTGTTCTAACGTTTCACCGCTGTCGCTCTTACCATCCCACACGAAACGGTACTGGCCAGCAGGACGTGTTGCAGACGTCACAGCATCAACCAGTTCACGATCGTAACGGCCAACCTTTCTCCACCAGCTGCGCAGATCCTTAAGCCATTCGTCTTTACCGACCCAAAGCTCGATGGTTTTCACTGACTTTCGTTCGCTATTCTCTACCCACACCGCCACATAAGGACGTGCATACATAGAGGTATCAATCTTTGGAAGCTCAAAGCTGACATCCAGTTTTGCCGTATCAGGAATCGCTTGTGCCATACCTAGGCTTGGCAAAAGAGATAAAGCAAGAAGCGCCTTGCTCCAGTTCATTTTTTTCATTTTTAACAACCTTTAAAATCCGTTTAACCTTAAGTTCGTTCTTCAATCCGATTCATCAATCGAATCAAGCGTTAAGGCACGGCGACAAAATAGATAACCAATGAGATTGCAGACCCAAACACCGTCCATTTAATGGAGGTATTGAGTGTTTTTTTCTTAGGTAACAGTAAGCACACGCCAGTAAGCACAAAGAAGATCATCAGTAGCGCAGTGATATCGATAAACCATTTCCATACTTCACCGCTGTTACGACCTTTATGTAGATCGTTCAACAATGCGATAACGCCGTAATTCGTGGTTTCGACTTCTACAAATTCAGACGTAACGTCAACAAACACGGAAGCGTTGTAGCCCGGTCCTTTGAAGTCCATAGACACTTCACCGATGAGCAACTCACCGTCTTCGATCTCTGCGTAGATGTCCAAACCTGAAGGAACGCCGGAGAGGTTAGCTTCTTCAAACAGAAACGTTTCAAAGGCTGTCTCGTCAGCTTTTAAACGGCCGTCTTGGATCGTAAATAAACTAGTAGGAAGCGTTAGCGTAGAGCGTTGGATATTGGGTTGGCTTGATTCAAATAACTCAGGTCGGTTCAGGGTTATACCTGTCACTGAGAAGAAAAGAACCACGAACAGAAGCGCCATAGAAATATAAACATGAAGTCGACGAGCCCATGACTGAACCGCCCTACTTTTTAACGACATACAAACCAATACCTATAAATTTTATGGCGACAATTTAGTTGATAATCATTCGTATTGGCATTCAATTTACATTGTTTACGTTTGCCGAGTGGCGTAAGGAAATTTACATAACATTACATGGGAAGTAATCGAACTGTATGCATATTCTTGCTAACGTGTACTAAAGGGATTTGATTCGTTTTATTAGAGGTTATTGATAACAGGGTCAAAGCTCAAAAAAGCTCAATCTCAACATGCTTGATTGAGATGGGTTTAAGGTAACAGTCGTAGCTTTAAGGATAGAAAGTTGGGACTATTTGATCACTGGTTTGATGATAGCTAATGAAGCTTAAAAGGATTTGAAATGCGTATTTTTGTTTTGGCTTTTGCTGCGCTAGTGACGGCGTGCACCAGCCAAATAATCAGCACGGAAGAACATATTCAAGAATACATCGGTTCAGACATAACCGATGTACAAGAACGTTATCTCACCGAACGGTCACGCCCTATCAGTTTTTGGGCGTCTCGAAACTATGCTTGGATTGAAACCAAGAAACCGTTAGACAATGGTTATACAGTACACGCATTCAAAAACCCTTATCGTGACTGCACCATTAATTGGGTTGCTGATACCAGCGGCGTGATTCAAAGTGCTACGTCCAGCGGCACGATGTGCGAGCCTTAACTGCCGCATTGGAACGATAAAGTTCAAAAAGCTTTAACCGCCAAAATTAAAAAGGGTGTCATTTGAACCATCAAATGACACCCTTTTCTCTATATTACTTTCTCTTGTCTTCTGTTGTGCTATTCGCAGTTAGACGTTGCCGTTATCACTCACTGTTCTTAGCTGAGTCAGATATTTAATCCAACCTTTTGCCTCAGAAGAAGGCTCAATGTTGTTCGCACGTTTCGCTTGAGCAAGAGCATTATCAAGATTCTTTAGCTTGTACCATGAACGTACTTTCGCTAAAGCAACATCAGCTTGCTTGTTCTTGTCTTTCACTTTATCCAAAACAACCAGAGCACGATCGTAGTAACCTTGCTGAACCAGTAATTGAGCCACATTCCAATGATATTGCGTGTCCTTTTTAGACGCTAACGTCCATACTTCAATCGCATTGTCCCACTCTTTCGCTAACTGCCAGTAGGTTGCTTGCTCAGCCAGGAGTTGAACATCGCTGTTCGCATCATCTAACTTAGCGATCTCTTGTGCTGCACGCTCTGGAATACCACGTTTAGCATAAAGCTGAGCCAGTAATCGGCGGTCTGAGTTTTTCAGCTCAACACCTTGTAGATCCGCCAACGCTAACGTGTTCAATGCATCGCGGTTACGCTCTAGTCTTAACTGAATACCCACAAGTTGACGCCACCAGTTGTCTTTTTCTGGCTGAAGTTCAATCAGGCTTTCCAGTGTTGGAATAGATTGCTTCCATTGCTTTAACTGTAGTTGTGCACCCAATTTTAGCGAAAGAGGCGACAGTTCTGATTTCGCATTGAACTTGTCGCGATTACCAATAGCAACCAGTACTTTTGACCAGTTTTCGATTTGGTATTCCGCTTGTGCAATTCGCATCCAAAGCACGTCTTTCTTTTCTGCCTCTGGCGCTGTTTTTACTAACTCGTAGTAATGTGGAAGCGCGTTTTTGAACTGTTGATCGTTTAATAACAGATCCGCAAGCATACGCTTCGTTATCCAAGCTTGTTCATCCACCAGCAAATTGGTATCGACGGCGTATGTAAGCTGCTTAATCGCCTTATCGGTTTTGCCATCTTGCCAGTAAAAAACACCTAGCATACGAGCTACGTACGCTTTGTCGTAGCCCTTAGAAAGCTCTAAACCTGCTAGTACGTCAATGGCCTGTTTAACCTGTTCATCTTGAGCAAGCTTATGCGCCTTTTGAACACGAATAGCAGTATATTGGGTTAGCTCTTGTGCCTGTGTTGTAAGGGGCATTAACAACAAGCCCACTAATATCCATATCTGTTTCATCATTTTGCCAACTTAAACTCTAGTTTCACGGTTTGACCAACCTGAGCTATCGCTTTTCCATCGACGACTTTCGGTTGATATTTCCATTTTTTAAGTGCTCTCATCGCTTCACGTTCAAACATACGACGTGGGTTTGCGTCAGTGACTTGAATGTCAATTGGGCGTCCCGTTTCGTCGATGGTAAAAGACATTATCACATGGCCTTCAGCACCACGCTTCAGCGCTTTAGGTGGGTAACGAGGTTCTACTCGATACAGAGGCATTGCTTGTTGGTTTGACCCAAAATCAGAAAATGTCGGCGCGTTAATCGCTAGGCCGTCAATGGATGTATTCAAATCCAAAGAAGGTAATGAAGACATCGAATTCAGAGGCGTAACTTCAGCTTGTGACTGAGACGTTTGCGCTTCCGGTGGCGGCTCTGGCATTTCTGGTTTTTCAGGGACTGCACGTTGTCTTCTTTGAACTTCTTGTTCTTGTTCCACCATTACCATGTTGAAACTTAACGTCTCGCTATCGTCTGGTGAACGTTGGTGGCCATTATCGACCATCCAAGCCATGAAAGAAAACAGCGCTAAGCCCAATGCACCCGCTAGCGGTAAAGCAAGAAATAGGCGAATCATTTATGAAGATCCTCCAAGATCATCGCTTTTCAGCAGCAAGCGCAATGTTTTTAACACCCGCACCTTTAGCGGCGTCCATCACTTTAACAACGGTTCCGTTGTAAGCGTGTTCATCCGCTTGAATGACCAAAGAAGCATCAGGTTGTTCTAGCAATAAATGCTCTAACGTCGCTTGAACACGTTCAACATCAACAACACGTTTATCGATGAAGATGTCATTCGCAGACGTAATCGCTACAAAGATACCCGCATCCTTTTGGCTTACTACGTTAGACGCTTGTGGGCGATTGACTTCCACCCCTGATTCACGAACAAATGAACTGGTCACAATAAAGAAAATAAGCATGATAAAGACAATATCAAGCATCGAAGTAAGGTCTATTTGAGCCTCTTCGTTTTTAGAATGACGTCGACCGAGTCTCATCGTTGACTCCTTAAAGATTTTTCTAATTTCAATTCTAAGCGGTTACACACTTTCGCTAAGCGAGCGTGAACAAACATGCCCGCTAACGCTGCAACCATGCCTGCCATGGTTGGCAGTGTTGCTAACGAGATACCTGAAGCCATCAATTTAGGGTCACTGCTGCCTTGTGTCGCCATAACATCAAAAACAGAGATCATACCGGTTACAGTGCCTAGCAAGCCCAACATCGGGCAAATAGCGACTAACAGCTTAATAAAATTCAAGTTTTGGTTAAGCAAGATACTCGCTTGCCCTAACCAACCTTCACGAATGGCTTTGGCATGCCAAGAAGAGTGATCTTCTCTTTCATGCCATTTCGCTATCCAAGCTTGGCGTTGCTTAGGAAAGTAGAACGCAAGATAAAGCACACGTTCTACCACAAGCACCCAATACACTAGGACGACAGCCGCTAGCCACCACAGGACGAAACCGCCCTGCTCCATAAAGCTTGATAAAGACAGCAGCCAGTCACTCGTTAACCAACTCGCTGGTAATAGAGAACCCGACAAAATATCCATTACGCAGCAGTCCCAACTGGTGAAACAACAGCGTTTGATTCAACGGTCTTTTCAGCCTGCTCAGCAACAAGACCAATACCTTGCTTCTCAAGAATATTGCGAATGTTTTCTGCTTGAGTGCTAAGAATGTTGTGTGCCAGTAGAAGAGGCATTGCCGCAACCAGACCAAGTACCGTAGTTACAAGCGCCATCGAGATACCACCCGCCATAACTTTAGGGTCGCCATTACCAAACTGAGTGATCACTTGGAATGTTTCGATCATGCCGGTTACTGTACCTAAAAGGCCCAACATTGGTGCTAGTGCCGCCAATAGCTTAAGCATCGATAGACCTTTCTCTAGGTGAGTCTGCTCATCAACTACCGCTTCTAAAAGTCGCAACTCTAACGCTTCAACCGTTTGGTTTTGTTCCTTGTTGTACATCGCAAGAACACGACCTAGTGGGTTATCACCCGCTTGCTCAGGGTTCTTAAGTTGCGCGCGAATTTTCTGGCGTGCGATAGCAAGAGAGACACCACGAACTAATGCGATGATTAGACCAATAGCTAGTAGGCCAAGAATCACTTTACCAACCACACCACCCGCTTGTAGACGGTCAGTTAAACTTGGCGTAAGTGCTAATTGCTCTAGCATAAACCCGCGAGAAGGATCGACAACCACGTTAGATACTTCACCATTCGCTAACGAAGAAAGTGACGCTAACGTTGGACCATTTTGTGGTTGCTTAAGGTAAGCGATCGCATCTTCACGCTGAGTGTTCCAGCTAACATAACCTTGCTCTGTCACAAGACCAATCGAACCTAGTCGGTAAGCGTCAACCTTGTTTGTATTGCCTTCACCATTAATGAATGCAATTTGAGATTTGCTAAGCTCAGAACTCGCTTGGATCTGTTCAACCATGCTCATCCACAAACCGGTCAGCTGTGGCATTGAAGGCAGTGATTTAGCATCAATGATTTGATCAACAGTTGCAGTGTGTTCAGCACGATCAACACTATTCACGGTTGAGCTAAGCTCTGCGCCGAGTTCTTTTGCGTTTTGACGAACGACACCGAACAGCTCGCCTAAGCTACCGGTTTCTAAACGCAGCTTCTCTTCTAAGCGAGCAAGCTTGTTTTCGTTATCACTGAACGTTTGAGTCAGAACATCTGTCGCACCTTGGATAGACGTACGCTTCGCTTCAAGCTGAGCTTTGATCGCTTTCAGTTCTTGTTCTGTCTTTTTGAAATCAGCTTCACGCACTACGTTGTGAGAAGCTTGAGTTCGACTCTCTGATTTTGCTTTATTAACTAGCTGAGCCGTTGAGTCTGAAGCTGAGAAAGCAGAAAATGAAAGTGATGTAATGCAAAGCAATGCTGCTAATGGCTTTAAGTTCATTACTTAACCTCCGCAACAGTTAAAGAAACAGGTAAAGTAATTAGGCTTGGCGCCGCTTGTTGGCTTGCAATGTCGTAAGCTTTATCTAGCTCAGATTTCATTGAAGAATCTAGCTCTTGCCACTGATTTTGTGTTTGATTCCAAGACCAATATTGGCTGCCATTTAGGTTACGAGCCACCAAAGAGATACGACCTAGGTGCAACACGTCAGCTTCAATCGTTCTGTCGTTGCTCAATGCAACGCGGCCTTGGTAAGCACCGAGCTTGATGCCGTAGTCCATCTCGATTTGGTAAGCTTCCAGGATACGACGATACTTCTCAGCATCACTCACATCAGCACGAGTCATCATTGCTTGTAGCTTTTCTACTCTTTCTAGACGCTGTTCTTTCTTAATCGGCACGTCTTTCTCTACCAACTGTTCAAGACCATCGATCATTTGATACATCAATGGCACAACACCTTGGCGTGTGTATTTGATTTCTTCGATCTGCTCTTCAATGCTTTGAGCTTCTTGGTTTTGGCTCTCAACCAATGCAGCAAGGTGATCGTGATAGATTTCTAAGTTTTTAACTTCTTCTTGCAGACGCTCAATCTCAGCTTGCAGCATTAAAGTCGCTTGTGAGCTTTTATCAATAACCTTTTGGCTCGAAGCCGACGCGTTATTGGTCTTGTTTTGAATTGATTGAGCTTGATCCAAGCTGTTTGCCATAGAAGACGTTGCAACCAAACTGATGGCAAGCGCTAGGCTAGTTTTTAAAAGATTCATAATTGTAGTCATTTACTATAGAAGAAGGTCAAATACATTTTATTGATAAATACTATTATTGATAAGCACTCTCATTATCATTAAAAGTCACTCGCATTACTAGGGATATTTTACTGAATAGCAGAATCACGAAAGGAGAAAGCCGAAACTTTCCCCTTAGTATTTAGGCTAACAATAGTACCCTACTAACAAATTAGTATTTTACCTGTAAAGTCGCCATGTAGTTACGGCCTTCGCCGATTACTACGTCTTCAGCAAATTGGTGGTTTGAAGATGTTGAACCGCCACCCGCTAGGTATTCTTTATCAAATACGTTCTCGACTGTTAGACGCGCTACGAAATCAAGAGAATCGTCGTACTTAAGCGTGTATGCAGCACCCATATCTACACGTGCGTAGCCGTCTTTCTTGAATGTGTTCGCGCTATCGCCGTAACGAGAACCTTCGTAGATAAGACCCAGGTTCACATCAACTTCGTTTGTTGCTGCATAGGTAGACCAAACGCTTGCTGCAAACTCAGGTACGTCAACTGGACGGTTACCTTCATACGTTTCATGGTTCGTGATTTCAGCATCTAAGTACATTGCAGAACCAGACATAGAGAATTTTTCTGAGATAAAGCCTTGCGCTGCTAACTCAGCGCCACGGTGAACTTGTTCGCCACCTTGTGTCTTCGTCCAATCGCCTGATGAAGTGTCTTCTACATCCATTGAGATGTTTTCTTGGGTAATATCAAATACCGCACCAGAAACGAATAGACGTTCGTCCATCAGCTCCCACTTAGTACCGACTTCGTAAGAAACACCCGTCGCGGCATCAAGAAGTTCGCCATCGTTGGTGTAGTTACGGCTACCGCTAGACACAACACCTTGTGGTTCGAAACTTTCAGAGTAAGAAGCGTAGATACTACCGTTTGATGCTGGGTGGTAAATCAGGCCAAGCTTAGGCGCTACATTTTCTTCTGCTACGCCATCACTTACTTTACGGTCGAAACGAGCACCCGCAAGAACTTGCCATTCATCATTAATAGTAATCAAATCTTGGATGTAGAAGCCCCAAGTATCGTAAGTACTCATCTTACCTAGCGATGTTGGACCCACTGACGGCGCTGGTACTGTTGCATCTGGTGCGTATTCAGCGCTGCTGAAGCGATCCATACCACGGTAATAGCTGTAGCCTAACCAGTTAGCACCGAATAATAGTTGGTGCTCTGTGCCCGCAAGATCAGCGGTTGTTGTTAGATCAACGTAAGCCGTTCTGAAACGCCATTTATCATGACGGTAGTTACCGCCTTGAGTCACGGTGCCCGTACCATCAGGATTCATATTTGAAAAGCTTGGGTAGCTTTCCATATCAATACGTTCGAAATCTTGGTAGTTGAAACCTGTTTTTAATGACCATGTATCAGTCAGGTTAGCAGCAATATCAAAACCAACGTTCTCAACATCATTCTCGATCTGTGACCACTGTGCATCCCAGATGTGCTTGTCGCTACCTACTCGGTTGCCGTCTAGCGTGTATAAAGCGCCAGAATCTACGCTACCTTCGTCGTTAGTTTTGTCGTAATGAACAGAAACTGTCACGTCTTCAGTTACATCGTAATCAACGAATACACCACCAACAAAACGTTCTGTTTGTGGTTCAGTTCCGTCACCATAAGTTCTCCAAGAGCCGTAGCTTTCTTTAGATAGAATCGCGCGACCACGTAGAGTTTCAGCGTCGTTCAAAGCGCCACTTACGTCTACCGTTGTACGAGAATGGTCATTAGAACCAATATCTTGGCTAACACTTACTTGCGTATCGTAAGTTGGCTTTTTGCTTACCATGTTGATCAAGCCACCTGGTGCAGAAATACCGTAAAGAAGACCAGAAGGTCCTTTTAGTACTTCAACACGCTCTAGCAGTTCGATTGGTTGACGGTAGTGAGACCAATGTTGCTGGCCATTTTTAAGGAAGCCCGAAGAGCTTTCTACCGAGAAACCACGTAGAGAGAAACGTTCACGGTTACGGCTTGTACCGCCAGCACTTACACTCGCGTCATTCTTAAGCACGTCACCAAGCGTTGTTGCACGCTGTTCATCGATGATTTGCTCATCGATTACTAAAACTTGTCCCGGAGTCTCTAATTGAGTCGCCTCCATGCGCATTGCTGTTGTGTTCGTGTCGGCTTTATAACCGTAGTCACGACCTTCAACAACCATATGCTCGTCTGTTTTTACTGTTTCTGCCAATACTGCTGGTGAAGCTAATACTGCGCCGATCACTAAAGCCAATGGGCTCTTTGAAAACATGTCCTTTACTCCGCTTTTATTCTTTTAGACGAACACTTTGTTATTTATTCGATGTGTTCGCTGAACCGTTGCCGGTACCACTGAATTATTTCGGGAGTGAATATAAGTGATAACTATTACCATTTGCATTAAATTTACATTCTTTGCATTCGTAAAGTTTTGTAAAGGCCTGTCGGTGAGTCATATTTGAGGAGTTCAACAAAACCATTCAATACAAATAGTTAAGGCTCATGGACGTAAATCGACTGGTTATCTTCACCGAATTTTTTGAAACAACGGTATTTGTTCAGTCAATTGAAGACGTGAAGATTGATAAGAAAATCATCTCTTCTTATTTACTACCTTTGAAACGACAAATTTATGTATAAAACCCTCGATAGATGTAAATTAACAGTGAATTATTTTGTTTTTATTTGTTTAATTTACACAATTATCAGTGATTTTGATCACATCTATAATTCCAAACTCATTTTTTGTTTTTCGAATTGATTATCCGACTGCTAATCTCCTGCTCACTTTGAAAAGGTATCAAAGTTATAAATAATAAGGAGTGTTCTAAATGAATACCAAGAAACCTATGTCTCTGACTGGTCGAGTAATCCTCGGTATGGTCGTAGGTATATTAACGGGATTCGCCATTCAATCCCTTTTTGCAGACAACGGATTTGTTAACAACTACATCGTTAACGGACTCTTTGAAGTGGGCGGACAAATCTTTGTCGCCAGTTTAAAAATGCTTGTTGTGCCTCTAGTCTTCGTTTCACTAGTGTGCGGTACAAGTTCTCTTAAAGACTTATCAACTCTTGGCCGTATGGGTGGCAAAACGCTTGCACTTTATATCGGTACTACTGCCGTTGCCATCACTCTAGCATTAACTATCGGTAACCTGTTCCAACCTGGAGCTGGTGCGGATCTTACTGCTGCGAGCTCTTTCAAATCAGCGGATGCCCCTTCTCTGGGCCAAGTAATCATCGACATGTTCCCAACCAACCCTATTCAGGCGATGGCTGAGGGCAAAACGTTACAAGTTATCGTATTTGCAGTGTTGTTTGGTATCGCAATCAGTGCAGCGGGCAAACCCGGTGAACGTATCGCTGCAGTTTTCTCTGATCTAAACGAAGTGATCATGAAGCTAGTTGCGCTACTAATGAACCTTGCTCCTTACGGCGTATTCTTCTTGATGGCGAAACTGTTCTCTGGCCTTGGCTTAGGTGCGATTTGGAACCTAGCAGAATACTTCTTAGTGCTTGCTGGTACCCTGCTGTTGCATGGCTTGGTGACTTACAGTGCGATGCTTAAAGGATTCACAGGTCTTAGTCCGATTACGTTCCTACGTAAGATGGAAGATGCAATCATGTTTGCATTCTCAACAGCATCTTCGAACGCAACAATTCCAGTAACTATGGAAACGGCTAAGAACCGTATGGGCGTAGACAACAAAGTCGCTTCTTTCACAGTACCACTAGGTGCAACTGTGAACATGGACGGCACTGCAATCATGCAAGGTGTTGCGACGGCATTTATCGCGCAAGCGTACAACATCGACCTTTCAATGGGTGATTACCTAATGGTTATCCTAACGGCGACACTGGCGTCTGTTGGTACTGCAGGTGTCCCTGGTGTTGGTCTTGTTATGCTAGCGATGGTATTGAACCAAGTTGGCCTGCCGCTTGAAGGTATTGCTCTAATCATGGGTGTTGACCGCCTTCTTGATATGATTCGTACCGCTGTAAACATCACAGGTGATAGTGCCGTATCTATCATCGTTGCTAAGTCTGAAGGCGCTCTAGACGAGTCTCGCTTCAACGACCCAGCAGCAGGTGAGAAAGAAGAAGAAGTTAAGCTAGCTCGCCAACAGGCATAGTCTCGCTTATCTTATGCTCTTGTCTTCAAGCTCAGGCGTAATTAATGGCTACGCCTAGCCCATACCAAAGCGCATAAAAAAAAACGCCACTGCAGATGCAGTGGCGTTTTTATTGGGTATCGCTTAAGTCAGTACTACTGAGTTGGGACAGTTATCAATTTAAGGTAATTATCAATAGGGAAAGCTAATCACCGATTGGGAACATCAAGTTCACTCTCAGCCCCCCACCTTCTCTATTCTCAGCAGTTACATGTCCATTCATCACACCCATCGCTTCTTTAACAATCGCAAGGCCCAGACCGTAGCCACCAGACCGTTTGTCTCTTGCTGATTCAATACGAGTAAACGGGTCGAATATACCTGCAATCTTGTTATCAGGAATACCATCACCGTCATCTTCTACAGATATTACACTGTAACGTCTATCCATTACCTGTTCGTATGTCGTCACGACCACATGAGCGTTCTCACCCGCGTATTTAATGGCATTCCCGACCAAGTTACCAATGACTCGAAGCAGTAGCCTCTCATCAACGTTCACCATTGATATCGGCGTCTCTAGGGAACCAATCAAAGTTTGATTCGGTTTTAAATCGTTTTGCATCTGCGCGATCAACATTGAACAATAGTGCTCAAGGTGCATTAAACTTAACTTGGAGTCATAGCGAGAGGTTTCTAAGCGGCTAAATTCAAGTATCTCACCCACCAGCTTATTCATCTCTTCTGTTTCATTTTCCATTCGTTCTAGCAAACCAATGCTTTTATCATCAACCTTGCTGCGCAGCAGGTGTAGTGCGAGGTTTTGCCTTGCTAATGGTGTTCTTAACTCGTGTGAGACATCACGAATCAAACAACGTTGCTTTTCAGCCAGAGATTTAATCTCAAAGGTCATATAATCAAAATCGTGTGCAAGCTCGTTGAATTCACGCGTGGTGGAGTTCAACTCCGACACCACACTGACCGTGAAGTCACCTTGAGCCAGTCTGCGGCTCGCTTCTCTCAATCTATCCAACGGTTGCTGAAGGCTTTTGGCCATGATAATCGAGAACAGAGACAATACGACCAATGCAATCAATGCTTTAAGCATATAGGAATATGGCGCAAAAGATTTTGCGGGATGAAACTGGTGCGGTAGTTGGATAACCAGTGTTTTACCGTTATCCAGTGGTAGGCCGAAGATCGGCTTACTCACTCGATCACTAAGTTGGTGATCTAACGTTCTTAAGTATTTGAGCTTAAATTCAAAATGTGGGTGCATGTGACGATGTGTGATCGGACGATTGTCTTTATCAATGACGAACAGATAATACTGCTGAGCATTACCCCAGTCCGCGAGTTCATCCATGTCCCCTTCTTCGATCAACACATTCGCTTGGTAAGCAAGGTCGAGCATTTCCGCTTTTACCGATTCTGGGACTTTAAGCAGCGCTTTCATCAAGGCTCTTTCAGCGACACCTTGCAGGATCAAAATACTCACCAAAATGACGGTCAGGTAACTGAACAGTTGGAAAGTGAGTCCGTCTTTACGCTTAGCAATAAAATCAGGGCAACGCAGCAGTTTTTTACTCATGCTCCGACCGACTCTAGGTAACTGTAACCTTTACCACGAACGGTTTTTATATGTTGTTTAGACAAACCTGCCTGAACGAGCTTTCTACGTATATTGCTGATATGCATATCTAAATTACGATCGAAGGGACACAATTCTTTCTTGAGTACATGGATTTGCAGATCAGACTTTGAGACGACAATACCGTCATTTTTGACCAAATAATCAAGCAAGTCTTTTTCAGTGCCAGTTAATGGCAAACGAGAGAGTTGTTCACACAAGCCGTGATTAGAGGAAGCTAAAGATTGTCTTTGGCGTTCAAAACCCACTCGGCGCAAGATCACCTTAATACGGGTTAAGAGTTCAGGAACATTGAAAGGTTTAGCGATGTACTGGTCGGCGCCTGCTTGGTAGCCATCGAGCATTGAGGCATCGTCGTTAAGCGCGGTTAGCATAAGAATGGGAGTAGCAAAACGCTGACAAATACGTCTTGCTACTTGAATGCCGCTTAGGTTCGGAAGCATTACATCGAGTAGAACCAAATCGACAGGGTGAGATTGAATAAACTCAAGCGCGGATTCACCGCAATGAACAGTATCAACGTGATACCCCTCATTTTCTAACACTTCACCCAGTAATTCACACAACTGAATATCATCATCAACAACTAAAACGCGAGACATTACACATACCGATAAATAAGAACTGTTTGCATTCTAATTATCGTTATTATTGATTTCAATTATAAAGTGCCCGATTTCCTCTATAGAAGAAAATCTTTTTCAATCGGTACAAATTTTGATGCAGAATCGATAAGATTTTGAGCAGTTAACCCGGGAACACCATACACTTCAACAGGCTTGCCAAAGCGCTCTTTGATTCGCTCTACAAGGATTTCGAAATCACCGTCTCCTGATACCAAAACAATCGTATCAACCGTCTCAGCAAGTTCTATCGCGTCTAACGCAATACCCACATCCCAATCGCCTTTTGCACTGCCATCTCGACGCTGAATAAACGGCTTTAACTTCACATTAAAGCCCACACCACGAAGGATATGATGAAATTGACGCTGCTTTGGATCTTGGCTTGAGATTGCGTAAGCATTAGCTGCAATAACGTTACGCCCTTCCGTGGCAACATACCAAAACTGGTTATAGTCGAAGTTAGAACGGTATTTGTCGCGCGTCGTGTAGTAAACGTTCTGAACGTCGACCAAAATTGCTATGTTTTCCATAAATTCATACCTTTAGATTTTCCGTATACCCTATTCTATTCAATTGTAAAATGCGAGTCGCTTTACTCAATAAAAATGAACCTGCCAGCTATCGTTAACGTAAATCTAATATCTTTAGCGTAAAGCTAAGTGTCTTTACGTAATCCTAACTATGCTTATTGTAAGTGGATTTGTTTTGAGCGTTTCTTAGGTGGTTCTGATCTTCACCTTCTTCTTTACGTAGCGTTCAAATCGTACTCAGGCTTAGAGTTTTTAAAGGGAGGTTGGCAATGCTGCACCGACAAACACACAATTCGATCGTAAGCATCGACACAACCAAAGCGATGCAAACTTTAAATCAACCATCAAACTCTGGTAGCTGGTTTAGTTTGCTTAAACTACTGACCATCAGCACGGTAATAATCATGAGCTTAACCATCAATTCAGTACTCGCCTACCCCGTTTATTCTCACTCAAAGCCTTTGCCACACCGCAGTGTGATTTATTTCGCTCCAAAGGAAGATTCAATCGTTAAAGAGTTTCTGAATGAAGTGTTGCTCAATAACTGTCAATTGGACGAACGAGATGTCGTCATTATGGTTATTGCTGAGAGTGGTTACACAGTCCCAACTTGGTTAGAAGAAGAGTTTAACTTAGAAGCAGTCACCAGTATTTACGAGATCCCGAAAGGATCACATACCGCTGTTTTGATTGGTAAAGACGGGAAAGAGAAGCACCGATGGAGTGGCAAAACAGATTGGAAACAGATCACCAATATCATTGACGAAATGCCGATGCGCCAACAAGAAATGCAGCGACAAGGCAGCCGCTGCAGTATTTGATTCTTGATGGACTCAGTAGTGGCTTAGAGATCCAATTAGAAGGTCAAACGATCAAGCTTGTTTGTTAAACCAAGCAAGTTTTTCATGGAGCTGAGCCACGCTGCCTACAACAATCAGCGCTGGGCTCTTTGCGACGCTCGCAAGGTCAGCTAAATCACGTAACCCACCTCTAAACACCTTTTGTTCTTGGCGTGTACCGTTTTCGATGATCGCAACTGGCATGTCAGCTCGCATACCATTATCGAGTAGATTCTTCTGAATGTTCGGACTCTCTTTCAAGCCCATGTAAAACACGATGGTATGGTTGTGCTGAGCAAGAGATTGCCAGTCAATATCTTCGCCATCTTTCTTCAAGTGACCTGTAATAAACTGCACGCTTTGTGCATGATCACGGTGCGTCAACGGAATGCCCGCATAAGCCGTTGCTCCGGCAGCAGCTGTGATGCCCGGAATCACTTCAAATCTCACGTCATTCTCAGCTAACGTTTCACACTCTTCACCACCACGACCAAAGATAAACGAGTCACCACCTTTTAGACGCACTACGTGTTTGTTCTCTTGAGCTTTGGTCACTAATAGTTGGTTGATCTGATCTTGCGGTACGCAGTGATGATCGAGCTTTTTACCCACATACAGCATTTCCGCTTCTGGGTTAGCCATCGCCAAGATATCCTTTGATACCAAGCGGTCATAAACCAAAACGTCTGCTTGTTGAATCACTCGTGCCGCTTTTAACGTAAGTAAGTCTGGGTCGCCCGGACCCGCGCCTACTAATGAAACCAATCCTTTGGTTACTTCTTTAACATTCGATGACAATACTTCTGACATGCTGTGCTCCGAAGGTTTGCTTGTTTTATCTCAAGCTTCAATCTATGTGATAAGTCACTGTATTCATGATGACTTATCCAAATCCTTAACCCTTAGACTATCAGGTGTTGAATTAAATATTCAGTCTAAATACTAACGAAGATAGAAGTAATTATAACAAAACAGTCTATTGCGAGTAATTTGCGCAATGATATAAGGGCTTTCGAACTAAAAAAGCCCCAAACATGTTGTTGGGGCTCTTAATCTCATACTAAATTACGTTTCACCCTACTGAGGATTACTTAGCACCTAGAGAAGGAGCTGTTTTAGCATGAGTTAGGTATAGAGGAACACACGTCATTAATAGACCACCAACGATGTTACCTAGGATTGTTGGGATAAGGTTGAAGTTCAACCATGTCGCGATACCAAAATCAGCGCCAAGAATCATACCTAGTGGGAATAGGAACATGTTTACCACTGTGTGCTCAAAGACTAGTGCGAAGAAGATGAAGATTGGGAACCACATCATTGCTACACGGCCAGATACTGTACGTGCAGTCATGTTGCCAATCACACCTAGACATACCATAAGGTTACAGAAGATACCGCGTACGAAACACGTGATCCATCCGTCCATACCCATGTTTTCAAAACCTAGGCTACGACCTGTAGAAACAGCAATGAACTTTTGAGCAACAGCGTTTGGTTCTAGAGAGAAGTTACCCGTTAGTGATACTGCAACAAGGAAAGCAACAATCAAAGAACCGATAAGGTTACCAAGACCAACAATACCCCAACAACGTAGGATACGACCCCAAGTAATACCTGGGCGGTTGTCGAATTTCGCTAAAGGTGCAAGGCCGAATACGCCAGTTACTAGGTCATAACCCATTACACTTAGAATGACGAAGCCAACTGGGAACACAAGTGCGCCAACAAGGCCAATACCGGTTTGAACCATTGCTGTAATAGCAACAACAACCGCTAGAGAAAGGATGATACCAGCCATAGTGCTTCGAATCAGAAGATCGCGAGTACTTGTTTTCGTTTTCGCTTCACCCACATCAATCATCGTTTGAACAAATTCAGCTGGTTTGTAATCAGGAGACATAAGGTTGTCCTTAAAAAGTTTAAATTAAAAGTTAAAATTGGATAGGAAAAGGCTCTAGTTGCCGAGTTAAGGCAATATCGAGAACTAGAACCCTTGAACTATCAAATCTTACTCATCCGAAGATTAAGCAGAGATTTCTACAGCGCCTTTGGCAACACGAGCTTTGTACGCTTTCACGTTGAAGTTCTCGTCTTCCATGCACACACCTGTTGCTAGGTTAAAGCGTTGCTTCTTAAGTGGGCTTGCTACCCAAAGCTCTTCTTTGTGCTCAACAATCAAGCCACGTGATAACACGTTTGACTGGAAGTAAGGGTCTGTGTTGCTAATCGCGAATACTTCTTCAGCTTTCGTTGGGCGGAATACAGCTACTTGCTCACCACCAACCAACGCACAAACACCTGTACCTGGGATAATGTCTTCGATCTTACAAACTTTGGTAAATGCCATGATGTCGTCTCCCAATTAAACAGATTCTACGTGAATGATGTCGCCCTGATGCTTTGAAGTAATGGCTTCAGGGTGTTTCTCAGTGAATGTCGCAGGACGGTGTTGTTCACGACCATCTTCAACAAACACAACGTTATCATCGCGGTCATCAGCATTGATGAAGTGTGCAAAGCGCTTAAGTTGAGCTTCGTCGTTGATTGTATCTGTCCATTCACAAGCGAAGTTATCAACTAGGCCAGCAATGTCAGTTTCAAGTTGGTCATTGATACCAAGCTTGTTGTCTACAATCACTTCACGTAGGTAATCAACACCACCTTCTAGGTTGTCCATCCATACCGAAGTACGTTGTAGTGGCGCAGCCGTGCGGATGTAGAACATCATGAAACGGTCGATGTACTTGATTAGCGTTTCTTGGTCTAGGTCGCTTGCCAGTAAGTCTGCGTGACGAGGTTTCATACCACCGTTACCACATACATACATGTTCCAACCTGCGTCAGTCGCAATAATACCTAAATCTTTACCTTGAGCTTCAGCACACTCACGAGTACAGCCAGACACACCAAACTTCATCTTATGAGGAGTACGGATGCCTTTGTAACGGTTCTCGATCATCACGCCTAGGCCAACTGAATCTTGAACGCCGTAACGACACCAAGTAGAACCTACACATGTTTTCGCCATACGAAGTGCTTTTGCGTAAGCTTGACCCGTTTCGTAACCTGCAGCGATTAACTTCTTCCAGATTGCTGGTAAGTCATCTTTCTGAGCACCAAATAGGCCGATACGTTGTGCACCTGTGATCTTGGTGTACAAGTTGTATTCAGCAGCAACATCAGCAAGAACGCTTAGTGCTTGAGGTGTTACTTCACCACCCGCCATACGAGGGATTACAGAGTAAGTACCGTCTTTTTGCATGTTACCTAGGAAGTTGTCGTTGGTATCGTGCAGCTTCACTAATTCAGGCTTAAGGATGTGTTCACCCCAGCAAGAAGCAAGGATAGAACCTGCTAGAGGCTTACATACTTCACAGCCGTAGCCTTTACCGTATTTCTCTAATAGCTCATCGAACGTTTTGATTTCTTCGATGCGAATTAGGTGGAAAAGCTCTTGGCGAGAGTATGCAAAGTGCTCACACACGTCGTTCTTCACTTCAACACCAGCTTTAGCAAGTTCAGCGTTTAGTACTGAAGTCACTAGTGGAATACAACCACCACAACCAGTACCTGCGCCTGTTACTGCTTTGATATCACCGATTGTGTGGTGACCTTCAGCAACCGCTTGAGCGATCTTGCCTTTAGTCACATCGAAACAAGAACAGATAACAGCAGACTCAGGAAGAGAATCCGCGCCAAGTGTTGGCTTTTCAGCACCAGCATGAGCAGGAAGAATCAATGCATCTGGGTGTTCTGGTAGGTCGATTTCGTTCAGCATAAGCTGTAGAAGATCACCGTAGTCAGACGTGTCACCAACCATTACTGCACCAAGCAGCTTCTTGTTGTCTTCAGAAACGATTAGACGCTTGTAAACTTCTTGTTCTTCGTTTTGGTAAACGTAGCTCTTACAGCCAGGAGTACGACCGTTCGCATCGCCGATAGAGCCTACTTTCACGCCCAAAAGCTTAAGCTTCGCAGACATGTCAGCACCTTCAAATGTGCTTTCGTTACCAACAACGTGGTCAACCGCTACCGTTGCCATTTTGTAACCAGGAGCCACTAGGCCGTAGAACGTTTGGTTCCAAGACGCACACTCACCGATTGCGTAGATGTCTTTGTCTGTCGTTTGACAGTGATCATTAATCTCGATACCGCCACGTGGTGCAATACCCAGCCCCATTTGACGAGCAAGTTTGTCTTGTGGGCGAATACCAGCAGAGAATACGATGAAATCAGTTTCTAGCTCTGTACCGTCTGCAAAGCGCATTACGTTACGAGCTTCAGTGCCTTCAGGAGCAATCTCAAGCGTGTTCTTACTTGTATGTACGTTAACGCCCATACGTTCGATTTTTTGACGAAGTTGGTTACCACCCGCTTGGTCAAGCTGCTCAGCCATTAGCTTTGGAGCAAACTCAACAACGTGCGTGGTTACACCAAGAGCTTTTAGTGCGCCTGCAGCTTCAAGACCAAGCAAACCACCACCAACAACCACACCAGATTTAGAATTCTTAGCGGTTGCTTCGATAGCTTTCAAGTCTTCGATTGTGCGGTAAACGAAACAGTCTTTACCTTCGTTACCTTTGATTGGCGGAACGAATGGGTATGAACCTGTAGCAAGGATTAGCTTGTCGTATTGAATTTCACGACCAGTACTTGAGTAAACTGTTTTCTTTTCACGGTTAACGTTAATAGCACGCTCACCGATCAGCATGTTGATGCCGTGTTTCTCGTAGAAGCCTTCTTTAACTAAAGAAAGTTCGTCCGCAGTATGGTGTGAAAAGTAAGAAGAAAGGTGTACACGATCATAGGCTACGCGAGGCTCTTCACAGAAGACTGTGATGTCCATGTTAGCAACGTCTGTCTTCTCGACTAAATCTTCGATATAGCGATGGCCGACCATCCCGTTACCGATTACGACTAGCTTCATCTTGCTCATAAGAATTCCTGAAGGTTATATATTTCTTAACTGAGCGAATAATGAATTATGAAAGAAAATGAAAATATGATGTAAATCAATTACGAAATCGAACTACCCTAAAGGGGTAGGACAAAAGAGGTAGATCTGCTGATTTATCATACGAAGCAAACTAATAACCGTAGGTTTAATAAGGTTTAGCGGGGTTTTATATACACTTTCGTGCAGTAGATAAGATGTTGTAAAGTTTCACAATAGGTTAGCAGTAACACAAGTAAATGACAATCATTTTCATTTGTGGTCATAATAAGTGTAATAACTCATGAAAGCGTTACAGGATCATGAGCAACTATGTATAAATATGAAGAATTTAATGACGCAAAAGACAGTCGCCCTTTTCCATTCCCCACTCATTCCACTCACAAACGGCGCAATTGGTTAACAGATGCTGTTGGTTGTTTAGCAAATGATAGGTTTACATAAGGAAAAGACCGGCACAAAAGTGATCTGATATAGCTTGTTCCTAGTGGTGCTACTGATTAGAGAGCATACGTGGAAGTTTGAACATAGCATGAGGGTTTAGAATTTCAGATAGCAAAAAGGCCAGCATTTCTGCTGGCCTTTCAACTTTGAATAGTGGAGGCGCCTCCCGGAGTCGAACCGAGGTCCACGGATTTGCAATCCGCTGCATAGCCACTCTGCCAAGGCGCCTTCAATAGTGTTTTAAGAGAACAACTCTTTTGATTAATACCAAGCGAGGTAATAATCAAATAGATGGTGCCCCGGGCCGGACTTGAACCGGCACAACGCGAACGTCGAGGGATTTTAAATCCCTTGTGTCTACCAATTCCACCACCAGGGCACGCAATTCTTTATTGCGATGCCGATTACTGAAAAGTAAAACACCATCTTAATGTCGAAATGAATCAACACTACAAAATTTGGAGCGATACATCGGGTTCGAACCGATGACCTCAACCTTGGCAAGGTTGCGCTCTACCAACTGAGCTAGTATCGCATTTTCATTCTTATTATCTCTTAACTTATCAAACTAAGAGAAAGAATGGAGGCGCCTCCCGGAGTCGAACCGAGGTCCACGGATTTGCAATCCGCTGCATAGCCACTCTGCCAAGGCGCCTTTAATAGTGATTTAAGAGAACAACTCTTTGTTCATCACTCTACTCAAAATGTAGAAGCTAGATAGATGGTGCCCCGGGCCGGACTTGAACCGGCACAGCGCGAACGCCGAGGGATTTTAAATCCCTTGTGTCTACCAATTCCACCACCAGGGCAACGCAATCTTGCGAGGCCGATTACTGAAAAGTAAAAACACCATCTCTCAGCGACCTAAGCCGTGAGAACGAGGTGTACTTTAACGGAAGGAAAAAATTCGTCAACAATAAATTTTATCTTTTAATTCAAGTGATTAATTATCGAACTCAAAAGAATAAATTTAGTGCAGCTTGTACGGTTCTTATACTTGGATTTCTAATTTAAACGGACAAATCACTGACAACCATTGATTCAAATACCAATTGAATGCGGTGATTTTATTGTTTTAAACCAAGCAAATGGCGTTTTCATGTGCTTTTCACATTCAACGATTAGAGTTTGAAGTAACTCTTATTAAGAAGTAAACATGTGAAACCACTAAAACGATATCAATATGAGCGCTATGCCGTTCTTTGTAACCTCGCCTACCCTAGAGTTTTTAAGCAGACTCGCTATGGTTTTGACCCTAATGGACAACGCATCATCAAGAACCAGTTTGGTAAAACCATGATTAGAGTGTTGTGGAGTAGCGACAAAGATGAAGTGGTTGTGGTAATCAAAGGATCGCACAGTATCTCAGATTGGCTACTAACCTTTGCTCTATGGACAAGAAGCTGTAAGAGAATTGGGCTCAATTATCGTGTGCATGCGGGTTTCTACCATCTAATGTTTCAAGAGAGCCAGCCAAGTCGTAATGAAGATAAGCTTGGCTTAACCGTTATTGAGCGCTTGGAAGCCACGCTCACACCTCTCATCGAACAAGGAAAAAGAGTGTCTATTACTGGCCACTCTTCCGGAGGCGCTATCGGTTGTGTCTTCGCTGATTACTTTGATCAAAAGTACCCAGGCTGTATTAAACGAATAGTGACTTTTGGCCAACCCGCCATTGGTGATTGGAGCTTTCGAAAGCACTATCGCATGAGTAAGAAGACCTACCGAATTTGCTGTGACATCGACATCGTGACCTTCATGCCACCGGTTCCTTTGCTCTATTGGCATGTAGGTAAAGTGCTTTGGCTTTATAACGGACGAATCTATGAGAACACTCCTACATTAATCCGCCTTGGTCGCTCTATCTTTAGTTGGCTGATAAGACCTTTCTCTTACCACTTGATGAGCAAGTATATCCGTAACAAAGATTTCTTTGATAAGCATTGAAATGGGTACGTAGGAAGCTTTTAGCGGGGCCAGAAACGAAAAAACCAGTCACTAGGACTGGTTTTTTCTGAATTATGGAGGCGCCTCCCGGAGTCGAACCGAGGTCCACGGATTTGCAATCCGCTGCATAGCCACTCTGCCAAGGCGCCTTCAATAGTGTTTTAAGAGAACAACTCTTTTGATCAATGCCAAGCGAGGTAATAATCAAATAGATGGTGCCCCGGGCCGGACTTGAACCGGCACAACGCGAACGTCGAGGGATTTTAAATCCCTTGTGTCTACCAATTCCACCACCAGGGCACGCAATTTTTTATTGCGATGCCGATTACTGAAAAGTAAAACACCATCTTAATGTCAAAATGAATCAACACTACAAAATTTGGAGCGATACATCGGGTTCGAACCGATGACCTCAACCTTGGCAAGGTTGCGCTCTACCAACTGAGCTAGTATCGCATTTTCATTCTTAATATCTCTTAACTTATCAAGCTAAGAAAAAGAATGGAGGCGCCTCCCGGAGTCGAACCGAGGTCCACGGATTTGCAATCCGCTGCATAGCCACTCTGCCAAGGCGCCTTTTTTAATTCAACACTTTAGGGACTTAAGTAAGCCGCACCGCTGTGTTCGGGTGCCTACTTTACGGATTGAGGGGAGATAGTCAAACAAAAAAGTGAATTTAAATTCCGTTTGCTGACATTTAAATCAAATTGCTGCATGTTCGATCTCTTTAATCAAAAAACACACAGCAAAATCGAGTTAAACAAGATGTTCTAGCGCTACCACTTCTTCATGAAACGACCGACAAGACTCGGATGATACGCCCAGCAGTGGTCAAACATAGTCATAAGTTGAGGGTTGCCATACTTAGAAAGACTAACCGCATGGAAACGGTTTTTGTGTTCTTTCAACTTTTCAACCTGAGCAATCATTTCGTCTGATTGTTTCGGCGCAATAAAGTCAGAAAGTACGATTAAATCGGCATTCTTGTATTTATCACCAGTCATTAGGTCAATCGACTTCATGAGAACAGGTTCCAAATCCGTACCGCCGTGGAATGAGTAACTTAAGAAGTCGCTCGCTTCACGTAGGCCATCTTGCCTGGTTAACTCATAGGTAATCTGCTCAGAAGAAAAAAGAATCACATAACAGTCTCTCTCTTCTGCAAGAGCAATTTGCATTAAGGCATAAGCCATTGCTTTAGCAGACTGCTCAGGGAAACCACTCATAGAACCCGAAGCGTCCACACAGACGATAAACGGGCCCTTTTCAATATCGATGTTCTTGCTATCTGGTTTTTGCGCCTTCACTTTGCGTAACGTGCGTGATTTACCTTGCGAGCGATAGCTCAGTAAACGCTTGTCGGCCAAGTGCTTGTAAAAGATAACCTCAAGTTCAGGATAAGCTAAGAACATGGTTTCGTTTGGCAGCATCTTGTTAAGGTCATCACTTTCATGAATCCCGACAATATCATCGACCGCTTCATCGCTTTTCTCTTCAACCACCTGCAATTCTTCTACAGGGGCTTTGTGTAGCGAAGGATCATCTTCCTCACCAGCCATACGGCCTAGCTTTTCAGCGATCTCTTGCAAGCCCTTGTGCTTATTCAAGAACTCAGCATGACGTTTCAT
This sequence comes from Vibrio sp. 10N.222.55.C7, assembly GCF_041473335.1. Classification (NCBI taxonomy): domain Bacteria; kingdom Pseudomonadati; phylum Pseudomonadota; class Gammaproteobacteria; order Vibrionales; family Vibrionaceae; genus Vibrio; species Vibrio sp. 10N.222.55.C7. The sequence continues at coordinate 125,109 of NZ_JBFRSC010000008.1, forward strand.
GATGGTAAGGTCTGTTTTGCTTAATTTGGCAGAAGCCATGTCCCACAAGCGCCCTACACTGCCTTCATCACCCGACTCAGTCACTTTATCCATGTTTTTCATGGTTTCCATGCGCTGATAAAGATCGGCTAAGACTTTTTCTTTGCTTGTTTCAAGTTCAGTTACTTGAGCTTGTTTAATCGCATCAGAAAGTGATTGGTACCATTGGTCGCAAAAGTAGTGTGGAAACATCGCGTTATAAACACCCTTGTTGTTCTCCATAAGGCGTCGAGCTTGTAGATAAAACGCTGAGTGCCACTCCAGCTTTTTGATAACGCTGTCAATCTCATCAAAGAACTGAGGTTCATCCCAGTAAATCACTTCTTGGTAAAGGGCGATTTCCTCTTGGAATCGATCAGTTTCACACACCTTAGTAACGCGTTTTTTAACTTTACCGCGCCATTTAACTAAGTGGTTTTTCACTGATGTTTTCACACCTTTGTTCTCTGCAGCCATCATGACTTGAGAACGAGCGATGAGATCATTCATCGCGGTATCAATGATTCCGGAATCAGCTACCATCAAAGCGAGGTTTAAGCCGTCTGCTCCTAACATATGCTCTCCTCTTACTCGAAGTACTGGCTCATAAACTTAATACGCTGAGCGATCTTGGCACTCTTCACTTTCGTGGTTTCAAGATCTTGCGTTACCGATTGCAAACTTGCTTCCATCGCTTTTGGTAAATCAGGGTCAATATAGTTATGAGGTAATGCATCATGGAATTCAGTACGAACGCGTTTTAACTTGAATTCAGCTTCAGTTAACTGTTCTAAGGCTTTCTCAGCGCCACTCAACCACTTGTTGTACAGTTCTTGGTCTAAACCGTCAGTAGTAACCACACTCACCAATACAGAGCGATTGGCGATGTCTTTAATCACTAATTGGTTTGATGCATCCAAGTCGAGTTTTAAACGGCATAGGTTTTTATTTTCGTTTACGTAACCGTAAATATCACCGTGACCTTCTTTAAGAACACGATCAAAATCGTCTTTGGCTACGTATACCCAACGGCTATCGCCTTTCTCAGATTCAGAAACCGACATGTTGCTTTGCAGCATAACCAGTTTCACTAGATTGTAAGCACTGCCCACGCTGTACATTTTCGCGTTCTTGATGTCATTCTGGTAAACATCTTTACGCAACAAGCCACTGGTTGACTCCATAGAAAGTGACACCGACAACGTTGATTCAACATCGTCTTGAATCTCTTCTAACTCTTCACGAGACATTTCAATTTGAGCTTTCGACTCTTGTTGATCAAACGCTCGGTTCAATGCAAAGTCTTTCACCACGCTACGAACCACATCACGTGATTCTGGGCTATGCCACAAACAATCTTGCAGAAGCATAATATCCAGCGGGTTCACGCTATCGCGACCACTGAAGAACGCACTCGCTTTCAATAGTTTAACGGCCTTCTTCCAGCGTCTGTCTGATACATACAATTCTGACTCTGAAGCAGAGCCTTGCTTCTTAACCGTCTCTTCAAGCATGGTTTTTAGTTCAAACAACTTATCAAACGAATTGTCTGTCAGTTCCAGCTTATCGAGCTCTTTCTGCCATTGATGGTATTCAATGTCCGTAATCGCCAAACCTTTTGGAATTACCGCTTCTTGAGAAGTACCCGTCGTCAGCATCGATTTGAAGTTTTGTTTGTTTTGAATACGGTTCACGAACACGCGTACCAACATACGGTCATAAAGTGCTTCCAAGCCGCTGTCTTCATCTGGAAGTTCGTTGGATGCCGATACTAGTAGACGCATCGGTACACGTTCAATATCACTGCCGTTTTTGAAAGTCTTTTCGTTAACGACAGTAAGTAGCGTGTTTAGGATTGCAGGGCCGGCTTTCCAGATCTCATCAAGGAATACAACTTGTGCTGTTGGTAGGTAACCTTCGGTCAGCCTTACATAACGACCGTTGTCTTTTAATTCTTGGATACTTAGCGGGCCGAACACTTCCTCTGGCGTAGAGAAACGTGTCATCAAATATTCAAAATAACTACTGTTGTCAAAAGCCTGAATAAGACGTTTTGCGATAAGGCTTTTTGCAATGCCCGGAGGGCCTAATAGAAACACGCTTTCACCAGCCAATGCAGCCAGTAAACATAGCTTAATCGTGTCTTCTCTTTCATAGACTCCATCAGAGAGAGCATGCGCTAATTTATTGATTCTTTCAGAGAGTAGCGCCTTGTCAGCATGTGAAGAAATAGAAGGGTTCATGCGTTACTCCGAAAATCTTTGAACAATTGAGAGTGTAGATATGTTTTTATACATTTGTTAGCACTTTGTTACAAGTGTATTTTATTATTGAGTTGCATTTATATCAGATGGTTACGTCGGTAATTTTGGCGCAATCATAGATTCCAATTATGAGAGTAACATCACGAACGGCGTGAAACTAAATCTATTGCTAAGCCTAATTTTTCTTTTATTTTCGACACCATAGACGTTATGGTGGTGCACGTCTTCCGTTATACGAAAAATTGGCAAGGAATGTGGCCAGACTGCATGAGTAAAGTTATCCATAAATGGAAAAGTATTTCTCTCATAGAAGAGAACGTGACGCTCCCTACGAACGTCGTGGTAAAACATACAACAATCAATCACCCTGGCGCGGCAGTTATTCTTCCTATCACTTCGTCTGGAAAAATCATCCTCATTAACCAGTTCCGCCCTTCTCTAAAGAAATGGCTTTTGGAACTACCCGCAGGCACGATGGAAATAGATGAGACACCTCTTCAATGTGCCCAACGCGAACTGGAAGAAGAAACAGGTTACAGTGCAACTTCTTTTCAAAGCTTGGGGCAAGTCACCCCTTTGGCTGGCTTCTGTGATGAGATACAACATCTGTTTGTCGCAAAAGACTTAAGCCTCACTACCCGCTTTGAATGCGATGACGATGAAGTAATAGAAGTGATCGAACTGAGTTTAGAAGAACTGCACGATAAAATACGACACGATCAAATCACTGATACCAAAACTATCGCTTGTTTAAGTAAAGCCCAACTATGTGGCCATCTATAGCCAATTATATGGCTACCTAAAGTACTCTAGGAGAGAAACATGGACTTTCGTTCTGATACCGTAACTAAACCTTCGCAAGCTATGCGTGACGCAATGGCAAACGCAGAAGTGGGCGATGATGTTTATGGCGATGACCCAACCGTCAACGAACTAGAACAGTGGGCAGCAAATGAGACAGGCTTTGAAGCGGCAATGTTTACCTCTTCAGGTACACAAGCCAACCTTCTTGGCTTAATGGCGCATTGTGAGCGTGGTGATGAATATCTGTGTGGCCAGCAGGCGCACAACTACAAATACGAAGCTGGCGGCGCTGCGGTCCTTGGTTCTATCCAACCTCAACCAATCGAGAATAACCCAGACGGTACTTTAGACTTTAAAAAGCTTGCCGCTGCGATTAAGCCCGACGACAGCCACTTTGCTCGTACCAAGCTTCTTAGTTTAGAAAACACGATCAATGGTAAAGTGCTGCCAATGTCTTATCTAGCGGAAGCACGTGAGTTCGTAAACCAACACGGCCTGCAAATGCACCTCGACGGCGCGCGCGTATACAATGCAGCAGTAGCACTGGATGTTCACATTAAAGAGATCGCACAACACTTCGATTCAATGACGATCTGTTTATCAAAAGGCTTAGGCGCGCCGATTGGCTCTCTACTTCTTGGTAGTAAAGAGTACATCGCTAAAGCACGCCGCCTACGTAAAATGGTGGGTGGCGGTATGCGTCAGGCAGGTATTCTTGCCGCAGCAGGAAAAATGGCGCTCACGGAGAACGTGGCTCAACTTAAAGCTGACCACGACAATGCAAAAAATCTAGCGATTGGTTTAAACAAGCTAGAAGGTTTTTCTGTTAACCCTGATTTCATTCAAACTAACATTGTATTTGCTAAGTTAGATGAGTCTGTGGATATCAACCGAATCGCACGCGAACTGGGCGAACAAGGCATTACGATGTCACCAGGGAATCCTGTTCGATTTGTTACTCATAGAGATATCAGTTCAGAACACATCGCTACTTTCCTAACTAAGTTGGAAAATGCGCTTTAAGCCATACTAAATGTTCACCCAGAACAAATAAGACTTGAGCTTCCCCTTAGGGGAAGCTTTATGATCATGTTTTTACCGGAGTAAAAACGTGCATTACCCAACCTTCGCTCTAATATTGCTAGCTCTTTCCTCTAACCTTCATGCCTCTGATTTTGGCGACGCTGAACTAGGTAAAGTTAAATCACCAAGCTGCGTTTTTTGTCATAACCGTACCAGTCAATCGACTAATAACTCCTATCCTAAGCTTTCTGGTCAAGATCCAACCTATCTCTTTAATACAATGAAAGCGTATCAAAACGGAGATAGGCAGGGCGATTATGCGAGCACAACTGAGTAAGCTTAATGATCAAGACTTGAGAGACATAGCAGCTTTTTACGCTTCACAAGATTAGCGGCTCCCACCTTCATTAGGTCGATCATCAGCTAAATAAACATCACCAAGTCGCCTATACTTCAAGCAAACTCACTGAGCTCGTTGAAGGTCGGGATAGATATACCTTTACACGTATCATCCAACCCTTACAATGTGCAGCAAATATATTTATCAAGGTTTATCTCTATGTCTATTCAATGGTTTCCGGGTCACATGCATAAAGCCCGCAAAGAAATCGAAGAAGTTATCCCACAAGTTGATGTGATCATCGAAGTACTGGACGCTCGTATCCCGTTCAGTAGTGAAAACCCAATGATCTCTTCACTGCGCGGCGATAAGCCTTGTGTAAAAGTGCTGAACAAGCGAGACCTTGCAGATCCTGAACTGACTCAACGTTGGATTGAGCACTTCGAGAAAGAGCAAGGCGTTAAAGCGATTGCGATTACGACTAGTGTAAAAGAAGAAGTTAACCACGTTATGGAGCTAGTACGTAAACTGGCGCCGCACCGTGAACAGATGGGCAAAAACATTCGTACAATGATCATGGGCATCCCGAACGTGGGTAAATCGACCATCATCAATTGCTTGGCTGGACGTACGATTGCGGTTACTGGTAACCAACCTGCGGTAACTCGTCGTCAACAACGTATCAACCTACAGAATGGCGTGATCCTTTCTGATACACCTGGAATCCTTTGGCCTAAAGTAGAAAACCCACACAGTGGCTTCCGCTTGGCTGCAACAGGTGCTGTAAAAGATACAGCAATGGAATACGATGAAGTGGCATTCTACACAGTAGAATACCTAGCAAAGCAGTACCCTAACCTTTTGCAAGAGCGTTACCAAATTGAAGAGCTGCCAGAGTCTGACATCGAATTGATGGAAGCGATTGGTCGTAAGCGTGGTGCACTTCGTGCCGGTGGACATATCGACATTCACAAATGTTCAGAAATTCTGCTTCACGAATTGCGTAATGGCACTTTAGGTAAGGTAACGCTTGAGTTGCCAGAAATGATCACACAAGAGCTGATCGAAGTTGAAGAAGCGGCTGCACTGAAAGCCGAACAACAGATTAAGAAAAAAGAAGAGCGCCGTAAGCGTTACTTGAAGAACAAGCGTTAATCGCGATTAGTTTTTATAATCTGCTTTAGTTTCTGTTTACCACTCTTACACCTACCTCTAGATATTCACGTTCTATCGATAATAGAGCGTGAATATTGCCTGCTACCGTTTGTTGATCTAGCTAACATACTGACAAATCTATAGAAACGGTCGTTTACAATCCCAAACACTGTGACATACTACGCAAATTATTGTGTATCAATCTCGGCTAATATCTCAATGCGCTCTTATTCTGGGTTCAAGAATCAAAGATTTAAAACCTATTTCGATAATGAAATTTATTTGCCGTACATAAATTTTATCTACATCCCGATCTCAATATTCTGTGCATTCATCATCACTGACTACATCCACTTTGGTAGTGAGAGCCTTACACCTATCACTTCCCGAGTCATACTTTTTCTATTGATGATGGCAGCTGCCAGATATTGCATCACCAACAAACCCAACGTTTTAGAGCCCGTAGAAAGTGTCTTCCTTGTAATTAGCTCGCTTTTCCTAGTTTATGTCGGTCGGCTCGCCATTGAGTTGAACAACTTCGACTACCAAGGCGGTATCATTTTAGTCATGATCTACATTGGTACGTTTTCACGACTGTCAGCCAAATACAGTATCTCTACGCTGTCGTTTATCTTTTTGGCTTATCTCATCGGCCTTGCACCACTGCTTTATGAAGCAGAGCCAAAACATGAAATAGAAACAATTTCCGTTTATATCTCGGCTTACATCCTAATCTCAGCGGCCTGTATTAGACGTGACCTGGAAGTACACAAACGTTTCGCTCAATCCGAGCAACTGCGCAAACAAGCGATTCAGCTTCGCAAACAATCCAATATGTTTGAGGCCCTTTCCTATCAAGACGCACTAACGGGCTGCTACAACCGCCTTTACCTTCATCAGGTGATAGAACCGAGCATAAACCGTCAGCGATCCATTACATCGATCATGATAGATATTGATCATTTCAAATCGATTAACGACACCTACGGTCATCAAATGGGCGACATGGTGATTAAAGAACTGGCCGATGAGATTCAAAAACGACTACCGACCAGCAGTAACTGCTTTCGATACGGCGGTGAAGAGTTTTTGGTGATGGTCCAAGGAGAAAACGAGGCTTCAATTGAATCGCTCGTTAATTCCCTTTTAGAATCCCCTGCTCGCCTTAGGTTAGAAGTAACGATTTCAATCGGTGTGAAACATGCGCCTCAGGCCCTTGGTTCTGTCGAGCAGCTTATCGACGACGCCGACCAAGCACTCTACATTTCGAAGAAAGGCGGAAGAAATAAGATCACGTGGTGTCACTAATTACCCAGTATTTCACGCGCCTTAGCGATTCATTTAATGACCACCAATTCACACAAAAAAGCCCCGAACAATTTAATGCTCGGGGCTTTTGTCTTTGTTCTTCTGCTTTAAATTAGCTTCGATAAGAATCTGCTACTCAGCACAAAAACAGTACTCAACAAGAATCGACTAAGAATACACGACGCTTGCTGTTTTCTGTTCAAGTTCAACGGGAGAGTTCCAAGAAATCACTTTCTCATTCACTTGGCTGCCGCATGGTGCGTTCCAAACTTGCTCTAGTTCTTCTTTACCACCAATCGCTTCATAAAAAGCTATCGCTTGATGGTTCTCAGACATCACCTCTAAGTAAAGCCCTGAGTCCGAATAGTATTGCTGCAACCACTTCGATAATTCAGACAATAAGCGCTTACCTACACCTCGACCGCGATAATTATTGTCTACGTGTAACGCATCAATGAACGTGCCACGCTCAAAGTTGTGATTACCAAACGCACAGACGAAACCAACCAGTAAACCACCTTCTTCAAGCAATAAAACATGTTGGTTGAAAGGAGGGTTAATCAAACGAGTCTGCCAAATAACAGATCTGTCCTCCAAAACATCATTTTCTAAGTAATCATCAGCAAGAATGCCACGGTAATATAGCTTCCAGCTATCCGCGTGTAATTGGGCAATCCGCTCATAATCTTTATATTCAGCTACCTTAATTTCCATTTATTAGCCCTTAGTACTTCCATTTATGACTTGCTACTACATTTCACACTACCTTTATACAATATTTAAGCAAAACATACTAATACACGTTTACACTTTCAATATTGACTTACACGTGTACGCTGATATTCTAGCGCACAGATGTAAGCCCAATTGGAAATTTGCTAATGAATAGTGCCGACAAACAATCTACAAAAAAGCCGCCATTAATCTGGCTCAATATTTTTGTGTTCTCTTTTAGTATGCTGCTTGCTGTTGTAGCGGCTCCCGTTTATGGCTACTTTTTTGGCTATGGTATAGAGCACTGGATATGGCTAGCAATCTGCTTTACGTTCTGTAACCTTTCAATCACGACGGGTTATCACCGCTTATGGTCACACAAAGCGTTTGAAGCGCATTCAAGCCTAAGATTCCTGTTTGCACTAGGTGGTGCATTTGCCTTGCAGAACAGCGCGCTACACTGGTCTTCTGATCACCGCGTTCACCACAAGCATGTCGATAACAACGACAAAGACCCATACTCTGCAAAACGTGGATTTTGGTACTCACACATTGGCTGGATGATTCGTAATTACAGCACTTCAATGTACGAAAACTACGAAAACTGCCGTGACCTTAAAAAAGACAAGATTGTTATGTGGCAGCACAAGCACTATGTTCTGTTGGCATTACTAATGAACTTCGGTGTTCCTATCGCTTTAGGTGTTATTTACGGTGACGTAATTGGCATGTTGTTAATCGTAGGTGCAGTTCGTTTGGTACTTAACCACCACACAACATTCTTTATTAACTCTCTTGCTCACATCTGGGGTAGCCAACCTTTTACTGACAAAAACACAGCGCGTGATAACGGTGTGTTAGCAGTACTCACTTTCGGCGAAGGCTACCACAACTTCCACCACATCTTTGAGAACGACTACCGTAACGGCATCTACTGGTGGCAATACGATCCAACAAAATGGTTGATTAAGAGTGCTTCGTTGATGGGACTGGCAAGTAAGCTTAAGAAAACCCCTCAAGCTCGTATTGAGAAAGCTGAAGCGTCAATGTTACTTAAACGCACCCAGCAAAAAATCATGCATCGTGCCGACAAGCAACAAATCGCAGAGAAGCTTCAACAAGAGTTTGATGCTCTAGTATCAAACATGAACGAATATTACGAAGTTAAAAAACAGCTACTTGAAAGCAAGCGCGAAGACGTTGTGAAGAAGTACGAACACTCTGTTCTTAAGGTTCGTTATCAGCAAATCAAAATGAATTTCGAACAACAGAAGAAAAATTGGGCAATGACGGTTGAGCAATACGCTTAAGGTAAGACAGTACGCTTAACACCCCAGTAACAACACAGTTTGATTCTTATTCAAAAGCCCTCATATTGCTATGAGGGCTTTTTTTTAATAAGCATAACCTACTCGGCTCTGGCCCTATGCTCTCGAGTTTGAATTGTGGATGGTAAGAACCATAGTTATTGGATTTCAGAACTCTTTCTTCATTCTGAATTTATACTTATATTACTTAAACTTACCGCGTTTAAAGCGAAGGAATTGAAAATGAGCAAACTGACTATTATTGCAACGATCTTCTCTAAAGAAGACAAAACTGAGCTTGTAAAAGCTGAGATGATTAAATTGATCGATAAAACCCGTGTTGAAGACGGCTGTATTAACTACGATCTGCACCAAGATAACAGTAACCCTGATCACTTCGTTTTTCATGAGAACTGGGAGTCTGAAGTTCATCTAGAGAAACACTTAGCGAGCCAACACATCGCTGACTACATGGCTGCGACTGAAGGTTGTATTGAAACCTTTGAGCTTAATAAAATGACGCACATTGCCTAACCCATCACTCAGTACTGATTCAATAAAAAACCCTGCTCTGATCGCAGGGTTTGTCTTTTCAACAAGCTTATATTTGCTCATTCTAACAATGAAAAAACCCGCCAGAGTAGCGGGTATGGTCAATAATCATGACTGTCAAAGACAGATAGGTAACAACCATCAATCCAATATTGAGTACCTCTTTACAGTGGCACTCTGACATTTCTTTTGCTGATCGCTAGCACGGGGGCACTAGTTAAAAGCACGAGCCAAAATGCCATTCCCTTGATATTGGTAAACACTTGAATTACTACTTACAAAGACCGATTCTCCGGGTTTAAGAGAAACTGTACGTCCTTCTGAAGTCACGCTCGCCTCTCCTTCCACGCAGAACAAGATCTCTGCGCTACGTAAATACTGTGACTTACTTTCATCGGTCGCAGACAAGATATCAAAGCCAAAGTCATCCACTGGAATCGGATAGCTCATCTTGCCCTCTTTCAATACAGGCTTAAGACGAATATCTTCTGGCTTAATCGGCTCAAAGATCGTGTTGTCGATAAGCTCAGGGACATCGATATATTTGGGTGTGAGACCCGCACGCAGCACATTGTCTGAGTTTGCCATGATCTCCAAGCCTGTGCCCTGAACATAAGCATGTGGGGTTTCTGCGAACAGGAACATCGCTTCACCCGGCGCCAATTCAACCGTGTTGAGCATCAACGGGGCAAACAAACCAATATCACCCGGATAGTGCTGTTTGAATTCAATGCTGTATTGCAAAGCTTCACGTCCCATCACCGTTTTAGCTGGTCGCGCATGTGCAGCATAAAGCTCATTAAGCGCAGACGCTTTGCGGTCACCTTCAAGAGACATAATTGCGCTAAAGAAAGACTTCAGAGAATCACTGTCGGCATTGGCTTTAAGCACATTAAGTTCAATCGCTAACGAAGGAATATCGGCTTCTTCGAACAAGGCAATAATATCGTCGATTGGACGGAAGCCATTCATCGCTTTGTAGAAGGTCAACGCATAAACTAGCTCAGGTTTGTGGTTTGGATCTTTGTAGTTACGATTAGACGCATTCAAAGGGATGCCAAGTGCATTCTCTCGCTCAAAACCTAATTCAGATTTTCGCTTATTCGGATGAACCTGAATCGACAACGGAGTTTCAGCGGCCAACACCTTAAACAGGAAAGGTAATTCACCGAAACGTGCCGCCGTGTACCCGCCTAAGACATCGATTTTGTTTTCATCGATCATGTGAGAAAGCGACTCACCGGTATCACCTACTTTTGAGCAACCATTAGGATGAGCACCCATCCAAATTTCTGCTTGCGGTTCTTGGTTTGGGTTCACAATACCAAACAGTTGGTTGATGGAGTCTTTGCTTCCCCACGCGTAGTTTTGAATAACGTTGTCGAGTTTAAATAGAGACATAATTACTTCTCATTAAAAATCTGGCTGCCAAGCTTGAGCGTGGCGGCGATATTACGGGCAGTGCGAGTCAGGTTTTGATTCGCTTCTGATAAAACTTGGTCTAAAGACTGAGGTGAACGTACGGTTCCAAATAAGCTAGACATTGAGCCGTAAAGCTTTTCAACGTCTTGCCCCAAAGAGCCCGCAATTCCAATGGTTGGAATACTCAGCTTTTGAGCTCTCTGAGCGATACCGAAAGGTGTTTTACCTTGCAGGGTTTGGTTGTCCATCTGCCCCTCTCCGGTCACGACCAGTGAAGCACCTTCAAGAACCTTATCTGCATCCAAAGCATCTAATACCATCTCAATACCCGCTTTAATTTGGATATTGAATGCAAGGCTTAACCCCAGAGGTGTACCACCAGCAGCACCAAAACCAGCTGTGTCACGATGATTAATACCCGTATGTGTTTGAGCGATATCGGCAAAGTGACCGATCGCAGTATCAAGTTGTTCAACTTGAGCTTGTGAAGCCCCTTTTTGTGGACCAAACACGGCACTTGCTCCACTTTCACCACACAGTGGATTATTCACATCACATGCGACCACGAACGTCACTTCGTTGCATCTCGGGTGCAGTCCATCAAGATCGATACTTGCTAATTGACTTAGTGCAGCACCGCCACCAGATAGCTCGTTGCCTTGCTTATCAAATAACTTGCCTCCCAACGCTTGTAAGATGCCAGCACCTGCATCATTGGTTGCGCTGCCGCCCAAACCAATAATGATTTGTTCTACGCCTTTATCTAGCGCATCTCTAATCAACAACCCGGTGCCGTAAGACGATGCTGTGAGAGGTGATCTTTCTTCTACGGTTAATCGGTCTAAACCCGACGCTTGGGCAAACTCTACCAAGGCAGTGTTTACGCTTTTGCCATCAACCTGTTGTACAAGTGAAGCCCAATAAGCCGTACATTCGCGACCGATTGGATCCGTCGTTTGCAGCTGTTGTTTCTTACCATTAAGCGCGTCTAGCAAGACGTCTACCGTGCCTTCTCCGCCATCGGCGAGTGGCATTTTCACAAACTCTGCGTGAGGGAAAACGTCAGCAAACCCACGCTCAATACAAGACGCAACTTGATGAGCGTCGAGTGATTCTTTAAATGAATCGGGGGCAATTACAATTTTCATTGTCGTTCACCATTCCCGCTCACCAAGGTGAGCGGGTGATTGAAATTAGAATTTGATTTGGAATGTTTTTGCTTGGCAAGATGCCAATTCACCAAAAGATAAGTCGCCAAAAGACAAGTCACTAAAGGTTTCAGATGCTACATCACCTTCGCGTACTCGCTCGTCCATGCTTGTCTCTTTCCAACTCGAAACGGTTTGAGTGAAGGAGATTGAATCTGACACTGAACCTGTTTCTGCCGGGTTGTAGACACGCATGATCAACGCATCTTCGTCTTCCGCTTTCTTCAGCACACTCAACACCGCGCCTGATTGTTGCTTAGACAGAAGGCTAAAACTCATAGGTAGGTTCTGCTCACCCACGTTGAGCTTCATCGCGTTGTAAGGGATCTTGTTGTAGCATTCGATTTGAGTGACATTGTCACGTGCTTGCGCCATGATGTTCGCGTCAATATGGTTACCAGAGAAACCGCACAACGTGAATTCACACACTAACTTACCGCGCACTTGCGAATCTGGTGTCGGAATCTTGATGCCTGATGGACGGCCTGGGCGAAGCAATAGCTCTTCTTTACCCAACACGCCGATACCACGGAACAGTGTCAGTGCGAAGGTATCTCGGTTTTCGTCACCTTGAGATGCAATCACCTCAAATTCACGTAGACCATTCGACATAATCGCCATGCCCGCTTTGCCGTTTTCTAATGCAGCGAAGTTCATCAGTTGGTAAACCGGAATCGGTGCTTCTTTCCACTTCTCTTCTTCCCAAACCGCCATAGCAGGGTCATTGGTTGGTCGAGTAATACAACCGAACTGGTTGTCTGCAACCACAGTTTCAGAAACGAATGGCGTTGGTACTAAGACACGTACACGGTGGTCGTCGGCTTGGTTGTCTAGTTCCATGCGTACTTCAATGCGGCGAGAACCTTGCTTCAATACCACTTGGCATTGCGCTTCAACGAATCCGTTTTGACCCGTGCGTTCTTCACGCTCTGCAAGGTTTGCAGGTACGTTCATTCGGAAAGCGATGTTCGCTACCGATTGGAAGCCTTGGTGGTCAATCGATGTTTCGACTGGGAACTCGTCTGAATACAGTAACCATTCTTGACGAGATGGAGAGTAATCGTACTCATCACCGTCATCAGAACCGTCTTCCAAACGAAGTACTTGGTCGAATACTTGCTCTGTCTCTTTATCGAAAATAGTCAGAGTACCGTTGTCGTTTACATTGATTCGGTAGTACTCGTTCTCTAGTAAGTAGTCTTTTTGTTCTGCAACTTTTACTGCACCCTTCTCGTTACCTTGGATGTGTAACGTGGTGAAGCCCATCGCTGGCACAATGCGTTTGATTTGAATATCAAACTCCATGAACGGGTCGTAGTTACCGTAGTGAACGATTTGACGGTCTACTTTACCCGGGTCAATTTGGCGCTTGTCTTGGATGAAGTACTCAACTAGGTTTTCGTTTTCATCAAAGATAGAGAACTCTTGAGCACGGATAGTGATAGTGGTGTTAACCACTTCTTCACGCTCGTATGGAGAAAGGTTGAACATCGCCAGTTTGTCGCAACCTTCACGATCTGGCATGTGGTCAACAATCTTACGCTTGTAGAAGTGAATCAGGTTGGTCGCCATGTCGTCAGCAAGGATGTAACGGTTTAAGATTTCAGCGTGTACCTTGTCTGAACAACAGCAACCAATAGAGTCATGAGCGTGGTTCTTCATGCTCTCTTTCCACATTTTCTCAATCAAACCGTGGTGGTATTCAAAACCTAATGTCCAAGCGATAGACGCTAGCGGTTCTAAGATGTTTACAATCTTGTTTTCGATTTCTGCGTGGATCAGTTTGATGTCCATACGCGTAGAAGAGATCGTACGGTGAACACGCATGTATTTACCGTCGTTGAACTCGCCTTTGATTGTGTCGAGTTGGTCGCGCGCCGCTTCTACTTTCTCGAACACTTCTTCGTAACGGCTCATTGAGAATTCACGATCTGGGTAGATTTCGCGAAGCTTGTCCATTACTTCAAAGATGTCTTTTTGAATCGGCATTTGGTCGTGGCCGTTCGGTAGCAAGATATCTTTAGTCACCGAAGGCTTTTCTAGCACTGGGAAGTACTTATCTAAACGAGCACGCAAGCCTTCTTCGTCTTGTGGAAGGTATTTACCAATCGCGTAACCCAGCGGAAGCACTTGTGCCGTTACTTCACTGCCGTCATTAGACTGCCATAAGAATTCTGTTTTGTTGGTGCCATGACGCTCTGAACAACCACGCCAGAACATTGCACGCGTGATGTCGAAGCCGTTGTAGATCATTGGCAGCTGTGAGCTCATGCTGAATGAATCTGGTAGGTAACCAATCTTCATTGCATCGCCAAACTTCATACAGTCACGAATACCATACATCATGTTGCGTACAATTGACTCACCAGAAACTTGCATTGTGTCGGTTTGAGAATACCAAGGGCCAATAATTAACTTGCCCGCTTCAACCAATGCTTTTACGCGCTCTGTGTTTTCTGGTTTGATTGCGAAGTAGTCTTCTAAAACGGCGGTTTGACCATCTAGAACGTAGTATTTGTATTCTGGATCGCTCTCCAGACGGTTCATGATTTCTTCCATGTTGTTCACAAGAAGAATACGAGACTCTTCTGTTGTGAAATACCATTCACGATCCCAGTGCATGTGAGGAGTAATATGTACGCGTGATGTAGTCATAATCATTTACCTAAATGTGTCGCTTCGAGTAAAACTAAAGTTCGAACCCAAATACGACTAAATTAAATTTTTTCAAGGGGTTAAAATTGGCTGCCACTAAATTTAGGGTGCAGAAAACCACGCCCAGAATCTGTGTGAATAAAACCGTTAGGAGCACAGGTATTTAGGACAGCCAGTTGTTTGTTATTTCTTATATATTGATTTCGTAGTGAGTTAGGAGCTAACTCAAAATTCAGTTAGTTCTGTGTTGCAGTACTTGCTTCAAACTTACCCTTTTTTACAGCGTGACCACGCCACATCAGAAGAGTAATGGTTGAAATCACTGTGCCGACAATCGCAGCACCGAACCAGATAGCAGCAGCAGAGAATGCGCCCAAACCGGAATCGTGTAACAAGAAGATAGAGAAGATACCTGCGCCCGGAGTCGATAGACCAATACCTGCCGCACCAACCATTGCACCTGTAACCACAGAGCCTAGTAAGAATGAACCGATTACACGGATTGGATCTTCAATCGCCATTGGGATTGCACCTTCGGTAATACCCGCTAGGCCAAGTAGCCATGTAGATTTACCGGTTTCAATCTCAAAGTCTTTGAATAGGCGTGGAGCAATCATGGTTGAAGCCGTTACGGTGAACGCTGATACCATTTTTACTGAACCAAAGATTGCGTATGGGCCATAAACACCGTTCGCCATTGCACCTAAACAGAATGCGTAAGCGGCTTTGTTTACCGGACCACCCAAGTCGAATGATACAAACAGGCCAAGAATCGCACCTAGAAGCAGAGCGTTAGTGCCTGACATACCGTTCAACCAATCCGTCAGACCTTGGTTTAGGAACGCAACAGGTTTACCGATAACAAACAGCATTAAGCTACCTGCTACCAAAGTACCAATCACCGGGTAAAGGTAGAAAGTAAGGAAACCGTTAAATGCAGGGCCCAAGCGAACATGCTCTTTCACCCAGCGCATCACGTAACCCGCAATCAAACCACCAACGACACCACCAAGGAAACCTGAACCAATGATGTTTGCTGCAATACCTGCGGCAAAACCAGGACCAAGTGCCGGTTTATCTGCTAATGAGTAAGCTGTGTAAGCCGCCAGTACTGGCACCATCAATGTACCCAGTAGGCCGCCACCTAGTTTGCGATACATCCATAGCCAAGAATCTTTTGTTGCGTAGAGCTCTTGCAGGTCAAAAATTTGCGCGATAAGAACAGCAACCGCAAGAACAGTACCACCAGCAACGATAAGAGGAACCGCGTAAGAAATACCAGAAAGCAGTGCTTGTTTAAGCTCAGTTTTCAACGGTAGTTTCTTCGGTTTGTCATCGGTAGCAACTTTACGTTCTGCACCGTTACCTTTTTTCGACTCTTCAATCGCTTCATTAAGAATGCGTTCACCGTGCTTAATCGGTTCTGCAACTGGGGTTTCAACACGAGGAATGCCATTAAAGCGCTCAGATTCTTTAATCGCAACTTCAGCAGCAAACACACACGCTACAGCATTATTAAGTTGTTCCGCAGTTAAGCGATCTTCAATACCGTTTGCGCCCTGCTTTTCAACATGAACCTTGTAGCCAAGCTTTTTGCCGGCTTTTTCTAGGTATTCTGCCGCCATATAAGTATGAGCAATACCTGCAGGGCAAGCAGTAACGCATACAATTGTCGGTGCATTTGTATCTAAGTTGTCTTGTTTTTCTTCTTGTTGATTGTCGCCATCAAGAAGCGCGAAGATTTCATCAGCGGTTGTTGCTTTTAATACTGCTTCACGAACATCGTCATCAACCAATGTGGTTGTCAGTTCGGTCAGCAGGTGCATGTGGGTAGAACCCGCTTCTGCATTTGGAATGGCAATTAGGAAGATAAGATTCACATCTTCGTCTTCATCTAGGCCTTTCCATTTCATGTCTTCTTTCAATGTTGCAACAGCGAAACCAGCTTCTTTAACCGCGTCAGTCTTGCCGTGCGGTACTGCTAGGCCTTCGCCAAGCGCTGTCGGGCCTTGCTCTTCACGAGCAAATACTGCATCAAGATACTCTTGTTTGTTGTGCAGTTTGCCTTGCTGATTCAGTTGGTCAGCAAGTGCGTAAATCGCTTCTTCTCGACTGCTAAACGTAGTTTGCAGATTTACGAGCGACTTATTCGTTAGAGTAGTAAGTTTCATAACCTTTGTCCCATAGTCACAGATTAGTACGACAGTCGTCCCTGTCGACGAGATGAATAATACAACCTCAAGACATTTAATCCGTGACCACGATCTCATCAATACATATTTGTATTTAATTTGTATTTAAAACTGTATTGGTAAATCCTTTAAGAAAGCTTGTTATGTATCGTTTAATTTGTATTATATGTACTACAAAACGCCGATACGATGCTCACACTAACCTTTAAAGCAAAGCTTATATAGAGCAAATTTACGTATTTAAGGTACAGGTTGTTAATCAAAGTCTAGTTGTCCTAGCGCACAAATGAGGCAAAAATGGCAAGACTCCCTATGTATCGCCAAATCGCCGATGCAATAAGAGAAAAGATCAGTTCTGGAGAATATAAAGTTGGAGAAGCACTCCCAACGGAAGCGCAATTGCGTGAAGTATTCTCGGTAAGCCGCGTAACGGTTAGGCAAGCACTGAAACTACTGATCGAAAACGATGAGCTTGAAAGCGTTCAAGGCAGCGGCACTTACGTAAAAGAGAACAAGATCAATTACGACATCTACAAACAGTCGAGCTTTCAAGAAAAGTGGGCGCATTTGAATGTGGTTACACACAGTGAAGTTCTGGCCTTCGAAATGAAGCCGTGTTCTTTGGCGATGTCTGAACATTTAGATATCAAAGAAGGCGAATTGGTTTTCTACGTAAAACGTGTTCGTTTCATAGACAACAATCCAATCACGGTTGAAGAAACTTGGTTACCTGTTGCTCTATTCCCAGATCTCACCTATCAAGTGATGCAGACATCAAAATACGACTTTATTGAGAACACCAAAGGCATGGTGATTGATCGAAGTGAGCAGGAATTGGTACCGATTCTTCCGCCTGAAGACGTTGCTAAACAGTTAGGTATTGACCCTGCTCAACCGATTATTGAAAAACGTACTCGTGGTTACCTAGCTAACAACACAGTATTTGAATACAGCCGCAACTACTTCACATCTAACGATTACCGATTCACTTTGGTCGCCAGACGCCAGAGATAATGCTCATCAGCGAGTTTCGATAATAGCAAAATGACCAACACAGAGAGCGCCTTGTTCTCTGTGTTTCTATGCTGTTAACTCAATCATAAAACCAACTTTCCTACCCAAATATTCCTAAACCAATATCAAGTAACCTCACGAAAGATCATTCACATTCATTTAAATACTGTTCTGGCGCTTTGACCATAAACTAAGCGCCAAATTACAAGAACAACAGTCGACAGGAATGCAGATGAATACCAAACAACTTGAGGACGCTGTAAGTGAAGTGAGCTTATTCAATCAGCACCTCCACTTAATCCAATCCGTGCATACCATTCCGACCCCAAAAATGAATTGGGAGTCGATTGCGATGGAACCTGCGCCGACAATGCCAACGGTTCGATTCGATCACTGTCTACTCATCAGACTAACACTTAGTTCGTCGTGTTAAATCACTTTATATACAAAACCATTATGTCGAAACACACTATCTCACGAACATCGCACCCATTAGCAAATACAATTTCATACACACGATTCCTACCAAAGCTACCTTTAGTTCTAATCGCTTTCTCTATGCCCCTATTCGCAGAAGAAGTTGAAGAAGTGGTACTCGAGGACGAAGTCGTATTAAATGAAGGTTCTGAGTTAAACGAAGAAGCTGAAGAATCGCCTTATTATAACTTGTGTTTTAGCGCTTACTTATGGGAAGTAAGTAGGCGTTAAACATAAGTAATCTTTAAATGTAAGTAAGCTTAAAAGCTAAGATTCTCACCTCTTTACTCCGATAAATACCCACTTCGTTACACGTTTCCTTCCAAAGTACAAAAAATACTCGCGATTTATAAAATAACACCACCATATGCAAATAGAACAACCAAAGGTGATCCAAGTTATATTCTAACAAGCCACAAAATTTGTTTATTAACATCTAAACAACAGTAGTTATTCACGATTTACAACCACAATTAACATCGAAAAAAATGTTTGTCTTAGATCATATCAACCTCAACTATGCCTCGTGCCACAGTGCAGTTTTCTGTACATTCATTGTCATATTCTGAAACACTTTCTTATATTTTTTAAACTTTGTGGAGATTTCTATGTTAGAGCTCTTGATCGGATTAGTGATTACTATTGCTGTTGGTTACTTTATTGTAAAAGGCTATAAAGCGGCGGGTGTATTACTAACTGCTGGCCTTGCCCTACTTCTTATCACCGGCCTTATTGGTCACACAGTCTTACCAGCTAAGGTAGCTTCAACAGGTAACATGGTTACCGACTCACTAGAATTTGTTAAATACATGCTTCAGTACCGCGGGGGCGGCCTAGGCATGCAAATCATGCTTCTTTGTGGTTTTGCTTCTTACATGACGCACATTGGTGCTAACAACGTGGTAGTGAAACAGTTCTCTAAACCGCTTGCTGCGATCAAATCTCCCTATGTACTTCTTGTTGCGGCTTACATCGTAGCGTGTCTGATGTCTCTAGCAGTAAGTTCTGCAACGGGTCTTGGTGTGCTATTGATGGCAACCCTATTCCCAATGATGACGGCAATGGGTATTTCTCGCCCAGCGGCAGTTGCAGTTTGTGCGTCACCTGCAGCCATCATTCTTTCACCAACGTCTGGTGATGTGGTTATCGCGGCAGAAAAATCAGGCATGTCTCTTGATGTGTTTGCTGTTCAAACGGTACTGCCTGTTTCTATCTGTGCGATCATCGTGATGGCGGGTGCGGCTTTCTTCTGGAACAAATACCTAGATAAGAAAGAAAACACACCAATGGAAAAAGTAGACGTTTCTGAAATCGAAACAACGGCGCCGGCTTTCTACGCTGCACTTCCATTCCTACCTATCATCGGCGTTTTCCTATTCAACGGTCGTACGATTCCAGGGCTTTCACTTGATATCTACACTATTGTGGTAGGTTCTATCTTCGTAGGCGCAGTTATCGATTACGTTGTTAAGAAGTTTGACGGCGAGAAAACACTAGAAGATCTAGACTCTTGCTACCAAGGCATGGCTGACGCGTTCAAAGGCGTGGTAATGCTGTTGGTTGCGGCGGGCGTATTTGCTCAAGGTCTAATGTCTATCGGTGCAATTGATAACCTAATCGGTCTTGCCGAATCTGCAGGCGCAGGCGGCATCGCATTGATGCTTATCCTCACAGGTCTAACGGTTGCTGCGGCAATTGCGACAGGTTCAGGTAATGCACCTTTCTATGCATTCGTAGAACTGGCTCCATCATTAGCGGCGAAAATGGGCTTGAACCCAGCGTTCCTAATCATCCCAATGCTTCAAGCATCGAACCTAGGTCGTACAATTTCACCAGTATCTGGCGTAATCGTAGCGACTTCTGGTATGGGTAAAATCAGCCCATTTGAAGTCGTAAAACGTACGTCTGTACCCGTAATCTGTGGTCTTATTACGGTTATCTTCGGTACGCTTGTATTGGTTCCAATGTCGGCGTAAGCCTTAAGTTTCTAATCTCAAAGAACGAAGAACAAACGAACACCAATACTGAATATAAAATGCGTAAACAAAAAGGCGCTGAACTTAATAAGTTCAGCGCCTTTTTTAATGTCACTTTCTCAACATCGTTAAAACTATCGAGACATGTACAAAATGTATAAACAGTCAGGCTTGAAATAGTGTTATCTCAAAGGAACAAGCCCTACTTCATTTCACCATAGCGTTCTAGATACAGAACCGTTGCAGCGGTACGGGAAGGCACTTGCAGCTTTTTCAACAAGCTTTTCATATGTACCTTAACTGTCGATTCAGAAATAAACAGGTGATCGGCGATCTGCTTATTACGGTAACCTTTCGCGACTTCTTGAAGGATCTGCATTTCACGTTCAGTCAGTTGTTCGAAGATATCATTGCGGCTTCCAGCATCATTTAGGTAACGAGCAACCACACTGCTGTAAGCCTTGTCACCGCTGTGTGCTTGCTTAAGCAGTTCAATTAACTCATCGGGTTCAGTGTCTTTCAACAAGTAGCCATCAGCGCCTGCTTTTACAATCGCTTCAATGTCTGCAGGGCTATCAGAAACCGTTAGAATAACAATGTTTGCGCTAGAACCGTCAGTGCGAAGTGCTTTCAAGGTATCTAAACCAGACATGCCCTTCATATTGAGATCCAAAAGGATCAAATCAGGTTCTTCTTCATGAGCAAGAGCAACCGCTTCAGTGCCGTTACTTGCTTCTGCAATCACTTCGAATTCGTCTTCAAAGCTCAGTAATTGGCTTATACCTCTGCGCATCAATGGATGATCATCAACCAGCATTACTTTACAAATCGTCAACTTTAACTTCCTTCAAACTTTTATATTTCAATATGACTGTACAGCCTTCACCTTGCGCCGCTTCAATCGTCAAGTCGCCATTCAGTCTTGCCGCACGCTCCTGCATAATGCTCATCCCGTAGTGGTTCACCTTGGAACTACTTGAGTCAAAGCCATCTCCATTATCTTTTATCACGACTAATACTTCACCGTCCTCATCGATACAGCATACATCTATCAAGTCGGCATTGGCGTGTTTTATTGCATTTATTGTTGCTTCACGAATCAATTGAAGCAAGTGAACCTGACTATGCGCATCAAGCTCGATCGATGAGAGATTATTAGTGAGGTTAATCTTCGCATCGGTTCTCTCGCTGAGCGCCTCAAGCATGGTACTTAAGGCGTCTCCAAAGTTGCCCTCTTTAATGGTCAACCTAAATGTGGTGAGTAGCTCTCTTAACTGGGTATAAGCGTCGGCTAAGCCGTTTCCGATCTCAGACGCGATTTGTTCAGATTGCTCTCGGTGCTGTTGCTCTGGCAGTTTGCCAATCACACGCTTTAATAGTGTAACTTGAATTTTCAAGTACGACAGTGATTGAGCCAATGAATCGTGGAGTTCACGTGCAATCGTGGCACGCTCTTCCATGATAATAAGCTGTTCAGCTTTCTTTTGAGCACGATTGTAGTAGATCGCTCTCGATAGCAGTTGAATGAAGCTTTCGATCAGAGCTTTAGTTGAGTGCCCGTGGTGATATGAACAGTATAAATAGCCGAGAATAAGTTCGTTATCGTCGAGTTTCATCTCAAACTTTTCGTAGTCTAAATTCGAATCGTAACCTTCATCCATAATCAATGAACGGCCTGAGTTATCGACAATCTCGAGCCTCAGTGATCCAATCCCTTCCAAGCTCACGAGATGCTGCAAGATAGCTCGGAAGTTTTCAGGAGCAATACGCGTCACCGTGAGCTCTTGTGACGAGTTATAAAGTGCCTGCAGCGACTGGTTCGCATTTTGCAGCTCAATCGTCTTTGCATCCACCACATCTTCAAGGTTTCGATAAAGCACGCCTAAATCTTTGGCCATCGAGTTGAAGGTTTTGGTCAAAATGCCCATTTCGTTGTTACTGGTCACCTTGAGTTCTACCTCGAAGTCGCTGTTTTTGATTCTTTGGCTCGCACCGACAAGAGCATGTAGCGGTTTAACAACCTGTTTACGTACAAAGTGAACAACAAAAAGAGATATGACCAGAATCCCACCAAGGCCGATACCACCAGCCCACGCTAACTTTATTAACTTGTCTTCAGAGAACTCTTGCAGCTTATAAACGAAGCCATCGATTTCAGCCACGAAGTTTTCAACCAACACGAGATAGTGATCGCGCTCTTCGCTATTCAAGACCTGTTTTAGCTCATGCCAACGGCCGATAATTAAATAGTAATCTTCTGTGATGTCTGTCGGAACATTCCAACTGACCAAATTGGTCATGGATGGCGAGTAAAGAGAACTTTCGAATTCACGAATATGAGATTCATAATCGACAGATTCTATTTGAATATCATGGGCTAAACGGTAGCTTTGCATTCGCATTGAACCGGCCACGTTAACCGCTTCCGCATCATTCAAACTTGAAGCCAAAGTAAAGATGGCAAAGCCAGTCGTAGCAACCGACAACAGCAGTATAGAGAGCAAAGATTTTGCTATCGTACTTGTTACAGATGAAACCGGTTTTATAAGCAAAAGTGCCTTCCTATTGATAAATGACTTGCCAGCGATATCGTATTGTCACACATCAAAAATCATAGCTCCATTCAATATGTGATCACTCGCTCCGTAATTTATTGATCTAAGACAATATATGCCCCCAATTAGCCCTTAGGGGGTATTTATACAATTGTTTCTAAAACTACACTACTTGTGAGGACTCATTACAAGATATTAATAGAATAATGACCTACAATTACAACATCTTAGTAACATCTATAGGTATCTAGTGGTAGATCTATCAAAACGCCGTCTTTTTTCAAGACGAAAAGTTGACTCAAGCCAGATTCGTTTGCCTTGGATTGACAGCCTAGAAAGCTTTACAGATGACTGTACTCGCTGCGGTAAATGCATCGAGAGTTGTGAGACTAAGATAATCATTGTAGGCGATGGTGGTTTTCCCACTGTAGATTTCTCTATTGATGAGTGTACGTTCTGCTATCAATGTGCAGATGTTTGTCCCGAACCCATTTTTAAGCCAAAGCAAGGAGAGCCTTGGCAAGCAAAAGCACAAATCTCTGATAAGTGTTTAGCGCAACAAAATGTTGAATGCCGAAGCTGTGGTGACATGTGTGAACCTATGGCCATTCAATTTGAACTTAGAGCAGGCAGTGTTGCTCTACCAAAAATCGAGTTAGATGAGTGTAGCGGTTGTGGGGCCTGCGTAGCAATTTGCCCTACTTCGGCTATTCTTGTGAGTAATGCATAAAACAAAAATAACGAGAGCAATTTATGGCACTAAATGAAGTGCATATATCAAGTTTAGTCGTGCATGTGAGCCCAGAGCATCTAGACGAGATCAAAGCACAAATCGAGCAATTCGATAATGCAGAGATTTACGGCAGCAGCCCTGAAGGCAAAATCATCGTGGTCCTAGAAACCGAGAACCAAGGTTTTGTAACGGACACCATCGAAGAAATTAATAATATTACGAACGTTTTAGGGACAGCTTTGGTTTATCACCAAATCGAGACTGGACTGGACGAAACGGATTTAGAAACTGGAAGCAACAATTCTCAACTTGAGGGTGAAGTATGAAAATGACAAGACGTGCGTTTGTGAAAGCAAACGCAGCTGCATCAGCGGCAGCCGTTGCAGGTGTAACTCTACCGGCAACAGCAACCAACCTGATTGCTAGCTCTGATCAAACAAAAATCACGTGGGATAAAGCGCCTTGTCGTTTTTGTGGTACGGGCTGTTCAGTACTAGTAGGTACTCAAAACGGTAAAGTGGTTGCGACTCAAGGCGATCCAGAAGCTCCTGTAAACAAAGGCCTTAACTGTATTAAAGGCTACTTCCTTTCAAAAATCATGTACGGTAAAGACCGTCTTGAGACTCCTCTACTTCGCATGAAAGACGGTGAGTTCCATAAAGATGGTGATTTCGCACCCGTATCTTGGGACAAAGCGTTCGACGTGATGGCTGAGAAATGGAAAGCTTCACTGAAGAAGAACGGTCCAACAGGTGTTGGTATGTTCGGTTCAGGCCAATGGACAGTAATGGAAGGCTACGCAGCCGTTAAGATGATGAAAGCGGGTTTCCGTTCAAACAACATAGATCCAAACGCTCGTCACTGTATGGCTTCTGCTGTAGTAGGCTTCATGCGCACTTTCGGTATTGATGAGCCAATGGGTTGTTACGATGACTTTGAACACGCAGACGCATTCGTACTGTGGGGTTCAAACATGGCAGAAATGCACCCAGTACTATGGACTCGTATTACAGACCGTCGTCTAAGCCACCCACACGTTAAAGTAAACGTACTGTCTACTTACTACCACCGTTCTTTCGAGCTTGCAGACACGGGTTACATCTTCAACCCTCAGTCTGACCTTGCGATCGCAAACTTCATCGCAAACTACATCATCCAAAACGATGCGGTTAACTGGGACTTCGTGAACAAGCACACGAACTTCAAGCAAGCAACGACAGACATCGGTTACGGTCTGCGTGACGATGATCCACTACAGAAAGCAGCCGCAAACCCTAACTCAGGCGAAATGACTGCTATCTCTTTCGAAGACTACAAAGCGTCTGTTGCTGAATACACAGTTGAGAAAGCGTCTGAAATGTCAGGTGTATCTCAAGAAGACCTTATCAAGCTGGCTAAGCAATATGCCGATCCAAACATCAAAGTAATGTCACTTTGGACTATGGGTATGAACCAACATACTCGTGGCGTATGGATGAACAGCCTTGTGTACAACATCCACCTTCTTACAGGTAAGATTTCTACTCCAGGTAACAGCCCATTCTCACTAACTGGCCAACCGTCAGCGTGTGGTACAGCGCGTGAAGTTGGTACATTCGCTCACCGTTTACCTGCCGATATGGTGGTTGCTAACCCTAAACACCGTAAAATTGCAGAAGATATCTGGAAACTTCCAGAAGGCACCATTCCACCGGTACCCGGCGCTCACGCTGTTCTTCAAGACCGTATGTTGAAAGACGGTAAAATCAACGCTTACTGGGTAATGTGTAACAACAACATGCAAGCGGGTCCAAACATCAACACTGAACGTCTGCCAGGTTACCGTAACCCAGATAACTTCATTGTATGTTCTGACCCGTACCCAACGGCAACAGCTCAAGCGGCTGACCTCATCCTTCCAACAGCAATGTGGATTGAGAAAGAAGGCGCTTACGGTAACGCAGAGCGTCGTACACAAGCATGGTACCAACAAGTGAAAACTGTAGGTGAAGCTAAGTCTGACCTATGGCAAATCATGGAATTCTCTAAGCGCTTCACTATTGAAGAAGTTTGGGGTGAAGAACTGGTTGCGAAAATGCCTGAGTACCGTGGCAAAACCATGTACGACGTGCTTTACAAAAACGGCAACGTTGATGCATTCCCACTGTCTGAAGCTCAAGAGCTTAACGACGATGCACAAGCTCAAGGTTTCTACGTTCAAAAAGGTCTATTCGAAGAATACGCAGCCTTTGGTCGCGGCCACGGTCACGATTTAGCACCATACGATCGCTACCACCAAGTTCGTGGTCTACGTTGGCCTGTTGTTGACGGTAAAGAGACACTATGGCGCTTTAAAGAAGGTTCAGATCCATATGCTAAGAAAGGTTCTGATTGGGACTTCTACGGCAAACCAGATGGTAAAGCACTGATCATCAATGCACCATACGAAGCGCCACCTGAAGTACCAAACGATGAATACGATATGTGGCTATGTACAGGTCGTGTTCTTGAGCACTGGCACACAGGTACTATGACTCGTCGTGTACCAGAACTTTACAAAGCAGTACCGGATGCACTTTGTTACATCCACCCTGCTGATGCTAAAGCTCGTGGTCTTCGCCGTGGTGATGAAGTTCTTATCGAAAACAAACGTGGTGAAGTACGCGTTCGTGTTGAAACTCGTGGTCGTAACCGTCCACCACAAGGCTTGGTATTCGTACCATTCTTTGATGCAAGAATTCTGATCAACAAGTTGATCTTGGATGCAACGGATCCTCTATCTAAACAGACGGATTACAAGAAGTGTCCAGTTAAGATCACTAAGGTCGCTTAAGGACAATATGTTCTTACCACTTAGCTCGTAGATCTGACGTTTTTAATATTGCGACTGCTTTTTTCGTTACTTTTTGAAAGAAGTAGTCCACTCAAAGAATTAGCCTTTAGGCGGAGAAATTAACCATGAAAAAACTGATTACTGCCCTACTATCAGCTGGTCTTTTGCTAGCTGGTGCAGTTCAAGCTGAAGCTGAACTGGATAACCCAGGCGGCATTGGTGGCGTAGAATCTCTACGTGGTGCAAGTGAACTTGAAGCAACTCGCGCAGCAGATGACTTCAAAAAGTTCCCTCGTGACCAAGTACTTGAGAGTGACTACGTATACCAACCACCTCTAGTGCCTCATACTATTCGTAGCTATGAAGTTTCTCTTAACGCTAACAAGTGTCTTTCTTGCCACAGCTGGAAAAACGCAAAAGAAATGGGTGCTACTAAAGTGAGTGTAACTCACTACATGAACCGTGAAGATGCGGTACTTGCAGACGTATCACCTCGTCGTTACTTCTGTCTACAGTGTCACGTACCTCAAGCTAATGCTAAGCCACTAGTTGAGAACGAGTTCAAACCTGTAGATTCACTGCGTTAATCGTAGCCGGACTGTAAGAGAGGCTATATATGATAAAATTACTTAAAGCGTTTTGGAAAAGACTTGCGACACCAAGCAAAGCAGCCGTAGGCGTTGTTTTGTTCTTGGGTTTCTCGGGTGGTCTTTTGTTCTGGGGTGCATTCAACACGGGTATGGAGGCAACCAACACGGAAGAATTCTGTTCTGGCTGTCACGCACCTATCGTTGCTGAAATCCAAGAGACAATTCACTACTCTAACCGTTCTGGTGTTCGTGCTATCTGTTCAGACTGTCACGTTCCTCATGAATGGACAGATAAAATTGTTCGTAAGGTTCAAGCATCTAAAGAGCTATACGCACACTTTATTGCGAAAACCATCAATACTGAAGAAAAGTTCAAAGCACGTCGTGCTCACCTAGCGGAACGCGAATGGGCTCGATTGAAGAAGAACGATTCACTTGAGTGTCGTAACTGTCACCAGTTCGATTACATGGACTTCTCAGAGCAGAGCCCCCGTAGTGCGAAACAACACTCGACTGCGCTAGCTTCTGGTGAAAAAACGTGTGTAGACTGTCACAAAGGTATTGCACACAAACTACCAGACATGCACGGCGTTGAAGGCTGGCAATAAGGAGCGATTGAATGAGTACTTTAGAAAGCGTAATTTGGCACATCCTAGGTTACAGCGCTATGCCAGTTATCATTCTTGGTGGCTTTGCAGGTGTTGCAGCCGTATCTCTTTGGATTTTATCTATGGGTAAAGACAAAGAAATCGATTAACAATCGAGATTCCATCAACTTCTACCAGATAATTCTGATATGAGTTGATACGAAAAAGCCACTGATTTCAGTGGCTTTTTTATTATCTGACGTTGTGTATCTTTATAATTGAATGTGACTTAACGCCCTAAGCTTCGTTTTCTGGCGCTTCTTTCTCTGCGGTCTCTTTATCAACCTGCTCTTGATCGACAATCGGCAGCACCTGTTTTACATAGTTGCCTGGCGCTTTGCCAATCACAGGATTAAGCTCTGAGCCTTGATTGAAAGGTTCGATTTTTTCGTCAGTTTCAAAACCTTGTAGCCACTGATTCCAGTGTGTCCACCAAGACCCCTCATTATGAGTCGCATTAGTTAGCCACTCATCCGCCGAGTCGTCTAGGTTGTCATTCAGCCAGAACCCGTACTTCTTCTTATCTGGATGGTTAACAATACCCGCGATATGACCAGATTCACCAAGCACGAACGTCTTGTTGCCACCGGTATTCAAGGCACCACGGTAAGTCCCCTGCCAAAGCGCGATATGATCTTCTTTCGCTGAAATGAAGTAGCTTGGTATTTTTATCTTATTGAGATCAATCCAGACACCGCCTACTTTCACGCCTTTGTCTTGAACAAGTTTATTCTCAAGGTAAAGCTCACGCAGCAAGAAATTATGGCATTTAGCTGCAACGTTAGTGCTGTCACTGTTCCAGTACAACAGATCAAACTCCATTGGGCTGCTGCCTTTTAGGTAGTTATCAATGTAGTAGTTCCAGTACAGGCTGTTTTCACGAAGCAAACTGAATGTCACGCTTAATGAACGACCATCCATGAATCCTTTAGCATCGTTCTGTTTCTCAATGGCGTTAATGATCGTTTCATTGATATATGCGCCAACCTCTCCCGGCTGAGAGAAGTCTAATAGAGTCGTAAAAAAGGTCGCAGTTTTGATGCGTTTCTTCATTCTTTTAGCAGCATAGTAAGCGACCGTTGAAGCGAGAACAGTACCACCAATGCAGTAACCTGCAGCATTGATTTGCTCTTTACCCGTGATATCTTCAATTGCCGTCACGGCTTTCGCTACGCCTTCCGTGACATAGTCACCGAACTCTAAGTCTTTTTGCGCTTCACCTGGGTTGCGCCAAGACATCATGAAGACGCTGTGCCCTTGCTCAAGCAACCAACGAACCATTGAGTTCTTTTCACGAAGGTCGAGAATGTAGTACTTATTGATGAATGGAGGAACGATCAACAAAGGCGTGGCGTTCACCTGAGGTGTTTTTGGGTAGTATTGAATAAGCTCGAACAGATCATTTTGAAAAACGACATCACCTTCCGTGTTCGCAACATCAACACCTAATCGGAAGGCATTATTGTTGGTCATACGGATCTTGAGGATATCCGCGCTCGCTTCAACGTCAGCTTTTAGCTGCTCTAGCCCATCTAGCAAGTTCTCACCATTGCGCTCAAGCGTTAGCTTCATCAACTCTGGGTTAGTCGCAATGAAGTTACTAGGAGAAAGAGCATTGATAGCCTGACGTGAAAAGAACGCCACACGTTCCTTGGTTTTCTCGTCTATGCCTTCGATTGAATTAATGGTGTCTATATAGCTTTTGCTGAATAACAAATAAGACTGCTTGATAAAGCTGTAAAACGGGTCATTTTTCCACGCTTCATCAATAAAGCGTTTATCACTGCGCTCTTCAGTAATGACGCTTTCGGTATTACCCATCAGTGCGGCATTTTGCCAAATCTTAAGTTGCTGTTCCCACCACTGGGATTGTAACTGAAGGAGAACGGCGGGTTGGTTAGCGGCTTGCTCGAAGATTTTTGACGCATCATCAAAATTCAACTCTTGCATCGCTTGATTTAGGGGAGATTGCGCGGCTTCCTTGTTTTGTTCAAAGTTTTCCCACCATTGCTGGTTTGTTTGTTGAAGTTTAACAAGGTAGTCCGAAAAGAAGTGTTGAAACATAACATGACTCCAATAATCGGAAAATCGCCACCGAGCCTCACAGTAAACACTGTGCTGACTCGATGGCGATTTTATTTATGCAGGTGTAACTGTTTTCAAGTTTTCAGTTGTTAGTGTTTCAACATCTTCTTTGAACTCTTTTGCAGCAGCTTGCATTTTTGAGCTATCACTCATCATCTGTTGAGACAATTGAGTTAGCGCTGCTAGTTGCTGGCTGTTGAACGCCGTTAGGCTAGTCACGTCTTTGATTTCAGTCACTGCTTTCATTTGCGCAAGACCCATGTTCGTGTAAGTCTGCATTGCATTCATTTGCAGTTCTGTCATCGTTTGGACGTTCTTTGCAACCAACTTGTTGAACTTTAAGTACGGTTCAAATTGCTTTTCAGTTTGGTCAGTAATTGTTTTGAAAATATCCGTGTACATAAGTAACTCCTGATGAATACATAGTTTAATAAATTTGTGTCACTATCGTTTCAGCCAACGCTCATCGATTAACTCGCGATGCTTTGAAAAGCTGATCCGATATTTAAGCTTGCTACCGATATATCAGGCTCTAACCTTCAATACCTTTTAGCAAAACAGCGGTTCCCATTCCCCCACCCACACAGAGTGAAGCAACGCCATAAGTCGTTTTCTGTTCAAGCATTTCATGGATGAGTGAAACAATAATTCGATTGCCTGAAGCACCTAAAGGATGGCCAAGCGCGATTCCACCACCATTCACATTGACCTTTGGCTTGAACTCATCAAGCGGTAAGTCATGCTGCTCTGACAATTGGTACATTACGCCAAGAGCTTGTGCTGCAAACGCTTCATTCAATTCAAACAAATCTACTTCTTCTAGAGTGAGATTCGCCTTATCAAGCGTTTTAGAAACGGCTTCTACTGGGCCTAAACCCATAATCTTTGGATCTAATCCAGACTGTGCGTAGCTCGTTAGCTCTACCAGTGGTGTCAGTCCGTATTTCGCTACTGCACTCTCTGAGGCTAAGATGATTGCACTCGCGCCATCATTGATGCCCGAAGCGTTACCTGCCGTAACAGACCCTTCACGGTCAAAAGCTGGACGAAGCTTTTGCAGACCTTCGAATGTCGCGTCTGACTTCGGATACTCATCGGTATCAAAAGTGACGGTTTGTCTGCGCTGCTTAACTTCTACAGGCACGATTTGCTCGTTAAACTTACCCGCCTCAATCGCAGCAACGGCTTTTTGTTGGCTTTCTAAGGCATAGTTATCTTGAGCTAGGCGCGAAATATTCAACGTGTTCGCGATATTTTCAGCGGTCATGCCCATGTGGTAATGATTAAACGCATCGGTTAAGCCATCACCAACCAGTAAGTCTTTCATTGAGATGTCACCCATTTTGTGACCATTACGAACGCTCGCTGGTACCACAAAAGGAATTTGTGACATCACTTCAACGCCAGCAGCAATAACCACTTCAGCATCTTGTGCTTTGATGTGCGCCGCTGCGTCCATCACTGATTTCATTCCGCTGCCGCAAATCATGTTCACGCCGTATGCTGGTGTTTCCTCAGGAAGCCCTGCATAGATGGAAGCCTGACGAGCAACCCCCATGCCTTGACCTGCCGAAATCACGTTGCCGACGATTACTTCATCAATCGCATCTAACGAAAGATCGACAGACTCAAGTGCACCTTTGATCGCAACGCCAGCCAGTTCACCCGCAGATACGTTTTTTAGCGACCCGGTAAATGCACCAATAGGAGTGCGCTTAGCCGCAACAATAAATACTTTTTCCATCATTCCAACCCCTTCAGTTTCGCCAATTACTGCATGTACAAGCCGCCATTCACAGACAATGTTTCGCCTGTAATGTACGCGCCAGATTCACTCGCTAAAAAGCCCACTGCGTCTGCAATTTCAACAGGTGTTGCTAAGCGTTTCATCGGAATTTGGTTCTTGATTGAATCCAGTACTTCAGGCTTCATTTGCTCAACCATAGGAGTTGCTGTGTAGCCAGGGGCAATCACGTTCACGGTTACGCCGCTACGAGCGCCTTCTGCAGCCAAAGCTTTAGAAAAACCAATCATTCCAGCTTTCGCTGCTGAGTAGTTAGTCTGTCCAAATTGACCTTTAAGACCATTGACGGAAGAGATGTTGATGACACGGCAGTTACCTTTCTCACACATAGGAGCGAACAAAGGTTGAGTCACGTTGAACAGACTGTTTAGGTTTGTTTCAATCACGTCTTTCCACGCTTCGGCATCCATCTTTTTAAAGACGCTATCACGTGTAATACCTGCGTTATTGACTAGTACATCCACCGTGCCTTCTTCTTCTAACAACTTGCTTAAGCTCAGCGCACATTCCGCAGTATTGGTAACATCTAATTCAAACAATCTCACTTGATCTTCGGTGAATTGTTTTTCGTTAAACCAATCCAAGGCACATTGGTAATTTCCAGTAAAATAAGTCGCGATAACACGATAGCCGTCTGCAACTAATTTAGAGGAAATTGCTGAGCCGATACCGCCTTTTGACCCTGTAATTAAAGCAAGCTTTTTCATTAATGGTTCCATCCCTTACAAGCAATTAAATAACAATGATGTTAATAAGATAATGTCTTAGCTGATAATTAAACTTTACGTTTTGCTTTAATTAAACCCTACAACTCAAAATCAAAAAGTATTATTACAAATATAAAATATTTTCGTATTATGATTAAAAACTAGACTTGCATCCCAAAATTAATGAAATGTTACGAACATGTAAATTAACGCAAAGCTCTGATATTAATAAGGTTTATTTAATTTTACTTTTATCAACAAGCAGATAAGCCTTTGTTAATACGAGATAAATCTATATCTCCCAGCTTGTTTCAAGAATAATGCAATGTGGGAATTTGAAATGATTGATCACGAGAATAATAACAAAACTCTTATTAGAAATTAACAAATGGTTCCTAATGATTCTATATGAGCTTCAATATAATTAACGTTCTAAATGGGGAAGATGAGCATTATGAATAAACAAAAAAGCCCACTCAATCTATGAGTGGGCTTAAGTAAATAGCATTAATAAATTGAGCGTGGGATCTTACTTCGTAAATATTTCATTTGTATTTACATCAAGATAAATTTTGTTTTCAAGGGACAACCCACCACAATAAATAAAATAGACATCTCGATTGCTGTACTTAACAGATTTCACCCATCCGCCTAATTCTTCAAAATCACTTGGGGCACACTCCCCCTCAGAGATCAGTTTAGCCACCGAATTACGGAATTTTTCTTGATGGATCTTGAGGTCATCAGACTTAACCAAATAGGAATCCAATATCTCTTTGCTTTCTTTTTCCGAAATAATGACTTCATCATTCGATAAGCCTGACATAGAGACCCATTCCGCCGTCTGTGGGCCGCCTTCTTTAAGGACTATATAGTCTGAGATACGTGCCCATTCGCCTTGTTTCTCGAGTACCACCACCTTTTCCCCTTTATAGAGGTAATCTGTTATCAAGCCATCAATTTCAGGTTGCTCGACCACTTCAAGCTTTCTCTCCAAAACGTAAAATTCCGTCTGCTCGGGTTCAGGCTGAAGATCCATGATGGGTACAAGCTCAGATTCAGATTGCTCGGTAGCTTCTAACGCCGGCTCTTCCGTTTTCTCTTGTGGGATTGGGTCTTTATTCATGACCAAGAAGTAGTATGCCGCTCCTCCCCCTCCGCCCAATATCAACAACACAAGTAAAGCGATCAGCGCTTTTTTCATCAAATCCACCAGCTCTTCCGTTATAGGTATGTCTCAAGTGTACATCAACTCATGCTGCTGCTCATCTATACTCTCAATAGAGCGCACGGTAAGTAGAGGAAAGTCATGAGTTTTTGGGGGAAAGTTATCATTGTAAGCGCAACTTTTAGTGCCAATGTCGCTCTAGCGAATCATTGTGACCGTGAAAACTGGCAAACACTGTTGGATCGTCAGCTCTCTTTTGAAGGTCGCTATAATCAGTACACCAAAGAGTTCAACCAAGTTCTTTCAACCTATGAGTCACAGACATTGTTATCTAAACACTTTAATGAAAAGCAGATCATTGAGCTTTGGGCAAAGTATGAAGAAAGGTTTAATGTGCAGCTCAATAGTCATATGAATACCGCGTATGACGTCTCCGAGGTTTTGCTACAACAGGCGTATGTTGTGTCTAGTGAACTTGAAGGCGCTGACTCTCTAGCGTATTCATGGCAAGCCGTCGCCAAACACTGCACCAAAGCAAGACTCCCGCGCCAGGCAGAAAGCGCAAAGGTGCACGTACAAAGCTCACAATCACTCTCCCGAGATCTCCATACACTCAGTGAAAAATTCCGTCAGCTGTCTTCAAAATACCGCAGAGAAGCGACGATGATTGATGAAGCGCGCCACATAAACCAACCAGCAAACGATGCATCAAACTGAAATCACCATTAGATTCTCTCACTCGTTCGACTGGACTTTTCCGATAAATATGCTCAATCCCATTCATAATATTCTAAGAACTCGTTAATCAAAGCTTTATCAATAGGTTGTAAAAGTAATGTGCTATCTATCAACAATGAAGTTCAATTTCCGACCAATGCAAGCGAGTATGTGAGATATTCATCACAAAATAGATTTACAAACGCCAGAAAATTGTTATCATGAATCTTCATATAACTTAATAACAAGAAACATTTTGGCTAGGTAATATGCAAAAGACTATGGCTTTCAACTGCTTGAGTAACACGGAATGGACTGCAGAGATAAGAGGTAAACTTTTATCTGTAGCTAAACACATGGAAGAGTTCGGTTCAGTAAGTGAGCTAGAGCTATGTAAGATATTTGGAGAGACAATTTGGAATGACGGCGTGGATTATCATTCACATGCTTTTTCATTCAGAATTAATGCACAAACTGGGGATTGTTCAATCTCTAACTTTAAGTATCACTAAGTTTTGCACCTATCATATACGGAGTACCTTTCACGAGGTGCTCCGTTTTTTATTGCCTGAAGCCTGACACTTAATGGATGATTTTTGATATTGACCGCGCTTCTACTTCAGGAGTAAACCATTTCGTTTTCAGCTCATTCTGCCTTCGTGTTACTGCTCAGAGTTTGGCTTAATCGGTATAAATTGGCAGTGGTGCATTGCCTTTTACTTGTCTTATCGCAAGGTGGGTATGAATATCTTTCACGTTAGAGAGCCTTTGAAGTTTTCTTGTAAATGCCTCGTAGGCCATCAAGTTCGGGCTAACCACTTCTAGCAAATAGTCATAAGCCCCAGATACAACGTGGCAACTGATCACCTCTTCCATCTCTACAACAGCCGCCTCAAACTTATCTATCGACACTTCTTGGTGGTTGTTTAGGCTCACCTCAACAAACACACTCATTGCGATGCCGACTTGTTCTCGTGACAAGCTCACACGATAACCGTCAATAATGCCCTTTTCTTCTAGCCTTTTGACTCGTCTTGCACAAGGCGAAGGTGATAAACCCACTTCATCAGCAAGTTCAGCCGTGGTTAACCTGCCATCTTTTTGTAGCAGTTCGAGAAGATGCCTATCAATTCTATCCATAGTAAATGCCAAACATTAGTTAAATCCGTTAATTATTTGGTGAATATTAGCAGAAATCATCAACGATAGTTCAAGTTTAGCCAAAACTTGCCAACCTGTGGCACACCAACTGTTCCATAATGAGTCATCACCCACTCTCCTTCTATATTATGAATCTTGGCTACTTATCTATTACTGTCACCCTACTCATTTGGGCGAGCTTTTTTCTTTCTCTTAAAGGCGGCGCAAATTCAGATTTAACACCTGCCGATATCGCTCTCACAAGATTTCTCATACCGGCTTTGGTGTTATTGCCTTTGATGTGGAAAGCACGCAGCGCAATTGCCGTCGTCCCTAAACGGTATCTAACGGGTATGTTCGTAGGTAGCGGATTACCTTATCTGCTTGTTGCCGGAACGGCCATGCAGTTTGTTCCGGTATCTCATGGCAGTGCTCTTGTTCCGGGCACGCTTCCTCTGTTCGTTACAGGAATTGCGGTACTCTTTTTTAAGCAGCCACTCAGCCGACATCGTGTTGTTGGTTTAGGTTTGGTTTTGCTCGGCATACTGTTGTTTTTAGGGAGTAGCTTAAGCAGCTTCAACTTCGAATACACCAAAGGTCATTTGTTGTTTTTATGCGGAAGCTTAATGTGGGCGATGTTCACCATCTCAGCCCGTGTCGCTAATCTTAATGCGTTAGTCAGTGCCGGTTTTATTTCTCTCTGTTCTACTTTGCTTTTACTCGTCCTAATCCTGACTGGAACCCTCCCAAGCCACCTAATGGACACACCAATCGCTAATTGGCCCTTCACGGAGCTTGCCGTTCATTCAACAGTGCAAGGCGTTGGGGCGGGTTTAATCGCTGCGTTCACTTACCTTTATGCGGTTAATACCTTAGGGGCTGAACGCTCTGCCGCTTTTGGCAGTGCAACACCCGCAGTGGCGACCTTGTTGGCGATCCCACTATTCAACGAGATTCCTGATGCGATGACTTGGCTCGCCCTTGGTTCTATTTGCATCGGCAGTTTGGTCGCGAGCAACATATTCATGAGAAACGACCAGTCGATGCAGTACCAACCGCCAAGCCATAGCAAGGCCTGATACTGCGTTCAAACCTAAATACAGTTCCCCTAAGCATCGATTTTAGGGCTTGTAGTACACAGATAAGCCTGCCAACGCAGGCTTATCTAAAATCTGCTTTTTCTAAACTCGCTTCTCCATTAAACTGTCCGACCTTTTTGCAGATCCAAGAGAACACCATGCAACGCGACTACACCTTAAATTGCTTAATCACCATGCCTCGCCATGAACTAGAAGAATTTAGTTTAAGAATGATTCATCGCCTTGTACCTGAAGATGCAATGACGGAATTGTTTACGTTCGAGCAAGAAGAAGTCACCAGCGAAGAACGCATGCAATCAGCGAAATTTGACGCAATGCTTCGAATGACAGCTATCGCGCTTGGTGAAGTAAACCTAGCCTTCTCAGAGTCGGATAACTCGCAACAGAACATCGAGCGAATGACTCGCCTACTGCTTTGGCACTTCTACTCAATTTCTTTCAACCTTGAAGAAGCAATCGCAATCGAAGTGCACTGTGAGAAAGTAGAAAAGATCTTAAAGAACGCACCTAAAGATGCGTTTGGCTGGGTTAAAGAATTAACTGAGCTACTTCACTTCTACGCGAAAGTGAACGAAGGCAACGAAGACAGTAAAGACGCTTAACGTTAGTTCTACGTAAGTATACATCGAGCTAAACGAAGGCAGACAGAGCTATACCGAAGGCAAATAAAAGCTTTGCTGAAAGGAGTTCTCTGCCTTTGTTGTTTCTAGCACGCTGTGATGTAACATCAGTATCGACTGCGCGATCTTGGTTCCTATTCCCAAAGAACCATTCGGCGCTTCCAGTTCAACCTCATTATGAATCACCACCTTCACCCGTTTGGAATCCGCTTCAAAACCAACATCTAACGACACCACAGTGCCACTTGGGCTATGCCTCAATGCATTATCTAACAGATTCAAAATCAACCTCTCAAGCAGATCACTGTCACCCACAGCCTTGATTCCAATAGGCATATTAATGTTCAACTCAACATTTTTATGGCGATATTTGCTTTGTATCGTTTCTAAGCATTCGCTCATCAGCCCATTGAAATCGATTGAAGCGTATTGATATGTGGGTACCGGGTTATCTTTCTTGGCGCTATCTAACAGCGAATGGAGCTGTTCAGATAACTTGTTGCCATTGCGATATGCCACATCTATGAGTGGATCCGAATGTGGGTTTTGAATCCTCCACGTTTCTAGATACCCCAATACACTCGACAATGGCGTTTTCAAATCATGACTGAGCTGTAATAAGCTTTGTCTTCGATGTGACGACTGATATTCAAGTTGCAAAAATTGCTGTTGAATGTGCTTCGCCATCAACTGATACGAGCGTGCAATCGGCACCAATTCTGGTACTTGATGAATGAAGTTCGGGTCCAATCGAAAATCTTGCTCTGCTTGTTGTTGCAGCTTGTTTGTAACTTCTTCGATAGGGTTTAAGAGGCTGCGCTTCACGAGCAGGTAAGCCCCAATCGCAAAACCTAAGATAGAGATCAGCATAAGTCCTGCTAGCGCCATATAAGGTGTGTCGACTTGCGAATTAGCAATCACGGTATGGCGATTACTGCCAATCAACACATACAGATACCCAACTGTTGAACCCAACTCTTCAATCGCAGCAACGGAAAACACCTTACGAGAATCAGGATTGATAGGGTCTTCGCCAAGAATCGGATAAGGCTCGTCATTTAAAAATTGTCTAATGGGTGCTAAGTCTATCTGGCTTGCCAACACAGTGCCTTCTGGCGCAGCGTGCGTCGTGATATTTCCTTGGCTGTCGAGAAAATAAATGTCGAAATCGGGACCAATCAACATCAAGGTATGAAATATGGATTTAAGGGCTTTGGGGTTGTAGTCAGTCCCTATCATCAGAGGGTTATCATCGCGCATATGAACCGCGAGCTCTTTGTGTAAGCTCTGCTTAGTTCTTTGTTCTATGGTCTCTTTTTGCCAATGATACGTGTAGGCAATCACCACACTCACGAGCAGAAACCACAAACTGGTAAACAACACTAAACGCGATTTGAAACTCATGTTCTTTCCTCGATGGCTCTTAAGCTTAGGACGCGACACATAGGCCTAAACTTTCGATTCGAACTTATAGCCCACACCCCAAACGGTTTTGATGAAGTCATCGTCGCTATTCGGCATGGCCAACTTTGTTCTCAAGCGGTTAACCGTGCTACACACCGTGTGGTGATAACCAGAATGATCGGTATTCCAAACGTGATTGAGTAGCTCATCTTTGCTATAGACGCGCCCCGGTCGGGTGGCTAAAAAGTGAAGTAACGTAAACTCGGTTGCTGTCAGTGGGACATCTTGATTATTCAATGAAACCTGATGACGCTCAGGTTGGATGGTAAGCCCGCCAAAACTCATTATAGATTCGATTGATTGCAAATCTTTCACTGTTGCTTCAGAGTGACTTAAGCGACGCAATACGTTCCTCACGCGAGCTTGAAACTCGAGCACGCTGAAAGGCTTGGTAATATAGTCATCAACCCCAGCTTCTAAGCCCGACACCTTATCTAGCTCAGTGTCTCTTGCTGTAAGCATTAGCACAGGCGTCCAGTCTTCTTGCTGGCGTAACAATCGACAAAAATCGAGACCATCGCCGTCAGGTAAGCCTCGATCAAGCACGATCAAATCAAACTGGCTTCCCTGATATAGCGCTTGAGCCATTTCAATTAAGTTGGTCCTTACAACATCATGTCCTTGGAACTTGAGATGCATCTGCACCAGCTCAGCCAAGTCGTCATCGTCTTCGACTAACAATATGTTTGCCATCAAATTTACCGCAGCACTATTCATGATCCCTGCTCTATTCTGAGTCCGCCCACCTTTCAATTGACCGGAACAGAGCAGGAATTCTTTCATCGTGCTTTCAACCTGTTACTGAGTTCGAGTAATGGTGATTCTTGCACCGGGGTTAAGGAAACGATGATTTGCACTTAAAGTAGAAGTCGTAAGGCCATCATCTTGGCTGATTACGCCAGAGTGAAAACTCACTATATCGGTGTCGTCTCGTGTGGTATTAAAACCTTCACCACCGCCTGCTGGTCCCGGAATGGTTGCAGCAAGCTCATCGTTCAGCTCAGTTCCCGAATCCCAAACATTCATGTTCATGGTAAAGGTATCACCCACCGCTAATGACTTGAGCGATAATCCGGATTCGCCGACAAACGCATCATTGGTGTTCACCAACATGGAAGCAACTGAGATATACCCTTCTTGATTTGGGTCGACACGAATCGACACCGTGTCTTGCTCACCTGAAAGAATCAGTCCATTGCCTGAGATGCCTTGATAAACATTGGCGTCACTGTCACTGAGCGCAAGCAATTGTGCATTACTACCCCCTTCCGCCAAGTATTCCAGATCGACAGAGGCACTTTGCCCAACTTCAAACAGATCAAAATTCGTATTGTGAGTCAACACCGCGAGTGGTGACATTGGTTGATTGTGGGTGAGGTTAGTAACACTCA
Source organism: Vibrio sp. 10N.222.55.C7 (assembly GCF_041473335.1). NCBI lineage: Bacteria > Pseudomonadati > Pseudomonadota > Gammaproteobacteria > Vibrionales > Vibrionaceae > Vibrio > Vibrio sp. 10N.222.55.C7. The sequence goes on from NZ_JBFRSC010000008.1 coordinate 165,071, forward strand.
CATCATAGCGATAGTAATCGTCGTCATCGTCCGGACAACCCGCTAACACAGCTACTGATGCAGCGATAAATAGAATTCTAGCTTTCATACATCCCCCTTACTTCACAACAATGGTGATAGTTGCAACAGGGTTTAACCATCGATGGCTACTGCTATCGAGGTCACTGATGCCGCCCGCCGCATCACCATCACCAATGTTACCTGGATGAATATGAACCTTAGCGTTTGATACTGCCGTTTCTACACCTGTGCCACCAACGCCAAAGGTAATGAATGGAGGGTTCGGCATACTGCCCGCCAGCTCATCATTCGCTTCTGTGCCTGCGTCATAACCATTTAGAGTCGCTTTGTAGGTGCCCGCTTGAGTTGGGATCTTCCAGCTATCTAGACCAACAAAGCCGTCGTTTGTCGGCAGCAACATTGCACCCAATGATAGGTACTCTAAATCACCAGTACTGATATCAAACGTAGTTGCGACGCCTGGATTGAGGATGCCGGCCGCTGGGTTCTCAACCACCACGCCTCCCGCGTTGGCAATGACACCAGATAAACCTGAAATATCGCCACCTTCGGCCATGGACTCTAGTTCCGAAGAAGCCGTTTCACCCGTTCTAAACATGAACAAGCTTGAGTCATGAGCCGCCGCTAAGATAGGCGTAAAGTAGATCCCTTTCGTTGCATTAGTGACAGTGACTTCAAGCTCAGCAGCCTGAACTTGAGCCGCTCCGAAGGCCAACATAGCCGAGCTGATCACTAAGCTGATTTGAGTACGTTTATTCATTTTGATTCCATCCTTTATCGAGTCCTATCGTTGCCAACAAAACGAATAACAGCGATATACCGTTACCTTTGCCAGAACGAACTGTGGTGTTGTTGACTCTAAGAATGACGATCAAATCTATCAGCAACTTCATTGAATTCTCATAAAACTCTCACAAGTTTATCCAAACTTATTACTGCAAATAAAAATAGCGATAAAGTACTAATATTTAATCGAAAAATATCAATTTATCATTTACGTCAGAAGGGATAGAAAAGAAGATAAAGAATAGAAATGGAACGAATAAAACGCAAAAAGGCCGAATCGATTTAACGATTCGGCCTTTATTCTAGCGTACTGTTGTTACTCTTTCCTAAGCCGTATTTGGCCTTTCAATCGAGCTAACAACACAACATCAAATTAGAACGCGTAGTTTGCGTCAATCAGTTCGCTAACTTCCACTTTGCTTACTTCAGCACGAGCTTCAAGCCATTGAGCAACTTGCAGTTGTTCTGCTTCTGTTACTGAACGGTAGCGCTCAATTGAGCATAAGAAACCTTCAAACAGCTCAAGGCCGCCGCCACCAAAGCACAGACCGATGCTGTCGATGAAATCAATGAACTCATCAATGAACACATCGTATTGATCAAAATCAGTAATCGATGTCTTGCAGCTTACTTCAAAACCCAGAATCGCGAATTCACCTAGGTATAGCTTTTTGCGTAGGCGACGATTTTTGTTTTCGATTTTATCTAATTTCATAACTGCCTCTCTTTTCGTTTGATAAAGCATTTATACACAGTTCCACATCAATCCCCAAGAGTTTTGTATTACACAAGGGTGTTAATGGCAAAAATCGTGCTACAGAAACAAAACCTTAATCAAATCTATAAAAATCTGTCACTTAACTGCTTCACGATTAGTCACACATTGACCCAACTTATTAACCAATTAGTTAGTAGGTGGGTAAGTCATGAATAACGAATAATAAAATCAGCCAATAGGAAGCAGTAAAGATGAGCAAGGAAACATTTGATAGCACTCGTTTTAATAAGAGCAAAAACAAACCCTTCGAAGAAGTTTTAGATGCGAACCTTTCAAGAAGAAATGTTCTCAAAGGCGGTTTAGGCATCAGTGCAATGACGGCGTTTGGTGCTTTTGGTTTAGCAGGCCACAGCACAGCGCACGCGGCGACAGCATCATCTAGCGCACCGCAAAAAAGCACTGCTACACTTGCATTCGAATCGGTTAAAGGCTCACTGACAGACAGTGTCGTTGTGCCAAAAGGCTATACAGCACAAGTATTGGTTCCTTGGGGTACTCCACTTAACAAGCAAGGCAATGCTTGGTTAAAAGATGGAACCAACAACGCACAAGATCAAGCAAACTCACTGGGCATGCACCACGACGGCATGCACTTCTTCCCGCTTAATGGCAACAGCAACGACGGTTTGTTGGTGATTAATCACGAATACATCGACCAAAAAGCACTGCACGCTAATGGTCCTACATACGATGAAGGCAACCGCCCTAGCCTTGATGAAGTACGTAAAGAGATCAACGCACACGGCGTGAGTGTGGTTCGTGTAAAACTTGAAGGCAACCAATGGGTGATGGTCGATAACGATCCTCTGAACCGCCGCTACACAGGCGCGACCGTAATGGATCTGTCTGGTCCTGTTGCACACAGTGAATTTACCAAAACCAAGTTCTCACAAGAAGGCAGCCAAGCTCGTGGCACGTTGAACAACTGTGGTAATGGCTACACACCATGGGGCACTTACCTAACGTGTGAAGAAAACTGGCCGGGTTATTTCGTTAACAAAGGCGAGACAACACCAGCGCAAGAACGTATTGGTATCGCTACCGACAAAACACGTTACGGTTGGGACACGCTTTCTGGTGACAAACAAGAACGCCTAGACGAATTTGCTCGCTTTGACGTAACACCAACAGGTGAGTCAGCAATGGACGATTACCGTAACGAAGCACACGGTCACGGCTACATTGTTGAAATCGACCCATACACAGCAAACTCTCGCGCTAAGAAACGTTCTGCACTGGGTTGTTTCCGTCACGAAGGCTGTACGTTTGGTAAGTTGACCGAAGGCGAGCCAATCGTATTCTACTCTGGTCACGATTCTCGCTTTGAATACCTTTACAAATTCGTTTCTGAAGCAAATTGGGACCCGCGTGACGCAGAACCGAGCAATCGCCTAAGTGCAGGTGATAAGTACATGGACAAAGGCACACTGTATGTGGCTAAGTTCAACGATGATGGTTCAGGTACTTGGCTACCACTAACGTTGGGCAGCAAGACTACAAACGGCGGTAAGCTAGGTGATTCATTTGACTCTCAAGCAGCGCTTATCATCAATACAGCAGGCGCTGCCGACCTTGTTGGTGCAACGCCAATGGATCGCCCTGAATGGTGCTCTGTTGACCCAATGACAGGTACGGCTTACCTAACGCTGACTAATAACAACAAGCGTAAAGAAGCGAACTCTGCAAACCCTCGCGTAGACAACAAGTTCGGTCATGTTATCCGTTGGGATGAAGGCAAAACGGCAGGCGAGTTCGATTGGGATATCTTCGTATTTGGTTCACCAGCAGTGGAAGACAAGTCTATTAACCACTCTGGTCTAACAGACATGAACCAGTTCGCGAGTCCTGACGGCTTAGCGTTTGATGCTCGTGGTATTTTATGGATTCAGACAGATAATGGCGCAGACGAAGTCACTGGCTACACCAATGACCAAATGCTGGCAGTGGTTCCATCTCAATTAACGGATGACCAAGGCAACAGCGCGGTAATTGATGCAAACAATCAAGCGCAGCTAAAGCGTTTCTTTGTGGGACCAAACGGATGTGAAGTAACAGGCTTTACCATCAGCCCAGATTTCAAGTCACTGTTTGTGAACATTCAACACCCGGCAAACTGGCCATCGTCTGAAGATGCAACCGCACAAACTCAAGGCAAAGTCCGCCCAAGAGCATCTACGGTTGTGATTCGTCGAGAAGACGGCGGTGAAATCGCGGTTTAAATATACAATGCAGGCTAAGATCAGAAACATTTCTGTTATCTAGTCTCTGTTCGCTAGCTAAGTAAAATCAAAAAGAGCGATAAGGCCAAATGCCCTATCGCTCTTTTTATATTCTATGCATTCTTCGGTTTAAGTAAGAATCCGAATTTTCAAAACTCACCGTAATCCTAAGTCGTCATCATCCCACGTACGCGTCACCCTCGAGAAGGAGGAACGACTGAGTCGGGGATCTCTGCTCGTTGCAGGCTAACCAGAATTAGCTCACGAACAACCAAACACCAACGCCCATCATCAACGTACCTGCAATGCGGTTCATCAACTTAACATTGTCGGCTTTGCCCAGCATATGCTTTAAGCTCTTTCCGCCTGTCGCGTATAAGGTCATGCAAACAAACTCAGAAACCAGAATGATTGACACGAGAATGAACAACTGCGGTGCTAAGTCTTTATTGCTGTTAATAAAAGGAGGCAGCAAAGAAATCATAAACGCCCAGCCTTTTGGGTTCGCAATTGCAGTGACAAAACCTTGAACCACCAAGTCCCAATCATTGCTGACTTTTGTTGTTTGGTTGTCAGTACTGATCGCCAGTTTGCCTCTCGAACGCCACATCTGAACGCCTAAATAAAACAGGTAACCCGCACCAACAAATTTAAAGCCCGTAAATAGCCATGGGTAATTCAACATGATCGAAGCGATACCCAATACCGCGGCAATAGAAACCACAGCGACACCAGCCAGTTCACCGATCATCATCCATAATGTACGCTTGTATCCAACACTCATTCCAAGTGTCAACGCCAAAGTCATACACATACCGGGCGTGATTGACACGAAGAAAAACGTGGGAATAAAAGCCCAAAGTAGTGCGCTATCCATATTATTACCTTATCGACTTGTTTTTATTTATTAGTTCTTGTTTCTTGATCGGGCTTGAAATGAAGCGAGGTTGAAACGAAGCAGTAATGACAATAAACAATATTGCGATCAATACAAACAAAAAGAGCCACATAACAGTGGCTCTTTTTCATTACCAACCGTAATTTTACTTACGACGGTTTTTAATTCGCTTCATCATAGTCAAACGACGTTCAGCGCTTGCTTGATCTTGCGTCTCTTCGTTCGCGTTGTTCTTACGACCTTGGCGGTTTTTGTAAGCCGATTTAGTGTTCAGCTTCTCGATGTAAGCATCACGTTTCTTCGGTTCATAACCCGGTTGTTCAACACGACGAATGCGCTGTTGAATCAGTTTTTCAACTTGAACGACAGTCAGCTCTTCTTCGCGGTTAACGAAAGAGACAGCGTGACCTTGCTTACCTGCACGACCTGTACGGCCAATACGGTGAACATAGTCTTCCGCTAGGAAAGGCATGTCGTAGTTAATTACGTGTGGTAAGTCTTCGATATCAAGACCACGAGCCGCAACGTCGGTTGCTACCATTACACGCGCTTTACCTTCTTTAAAATCGTCTAGAGCACGACGACGAGCACTTTGCGCTTTATCACCGTGACACAATACTGCTTTAATGCCGTCTAGCTTAAGCTCTTTAACTACATCGTTCGCTGTTTCTTTGTAGTTAACAAAAACAAGCACTTGGCGCCAGTTTTTACGACCAATCAGCTCAGAAAGCAGTTCTGTTTTACGCTCTTGATCCACTGGGTAAACCACGTGGCCGACAGTAGCAGCCGTTGAGTTTTCGCGCTCAACACTAATACGTTTTGGTTTACGCAGAATATCAACAGACAGTTGGTTTAACTGAGTAGAAGTCGTTGCAGAGAACATCATGATTTGCGGTGATGTTTCTACATCCAACATGATCTTACGAACGGCATTGATAAAGCCCATATCAAGGATACGGTCAGCTTCATCAAATACTAGAAATTCTAGGTTAGCAATAGACACGTTACCCGCTTCTAAGTGCTCTTCTAAACGGCCAGGTGTTGCAACCAAAATATCCACACCCAGTTCTAGTTGACGAACTTGTGAAGACATCTTGTTACCACCGTAAACCGCAGAAACACTTAGATCTGTGTATTTAACGTAGTCTTTAATGTTTTGAGCGATCTGCGCAGCAAGCTCACGAGTTGGAGCAAGAATAAGGCCGCGAGCCGTTCCTCTAGACGCCTTTTTACCGCTGTTCAAAAGGTGTTGGATAACAGGCAATGAAAATGCCGCTGTTTTACCCGTACCGGTTTGAGCAGTAGCAAAAATATCATGGCCTTTACGAGCCATTGGAAGCGCTTTTTGTTGAATTGGAGTGAGTTTTTCATAACCACACTCAGTCAACGCTTTGACTAATTCAGGAGCAAAACCTTGAGAGGAAAATGACATTGTTACGGGTTCCTTAAGCAGACAGCCTACATTCTTATTTCAGCCGAGCACTATAAAGTAATTAGAGTGATTTATCTCACATTTATCGTGATATAACGCAAACTTTCTCATTTAATCTGGTGTTTATCCCGCCTTCAACGAGGTAAACACCAAGATCCTTGGTTCAAACAGCAAAAACAGGGCTATTTGATGCCACACAGCTTGAGTAGAATCTGCTCGAGATCGCCCCATGGCATGAGCTGCGAGTCGATCACTTCCAGTCGAGATTCAAAGCCATCAAGCGTAATTTCGTTCACAGACACGACTTGATTCGCCACATTGAATGCGTAGCAACCTTGGTCGGTGTTCACGACAGCTTTTACACGCTCGGCCGTTAGATCTGACAACATAGAGAATAGCGCATCGAAGTCGAACTTATGCTCTGCGCCAAACAACCAACCACAACTGAAATAGCCCTGTCCTTTATTCTCTTTACGGATGAAAGCTTCACCAGGAGGAAGTTGGAATTGAGGCTCTTGTTCAGCGTGATCGTGATGATGCGCTTCAATATGAGATGAAGCACTGCCGTATACTCTTTCAATGTCTAACACTTCCAATGGCACTTCACCATCGTGAATTAGCTTATGGAAGACTTTTGCTGGCGTTTGATCCGTCACCCAATCATTGAACACATCGATGTCTTCAGAATGAACAAGGTCAACCTTAGTACCAAGAATCACATCTGCACTATTTAGTTGATCATTAAAATTCTGATTCGAGGTGTACTTTTCATTAGACAGATTTCGTGGGTCAACCAAACCAAGCGTCGCTTTTAAATCGACATATGGTGTGTACTGATCGGAAGTCAGTGTCGCTATAACCTGTTTAGGGTGACCAAGCCCTGTCGGCTCAATCAATAAACGGTCTAGCTTTTGGCGAAGTAAGGCATTAATACCCACTGACATAGGCACGCCCGCAGTACAGCACATGCATCCACCCGGCACTTCTTTAATCAAAGCGCCTTGATCTGTCATTAATGCACCGTCAATACCGATTTCCCCGAACTCATTAACCAGAACAGCCCAGTTTTCATTCTCAGGTTTATTTTTTAGCAGGTTTAAGATGGCTGTCGTTTTACCAACACCCAAGAAACCCGTAATGATGTTTGTAGGAACTTTTTTAGTCATATCAGTTCTCCTTTTTAAGGGAGTATATACTCAATCACCAAAAAGTTGACCCCAATCGATTGTTTACACTGAGATTCGTTAATAGAGGTTGGCGCGAAAATAATCAGAAGAGATAAAGCAGTAGAAGCGGAATGAGGAAATGAATGCTCCAGACGAACTAAAGGCGTACTTACTCAGTACGCCTCACCCTCGTTACTCAATCGTGAGTTCGCGAATCAGGAAGCCTTAAATATCGACCTGAACATTTAACGAGGAACTAAAACTTTGTTTCTGAATCCATCCAAATTGTGTGTAAAACCTCACTTCTCCTTGCGGTTCGTTATGTTGCTTTACAATTTAACTATGGTTCATTTTTGGGGATATTCAAGCCACCACCAGAGAATCGATCAAAATTGTGACGGCGATTCCACAATTGCCCATAGATTCCATTTATGTAACACGTACATTCCATAAATGAAATTCAACTTTTCATCTTTGCTGCTATAGGATATGCAGAGGAAGCGTATAATTTAATGCAACCCCGCCTTAACTCATTCAGGAAACTTATCTTTATGACCAGAAGAGAGAAAATTAAGCAGTCCTTACTAGCCAAGATGCCAAGGGATGCTATTAATCAATTTCTCTCAAGAGATAAGACCCCAGCTTCGGTTCTCTTCCTTTCTTGTATTGTGGGTGTACTTGCTGGTGTAGTGGGTACCTATTTCGAAGTTGCGGTTCATTTCATCACAGAAACTCGTACCGATTGGCTGAAAGATGAAATCGGTAGCCATTTACCACTGTGGCTTGCTGCTTTCCTTATTAGTGCGGCATTCGCCTTTATTGGTTATTTTCTCGTTCACCGTTTTGCTCCAGAAGCTGCCGGTTCAGGTATCCCTGAAATCGAAGGTGCAATGGACGGCATGCGCCCTGTTCGATGGTGGAGAGTATTACCCGTAAAATTCTTTGGCGGCATGGGCGCGTTAGGCTCTGGTATGGTTTTAGGCCGCGAAGGGCCAACTGTTCAAATGGGCGGCAGTATCGGTCGTATGGTCACTGATATCTTTCGAGTCAAAGATGACGACACTCGTCATTCACTATTAGCTTCGGGTGCCGCAGGTGGTTTAGCCGCCGCATTCAATGCACCACTGGCTGGTATCATGTTTGTGGTTGAGGAGATGAGACCGCAGTTTCGCTACTCACTCATATCAATCAAAGCCGTCATCATCTCAGCGGTTTCAGCCAACATTGTGTTTCGTTCTATCAATGGCCAATCTGCCGTTATCACAATGCCTCAATACCAACCGCCAGAACTGGATGCACTTTGGTTGTTCTTGTTGTTAGGTGTGTTGTTTGGCCTGTTTGGTGTAATTTTCAATAAGCTGATAACGCTTTCCCAAGACCTGTTTGTGGCGATCCACAAGAATGACCGTAAACGCTACTTGATGACAGGCACCCTACTTGGCGGTTGCTTTGGCTTGTTGCTGCTCTATATACCTGAATTAACTGGTGGTGGTATTGGTATCATCCCTAACATCACTAATGGCAGCTACAGCGCCAATGTGTTGTTGCTGATTTTCTTAGGCCGAGTCCTCACTACCCTGCTTTGTTTCGGCTCTGGTGCGCCAGGCGGTATCTTTGCACCAATGCTTGCGCTAGGAACACTCTTTGGTTATGCGTTCGGGCTTATCGCAGCGGCATTTTTTCCTGAACTGAATATTGAACCGGGTATGTTTGCCATTGCTGGCATGGGCGCCTTATTTGCTGCCACTGTTCGAGCGCCTATCACTGGCATACTGTTGGTTATTGAAATGACCAATAACTATTACCTGATCCTGCCGTTGATCATCACCTGCTTAGGTGCGGTAATCATTGCTCAAATGTTAGGTGGGCAGCCAATTTACAGTCAGCTGCTTAACCGTACGCTGAAAAACGAGAAGCTAAGACAACAAGACCTCCCTCAGCAAGAGGAAGTATGTTAATTACAAATGACTCATGAAACAAAAGCACACATTCAACGTGCTTAATCTCCCGATTCCGTATCAAAATCAAAAAAGCAAACGTTAAACTTGGTATCATCCACTCAAAATTAGTTGAGTGCCCTCAAAATCTATTGATGAAAGGCCTACACACTCTAACTAAAGCAAATATTCTAAAAGTCTTTAATTAACTAAGTCGGAGTAAGTCGTTGAACTGGAGAAGATTAACCCAAGTAAAAAATGTGCCGCCATCTCAGGCGTCTTTAGCACTTGGCGTTATTGGGTTAGGACAAGCTTGGGCGTTATATATCCCGGGCATTGGTGAGATAATTCGTCCCTACCTCGCTGCATTCGGCGCGCTATTATTGCTGCCTGTTTTACTGCGCTATTTAACGAGCTTTAATACCTTCCTTAATGACATTCGCCACCCGTTAAGTGGAAGCTTGATGGCACCAATGAGCATGGCTTTATTGATTCTGTGCGACTATTTAGCCGAGATATCGCCAGCTATCGCCTATCCAGTTTGGTTCTGCGCGCTATTGCTGCACTTTACCATGATGGTGTTGTTCTTTAGTTTTCAGATCATCAACTTCAAAATGTCGAACATTGTACCGAGTTGGTTTCTGTATCCGGTCGGTTTGATCAGCAGCTCCTTAGCAGGCACACAGTTCGGGCACACTGTATTTTCAGAAACACTTGCTGTCACTTGTATTGGTATCTATTTCCTTATGTTGCCAGTGGTGTTGTACCGCTTGGTGTTCGAAGGCAATCTTCCTCGCCGAGCAAGACCAACACTCGCTATCATGGCAGCTCCGGTTAACTTATCTTTAGCCGCTTACTTGGTTAACTTCGACAACCCAGACCCAATTCTAACAGGTGCATTGTCGGGCATTGCCATCACCATGACTCTGTTAATTTACTTGTGTTACATCCGCCTAATGCGTTTGAAGTTCCAACCTTCAATTGCTGCCGTCACCTTCCCATCCGTTATCAGCGCTATTGCCATGCATCGTCTAACCACATTTTTCGGCGCGGAATACCCACAATGGTACTGGCTGCACAAGTTCGGATTCTTTGAGCTAACCATCGCCACCATCCTAGTAATTTGGGTCGCAGGTGGTTACGTGAAAATGTACTGGCCTGAATTTTTTGATTCCGACTACATGTCTAAGAAGGTGAAACGTTCTTAGATAGAAGCGAAAAGATCTTAGCTGAACCATCGTGTTTTGCAGTAGTCGATGATGTCAGACAAAACCAACCAAACCCAAAAAGGCCTCACACTGTGAGGCCTTTGAATAGGCAAGGTTTTAAATAGATCAGGCGAGTGTTAACACAACTACCTTGAGCTCTTAGAAGTTAGCGTGAGGGCCGAATACTTCGTAGTGAACGCGTGAACGATCAACTTTGAGTGCGTCTAGTTGTTCCACGATGTTCTTCATGAAACCAACAGGACCACATATGTAGAAATCGCTCTCTTCAAAGCCTTTAGTATCAGAGATAGACGCTAGATCCATTTGGCCTTGATGCGTGTTTTCACATGCAGATTCGTCTTTGTTCATGTACCACGTTTTCGCTTCCCAACCTTTGTCGGCAACAATATCTTTAACACGAGTCGTGAAAGAGTGTTGGCCTACGTTCTCACAAGCGTGAAGGTAAAGTACTGGCTCGTTTTTATCTACCGTGTTTAGGAACTCAAGCATAGACTGCATTGGCGTTACACCAACACCTGCAGAGATAAGTGTTACTGGCTTGCTGCGCTCTTGATACATGAAGTCACCCGCTGGTGCGTATAGGCTAACCTCATCACCAACAGCAACCGTATCGTGTAGGTGGTTAGATACAACGCCTTGTGTCTCTTGGCCTTGTCCTTCACGTTTAACAGAAATACGGTATTGCTTGCCGTTTGGCTTATCAGACAGTGAGTATTGACGAATCTCGCTGTATTGAGAGCCTTCTGGTTTCACTTCGATACCGATGTATTGACCTGGTGTGTAATCCAGAACTTCACCGCCGTCTTTTGGCTGAAGGATAAAGCTTGTTACTAGCGCTGACTCTTCGATTTTGTCTGCAATCACAAACGCACGCGCTGCTTCCCAACCACCAACAGCTTGCTTACGCTGTAGGTAAAGTTCAGCTTCACGATCGATGAATACTTGCGCCAAGAATAGGTAAGCGGCTGTCCATGCTTCTTCCACTTCTGGAGTAAAGGCGTCAGCAGCTAGTTCACGTAATGTCTCAATCAGGTGCAAACCAACAATTTGGTAGTGCTCTGGTTGAATGTTAAAGCTTGTGTGTTTCTGAGCAATACGTTCAACGGCAGTTGTTAACGCTGCTAGATTTTCAATGTTCTTTGCATATGCCGCGATAGCTTCAAACAGTGCTACGCCTTGGCGACCTGTTCTTTGGTGAGTCATATTGAAGATATCTTTCAACTCAGGGTTATGCGTGAACATACGTTGATAAAAATGCTGAGTTAAAGCTGGGCCTGCGCTCTCAAGTAGAGGAATAGTAGATTTGATGATTTCGATATGTGCATTGTTAAGCATAAATTTACTCCGAACACTGAGCCTTATGACCTATATGTCATTTTGACTACTAAAAATTAAGAATGACTTATCGATTTTCTGAAACCTTAGTTATTTTTAGAAACTGAGTTATTTTGACTCGTTTTCATTTCAAAAAATCGCGAAACCTGATTAATGCAACCTGATTGATTGAGATCAAGAATAGTCTGTTTAATCAGCGCTATAATTGGGCTTCTCTGTATCTTCTGCACAATCAGTGCCAACTTTATCAATCCCCGTCATTACTGGTTTTCTTCTCAAAACTCATCTTATAAAAATGTCAAAAAGACCTTTTTTTTAAGTCAATAAGACTCTATTATGTAGATAAACACACACAGTTAGAGTTTTTTATGCAAGATATCTCCGCATCTACCCTCATGGAAATGACCATTGGCCTCGCAAGTGGTGTCAACGATCAAGATCGTTTCAATCGCCTGATCGATGCCATTCGCAAAACCATAACGTGTGATTGTGTCGCGCTTTTAAGCCTTCAAGGCGACACGCTAGTACCTATCGCAATGCAAGGGCTCAGCCGAGATACGTTCGGTCGTCGCTTTATCATTTCAGAACACCCACGGTTTGAAGAGATCTGCGCGTCTCGCTCTCCTGTTCGTTTCGATGCTGACAGCTCCTTACCCGATCCTTTCGATGGTTTGCTTATTGACCATGATGGCGATTTACCAATGCATGCTTGTATGGGCTTGCCTTTGCTATTTGGCGATAAGCTCTTAGGTATTCTGACTCTAGACAGCTTGAAACCTGATGTCTTCGCGAATATTCCGGCGCGTAACCTTGAAGTACTGGCAGCTATTGCAGCCTCAACCATGCAGATGGCACTGACCTTCTCGCAACTTGAGCATCAAGCAAAACAGTCAAAGCAATTACTCGAAGAATTGAACGTAGAAGCGTGGGAACGTGACGGCGGTGAGTTGATTGGTAACAGTGACACCATGGTCGCGCTTAAGAACGACATCGCTGTTGTAGCTCCATCTGAGTTTAATATCTTGATTCATGGTGACACCGGGGTTGGTAAAGAGCTTGTGGCTCGCACCCTGCACCACCAATCTCAACGTAAACGTAACCCACTCGTCTACGTAAACTGTGCTGCAATTTCTGAAAACTTAGTAGAGAGTGAACTGTTTGGTCACGTTCGTGGCGCGTTCACTGGCGCAGACAAAAACCGCTTAGGTAAATTTGCTTTAGCCGATGGTGGCACACTGTTCCTTGATGAGATTGGTGAATTGCCTTTGGCCGCTCAAAGTAAGCTCCTACGTGCGCTGCAAAACAACGAAATCCAACCGGTTGGCCAAGACAACATTCAAACCATTGATGTGCGAGTATTGGCAGCGACAAACCGAGATCTAAAACAAGAAGTTGAAGACGGTCGATTCAGAGCCGATTTGTACCACCGATTGAGTGTGTATCCTATCGCGGTGCCAGCACTGAAAGATCGTGGTGACGACATCAGCCTATTAGCGGGTTTCTTCTTAGAACAAGCGCGTCGTAAGCTTGGTATCAACCAAGTTAAGTTCCGCTCCGACGTTCTTTCTTTCCTAAACCGTTATGGTTGGCCGGGTAACGTGCGTGAACTTGAGCATGTGATCAGTCGTTCCGCATTGAAAGCGTTAGCGCGCAGCACCAATAAAAACCTGGTGACAATCACCAAGGAAGATTGTGGTCCTCTAGACCAAGATCAGCCAATTGCGACGACTCAGGTGAAAAACACACCATTATCGACACCAACGATCGACCTTTCTGCAGGGCTACGTGGTGCAACGGACGATTTTCAACGCAGTATCATTACTGAGGTGTTGGAAGATGCCAACTTTAACTGGGCACAAGCAGGGCGAGTTCTGAAAACAGACCGAGCAAATCTGACTCGACTGTCTAAGCGTTTAGGGCTAAATGTGGCTAAGTCTCATACGATCGAACGGACAAAATAGATATTAGCGGTTTGTTGCGAGCATCTGACAAAACTTGTGTATATAATGCTGCAAATTGTAACGCTAATTTTAAATATGTAGAGAGAGTTATGAAGTTTATCCGTTGGTTCTTAGGTCGTGTCATCTTGTTATTGAATTTTGTTTTCAGCCCACGTGGTGTGAAGCGTTCTCAAGAAGAACAAAGCAAAGTAAATGAGCAAGCAAAAACGCACACGTTATACCAATTCGAAGCGTGCCCATTTTGTGTGAAGGTGCGCCGCGCGATGAAACGTCAGTCGGTTCAATTTGAACTTCGTGATGCAAAAAACAACGAGCAACACCGTGCTGAGCTTGAAGCTGGCGGCGGTCGTGTGAAAGTGCCTTGTCTACGTATCGAAAAAGACGGTAAAACTGAGTGGATGTACGAATCTTCAGATATCGTGACTTACTTAGAAAAGCAGTTTGCATAAGCAATAAAGCAACAAAAGTCAGATACAAAAAATCCCTCGAATGTGAGGGATTTTTTATGTCTGTTATTTGGCGTTAATCGCTTCAAATTGGGCGCGAAAGTTCAAACGACTACTTCGTGACAATCAGCATCAATTCAACACGGCGGTTACACGCCTTGCCTTGCGCAGAAGCGTTCGTACAAGCTGGAACATACTCACCGAAGCCACGAGTATAGATGGAACGACTTGATACGTAGTTACTCTCTAATCGAGCCTTCACTTCTTTTGCTCGCTGCTCTGAAAGCGGATCATTGATTCGATCTGTGCCCGTGTTATCGGTGTGCCCTTCAATCACCACATCAATATCTTGGCGTTGAGCAAGGTAGCTGCCTAGCGTATCTAGCCATTGATTATACGCTGGCTCAGGGAATGCTGAACCTGTTTTAAAGTTCACGTGCTGCTCAAGCTTTACCATCACATGGTTACCCGGCAACACTTCAAAATCGATGCGGTTTTGTCTTAAAAAGACTTCCAGTGGGTCGTTAGTCGAAACGCCACGTCCGTAGTTGGTCGTGATGGTTCTGTGTTGATGAGTGCTACTCTGGATAGAGTACCCACGATTGCTTGCTACATGAGTCGTTTGAACCACACCCCATTCAGGATGCATCAAGTCGTAATCGGTTTGTGGTGCAGTCTCTAGCATGTCACCGCCAAGTAAGTCAGTTGGTGACGTGGCTTCACACCCAGCCAAAGCTATGCTTAACATTATCGCTAAATATCTCATTACTTCACCAACCACTCATGCAGATAAACCATTCACTAATGTCTATATCGGCACCGAGGGAAAAACTTTAGACGAAAAGAAAGCAGAACCCAAAAAAGTGCTGTTGATCACAGTTAACCGTCTACTAGCTTGTCTTCAGCCGCTAGTTCGAACTGTTTGCATTTATTTACCTTATAATTGTTTTCCAATTCGTACTAAATAGTTAGAATCTCACGACTTCTCAACGCTAGAGCAAACATTATGTTTAAACCATTTACTAAATTCATCACAGCACTCGCTGCCGTACTCATTATCGCGGGTTGTAGTGAAACAGACGAGCCACAAAAAGGCGTTCAATACGAAGCGCTTCCTACTGCTCTAACAGAATTTAACTTGTCTCCGATCACTGAAATCTTCTCTCTTAACTGTGGTCACTGCCGTCAAATGGAAAGTGCCATTCCAGAGATTGAATCTCTAACAGACCAAACTATTGGCAAGATGCACGTGACGTTCAACGAAAGCGCTCAAATCAGCGCAATGATCTACTACACAGCAGTGATGCAGCTTGATGCGACGCCTGACCACGCATTCATGGACGACCTATTTGGTGCCGTTCAAATGGGTGCAGATGCAACACCTGAGCAGCGTCAACAAGCACTAGAGACAGCGTTTACTTCTCGTGGTTTGGTTAGCCCATACCAGCTGAATAAAGAACAGCAAGTCGCTCTTTTCGACTACGTTAAGCAAGCAGAAGAGATCTCAGTAAAAGGTCAGATCAACTCAGTACCAACCTTTATCATCAACGGTAAATACCAAGTACTAACAGCAGGTCACCAAGACGTTGCTGGCATTGCAAAAACGATCAACTACCTTTTGACTCAACCATAATCACGGCTTTAGTCAACTGATTAACACATTTTGTATTAACTACGAAATTCAGCACTCAATATAAATAGGTTTTACTATGTCTAAATTTGTCATCCCGGTCATTGTCTTTCTTTTGGCGGGTTTCATGATTTACCGTACTTGGACGAATCATAAGTCTGGCGGAGAAAACTTCGAACAAGGCCAACAATTTCTAATTGAAAACGGCACTAAAGAAGGCGTGATTACGACTGAAAGCGGTCTTCAATACCTTGTTCTTGAAGAAGGTACAGGCACAGAGCACCCAACTAAGAACAGCAAAGTAACGGTTCACTACCACGGTACGCTAATCGACGGCACTGTTTTCGACAGCTCTTTTGAGCGCGGCGAGCCAATCTCATTTGCTCTTAAGCAAGTAATTAAAGGCTGGCAAGAAGGTTTGACTTACATGGTTGAAGGCCAAAAAGTTCGTCTATTTATTCCAAGCACTCTAGCTTACGGTAAAGGCGGTTCAGGCCCTATCCCACCATCATCGACTCTGATTTTTGATGTAGAACTCATATCTATCAAATAATCGAAGTTACTGATTTAAGCCCCAACATACGCGCTATGTCGGGGCTTTTTTATATCTGAACATTTGAAGCCTCTTTAGATATTGAGCTATTTAGCTATTTAGCTACTGTAACAACGACCAAATATACCCTCGAAAACCGACCACTAGACGACTGGTCTAATTTAACTTATAGTACCGCCCATGAACGAAAAAACGAATGACACACGCCTGCATGTTTTAGATGTTGGCTACCAATTAATAGTGAACAACGGCTTTAACGGCGTTGGCTTATCGCAATTGCTTAAAGAAGCGGACGTGCCGAAAGGGTCGTTTTACCACTACTTTAAATCGAAAGAGCAATTTGGCGAGGCTCTGATCCAGCACTATTTTGAGACCTACATCAGCAGAGTTGAAACTATTTTGGTTCATGGTGAAGGCAACCATTACCAGAGAATTGTCAGTTATTTCACTCGATGGTCACAGATTGAAAACGGCACCTGCAATGCTCATAAATGCTTGGTCGTTAAACTCAGCGCGGAAGTTTCTGATCTTTCTGATCCTATGCGCCAAGCGCTATTAAAGGGTGCAGAAAAAGTGACGAATACCATCGAACAGTGCATTGTCGGCGGTATTGAAGATGGCTCCATAAAGGTTGAAGAGAGCCAAGAAGCAGCTCAGAACCTATACTCAATGTGGTTAGGCGCCAGCTTATTGAGCAAGCTGAGCCAAAGCTCACATAGCTTACAGTCAGCTTTGAGCCTTACCGAACGAATTTTAAAAGGTGAAAGCTAATAACACGCAGCGCGCTTTATTGGCTTTAACTTAAAAAAATCACCCGCCCTCTTATCAATTTGATGACGGCGGGATTTTTAGACAACAAGACTAGACGACTGGTCTAATTCTAAATGTATAAAATACACAATTAAGGACATCCAATGACTCAACAAGACAATCGCCGAATCGTATTGGCTTCTCGCCCAGTTGGCGCACCGACTCAAGACAACTTCCGTTTAGAGACAATAGCTGCGCCAAGCATCAAAGACGGCGAGATGTTACTTCGCTCAGTTTACCTTTCTCTAGACCCATACATGCGTGGTCGTATGAGCGATGCTAAATCCTACGCAGATCCCGTTGCGATTGATGAAGTGATGGTAGGCGCAACCGTATGTCAGGTTGAAGAATCAAACCACGCTGATTACGAAATTGGCGAGTGGGTACTGGCTTACACAGGTTGGCAAGATCTTGGTGTGTCTAACGGTGAAGGCCTTATCAAACTAGGTAAAGAACCAACGCACCCTTCTTACGCGCTTGGCATCATGGGTATGCCTGGTTTTACTGCTTACATGGGCTTGCTTGATATCGGCCAACCTAAAGAAGGCGACACGCTAGTCGTTGCAGCAGCAACAGGTGCTGTAGGCGCAACCGTTGGACAAATCGGCAAACTAAAAGGTTGTCGTGTTATCGGCGTTGCAGGCGGTCAAGAGAAGTGCCAATACGCGAAAGAGGTTCTTGGCTTTGATGAATGTATTGACCACAAAGCTGACGACTTCGCAGAGCAACTGGCTAAAGCGTGTGACAACGGCATCGATGTTTACTTTGAAAACGTTGGGGGCAAAGTATTCGATGCAGTAATGCCTCTACTTAACACAGGTGCTCGTATTCCTGTGTGTGGTCTTATTTCTCAATACAATGCGACTTCACTGCCTGAAGGCCCAGATCGCATGTCTAGCTTAATGGGTATGTTGCTGGTTAAACGAATTAAGATGCAAGGTTTCATCATCTTTGATGACTACGCGCACCGTTACAACGAGTTTGCTGTTCAAATGACAGAATGGCTATCTCAAGGCAAGATGCACTATCGTGAGCACCTTGTTGAAGGTCTAGATAATGCACCACAAGCATTCATGGGCCTATTGGAAGGTCAGAACTTCGGTAAGCTTGTTATCAAAACGAACGAAGCTAAATAAATTCAATAAACTGAACCCGTTAACTAGGTAGAATCATGATTACTTTACATCACCTGAATAAGTCGCGCTCAAAGCGCATCATCTGGCTATTGGAAGAGCTTGGGGTGGATTACCAAATCAAACCATACCAACGAGACAGTGTCACTTTTCTTGCACCGCCAGAACTTAAATTCATTCACCCATTGGGTAAATCTCCTGTCATTGAAGACGATGGCGTCGTGATCACTGAATCTGGAGCTATCACGGAATACCTAATCGACAAATACGGTCAGGGTAAGTTCGCACCTACACGCGGCACCGCAGACTACGTGGAATATTCACAGTGGTTACACTTCGCTGAGAGTTCAGGTATTTTGCCAATGTTACTTAAGATCTTTGTGATGAAAGACGGCTGCGAAACTAACTTCCTAGGCGGTTATGCAGACGACGAAAACCAAAAGATCCTCACTTACGTGAATAATGCACTTGAAGGCAAAACCTACTTGGTTGCAGACACACTAACAGGTGCAGATTTTATGATGTCGTTCATCGTAGAAATCGTGGGTAACTTTGGTGCAACTGCGCTTTACCCTAACATCGCTAAATACGGTGAACTTTTAAAGAGCCACCCTGCTTACCAAAAAGCTGAGCAAGTAGAGCTAGAACACTCGAACTGATCGAGTTTCACTCAAACACGTGCTTGCTAGAGTAAACACAAGAAACTAAATGAAGCCAAAGCCGATTTATCTTCTGCTTTGGCTTCTCATTTGTCTTCATTTCGACAACAATACCGAACTCTAACTGAACAGCCATAGAGTTTGATCTTAATGCCAACAAACCTCGCTCAATACACACCTCTGCACCTAGCAAACACGAATGTCGATTTAGCGCTACCGACTCGTTTTACGTTTCCGTATTACTATACCCCGCACCCTGTGTGTGAATTCGCTATGCTGCAGCTTCAGCAATCACTTGTCGACTGTGGTGTGAATGAAACCTCGCAAGGTAATCTCTACGCTGTGCTTCTTGTTCAGAATCCAACCACACAAGGGTTAGGTTACCTTTCTGCGTTTTCAGGCTTGCAGTTAGATCCGGCTTTGGTCTCTCAGTTAAACAACATTCACTTTGTTCCACCAGCCTTCGATTCAAAACAGTTTCAATCTCAAAACAGTGCGAACCTTGCTCGACAATTGCAGCTCTCGGACGACATTGAAAAGCTGCAACAGTCGCACAATCTAGACACATTATTGGCCGAGCTTGAAGGGTTAAAAATCGAATCAGCAAAAGCTATCGAAGCCTTTCAGTTAGCAATGGCCGCAAACAAAGCTCAGCGTAACGAACTCAGAGAACAAGCCAATCAAGAAAAAGCATTAGGGAATCTAGAGTCAGCGGCGAATTTGCTCAAACAACTGGGCAATCAAAGTAGCCAAGAGAAACGTGACCTAAAAGCACTTCGTATTGAGTGGAAACAGAAGATCGCAGAGCGCCAATCACAAATTGATTTGATTGAAAGCGAACTGAAAAACCGTAAGCAAGATCACCAAGCAGTTTCACAACAGTTGGAAACTCAACGCCTCTCTCACTATCGCTTTATCAATCAAGCCAAGCAATCTAAGAATTTACTCGAGTTGCTCGATGGTAAAGACGCGCTTGAAGGCTCTGGTGACTGCTGCCTACCTAAGTTGCTTAACTTTGCGTTTGAACACGGGTTCAAGCCGTTAGCATTATCTGAGTTTTGGTGGGGATTACCGCCTACAGACATCATTCGACAACACGCAAACCTCTACCCTGTTTGTCAGAGTAAAAGCTTTGAGATCCTCGAACACCAGTTAAGTAGCATAGAGCTAGAAGATAACCCGCTTATCGTGAACCCTGCGGTTGGTAAGTCTTTTAATATTGTTTATGAAGACGATGAAATCGTAGTCGTCAATAAGCCTGAAGAGTTCTTGTCGGTTCCCGGTAAGTTCATCGAAGATTCAGTTTATACCCGCATAAAAGCGCGTTACCCGGATGCGACTGGTCCTTTGATTATCCATAGGTTGGATATGTCGACGTCAGGTTTGTTGATCTTGGCGCTCACGGCGGAATCAAACAAGCATATTCAGAAGCAGTTCATTAATAGAACCGTAGAGAAACGCTACACCGCTTTGTTAGATGGCGAGATAACGGGCGAACCTGGCAATATCAGCCTTCCTTTGCGCGGCGACATCACGGACAGACCAAGACAACTGGTTTGTCACCAACACGGCCGAAATGCAGAGACCCATTGGCAAGTGGTTAGCACTCACAATGGCAAAACCAAGGTTCACTTGTACCCTAAAACAGGGCGAACCCACCAGCTGCGAGTGCACTGTGCTCATCCATTAGGGCTTGGTGTACCTATTCGTGGTGACGACTTATACGGATACAAACGCGAGCGCTTACACCTGCACGCTGGCTACTTAAAGTTGATTCACCCGACAACCGGTGAATGGATGGAGTTTGAAGTGCCTTCCGAGTTCTAAACTCTAACTTATCGAGCTAAGACTCTTATCTCACTCAATATTTGATCTCATAAAACGCATCAAGGTTCTACAACTGCTTAAGGTATAGAACCCTGATATTTAATTTTAATGTGATTATCACAGTTCATTAGCGTACTTTAGTTACTGAGTTCAATACTGCAGACGCCTAGCCCATCACATCTTTGCGCTGGTCAACACATTCGAAAGAGCCCATTTCGAACTCGCGACAGATCCATGGTCGGTTTTCGTAGATAGTACACATCAGTGTTTCTCTATCTACCGCAGAACACCAGCCGTCGTCTAAGCGCTTCATGGTTTCACCGCCCCATTCATCATAAGCGATGTGTTCTTCAGGTACGCCCGTATCTGTGATGATCATAACCTCTAAACGACAACAGCATGCCTGACAATTTGCACAGGTTACTTCGGGTTCGGTTACGTTCTTTATATCTATCGTCATAAGTGACTACACTGCTAAATTTTGCGTATAGTAATCGAAACCGCCCGCTACGGCTAATAAAGATAGTGCGGCGCGGCGTTTTCATTGATGTAGAAATAACAAAGGGCGCTGTGATTCACTCACAACACCCATAATATTTCGACTTTTCAGCGCGGCTTATCGCCACAGGCTCTATTTAGAACAGGCTCGCGAAGAACAGCTTAACGTAGTCTATTAAACGTTTGAACAAACCGCCCTGTTCAACCGCTTCAAGCGCGATCAAAGGCTGAGTTTGAACATCTTCGCCATCAACGGTGTAATGAACCACACCTAGAGTTTGACCTTCTGCAATTGGCGCTTTCAGTTCAGAGTTAAGCTCGATAGATGCAGTCAGCTTTTTACTGTCTGACTTAGGCAACGTAATGAACGTGTCTTCTGCCACACCTAATTTCAATGTGTCTTGCTCACCAAACCATACCTTCTCTTCAGCCACTTGATCGCCGCCTTTATGCGGGTTTAGTGTATCGAAGAAACGGAAACCGTAGCTCAACAGCTGTTTGCTGTCTGATTCACGGCTCTTAACGCTTGATGCGCCCATCACAACCGCGATAAGTCTCATCTCACCTTGTGTCGCTGAACTCGCCAAACTGTAGCCAGCACCAGAGGTGTAGCCCGTTTTCATGCCATCAACGGTTAAGCTTCTATCACGCAACAAGCCATTACGGTTATGTTGAGTGATGCCGTTGTAACTGAAAGAGCGTTCGCTGTATAAGCCATACACATCCGGTAAATCACGAATAATGGCACGACCGAGTAACGCGATATCGTAAGGAGTCGAATAGAGGTCGTCTGCATCCAAACCATGTGCATTGGCAAAATGGGTGTTTTCTAGCTTCAGAGAGGTAGCCCAAGAGTTCATCAGGTCAACGAATGCATCTTGTGAGCCTGCAACATGCTCTGCAATCGCAACGCTAGCATCATTACCGGATTGAATAATCAAGCCACGATAAAGATCCATCATTGCTACATCGGTGTTTACTTCGATGAACATTTTTGAAGAGTCTGGGAAGTTCTTCGCCCACGCGTTCTCACTGATTCGTACCTGATCATCAGCAGAGATGTTGCCTCGCTTCATCTCTTGACCTGCCACATAACTGGTCATCAGTTTGGTCAAGCTTGCTGGGTTTAACTTCGTATGTGCGTTTTTTTCTACCAGCACATCACCAGAATTAAAATCAATTAACACATACCCTTTTGCGCCTAGGCTAGGTGGGCTTGGTACTATAGAAGGTGCTGCGATAGCTGCATTACTTACCATCGCGGCGTTACTTACAATGAATATACTTAATAGAGGGAGAGAGTATTTGGAAAACAGTTTCATTGAATCAAACCTAAGTTAACGTTTTGAGCAGTATAGACAAATGCTAGCAAAAGAAGCGCGAACTTTACGTTGCTTTACGTATTTGTACCATTCGTTACAAATAAAAAAGTATAATCTGCGATCTGACCATATTTTCCACAACTAATATTTACTCCACGAATGCATTCAACGCCTAATGCTATCGCTCAGGCATGCGTCTAAATAACATTTCAACAAAGCCAGTAATACGCTGTTTGCTCTCGCTTGGCTCTAAATCAGGTTGGATGCCAGACTGTGCTAATGCTTGCCATTGTACGACCTCTGAGTTAGGTACGAAAAACGCAATGTACAACGACCCTTTCTCCGCGACTTTACCTTCACCATCGTAAAATGGCACACCAGTAGATAGCTTAATCGCATCGAAGATAGACTCATCGTTCAGTTCCGATTCTTCCGCTAATCCAAAGCCTACAACAACATCACCGACACCATCCTGCTTTAACTGATAACCTTTACTTGAGAGCTGTTCTTGAATCGAATCACGCACTAAATCGGTTACCACGGTTTCATCGTATTTTTGAGAAAGGTAAACCTTTTCTGACTCAGGGTGCCAGGAGTACGTCATCACGCCGTGTTTCATGAAACCAAAGTCACCGCTAGTGACCACACCATAATTGTGTGTGGGTGGTATTTCTTGCGTAGAGCATGCGGTCAGCCCAATAGCCATCAAAGCCAATAGTGCTGCTTTTTTTATGCTTTTTGTTGCACAAATGGATCGTTTTATCATTCGAGGCTTCCTTACCTATATAAGAATAACTATCAATTCAACCTCCAACATAAATAGTAATTATGTTAATAGAAAGGTCATTAAACGTTTGCGTAATCGCTAACCTTCACCTCTGTCTGTTTTGGGGGTTTAATCACAAAAACAGAGTTGGTATAGTTCTCCCCGTTAAACAAAACCAGACCATTCGAGGCACGGAGCTTCCTCAATCATCTCATGAAGAGAAGAATTGGTACCGACAAAGTATCGGCAAATTTAAGAGGGTCAAACAATGGAATTCAATATGGTTGAAATTTTAGGTTACGCTGCGTCTATTATGGTCGCAATTTCATTAACAATGAAAGATATCGTTCGTCTGCGTGTCCTTAACTTTATTGGCTGTGCACTCTTCACAGCATACGGCATCATGATTGACGCATGGCCAGTTGCAGCCACCAACGGCTTTATCGCTTGTGTAAACATCTACTTCCTTGCAAAAATGCAAAAGGAAAAAAAAACGGAAGCGATGAAAGCAGCGAAAGCTTAAATTAACGATTAGCCTTTCAAATAATTCTGAAAAAGCCCAAATAGAGCGATCTATTTGGGCTTTTTTGTGTTTGTCGTTCTCAAGAGCTCGATTTGTGTGAACAAAACTTTTCAATTCAATGAGGCTTTCAACCGATCACATGTAAGCAACGTGATATTCGTTCTCTCGATACGCTTGAGTGTTGTTACGTCCACTCTCTTTTGCTTGATAAAGCGCTTTGTCGGCTTTATCGATAGCGGTTTCAATGTCAGTCAGTGCTTGAGCATGGCAACAACCAGCGCTGATTGTTACTGGCGACACTAAGCCTTGAAGTTGCTCAACACATAACCGTAACGCCTCTGATAATTCGAATAACTCATGTTCATCACAATCAAACGTCACCAAAATAAACTCTTCACCGCCATAGCGTGCAATCAAACGACGACGGTTAACAAATCTCTTCAGTGATTTTGCGACCTCACAGATAAACCTATCGCCTTGAGCATGACCATATTGATCGTTCACCCGCTTGAAATGGTCAATATCCAGCAAAATGACACCGACATTTGTTAGCGGATAAGGCGACCTTTGAGTAATTTTCAGTTTTAGCTGTTCGATAAAACTCCGTCGACTAGGAAGCCCAGTAAGGTAATCGAGGCTTGCCACATCCAAGATTCTAAGATGACGATGCCGCAGGTAAAGCACCAACACGACAATAATGCTCAACAAACTTACAACCAAAGCCATCAAGCTAATAAACAATAGGCTATGATTTCGATTAAGCTCTTGCTCTAAGATACCTGCAGAAATGACCCAATTAAGATAAGGGTAAAACTTATAGAAGATTTTTTTGTTGGTCGTGCCACTATCACTGGAAATCGAGTAACTGAATTGACCTTCTGGTTTGGTGGCGATTCGATCAATAAGCAGTTCAGACGAGTAGCCTATTAAGGATTTCAATGATTTGTGCTCATAATCTGGATGAAGCACTAAGTTACCCTGCAGATCGACAATGTACACATATCCGCTATCACCAAACGCATACTTTCTAAGTTTATCTTTTAAACCTTCAAGATCGACCAAATACATCAATTCTTCTTTATAGGTCGTCGCAACCAAAGTATTACCACTCGGTAGCCTCATCGAATAAGCGACTTTGGCTCTGCGGCTTATCTCATGAGGGTTAGCGTGAAAGTACTCGATCATGCCAGAGTCGATAGTGAGCTGTTTTTGGATATGAGTAAGATGCCCACGCTTCTGACCTTGCAAGAATGGATGGTAGAGATGGACGCCTTGGGGTGACATCAAATAGATATAACCCGATTGTCCAATATGCAATTCACGGGCAATTTGGCTTACCTGTTCAACTTCTTGTTCTGGCGTGGTATGCCATACATGAGACGCAACGGTATCCGTAATTCCTTTAAGATATGTCTTTATCGCCTCATTAACTGTGGTGTCGACAATATCGTAACTCGCGTTCACAATCGTACGAAAAAACAGTTGGTTAGATTCCAACAATGACCTTTCAGTTCGATTAAATTGAAAGGCAGAAAGAATCATCGACACGACGGCGAGCGCAATTGAAAAATTAAGAATGTATTTACGTCTGACTTTCAAGATTACCCCGTAGATTTATAATTTCAGGTAACGCTGTGACTTCTCTTATATACAGACTGTTTTATATCATGTTTTTATTTTTTACTGAATGAGTGTCGATATTTTTAAGGGTTTCTATACGTAATCTGTGACTTATAACAAAAACGCCGAACTGGATTCAGTTCGGCTTTTTGATTTTACGTCTAGATTGATTACTTAATTGATACTAATTCCTGATAAATAGACTTAAAAGCATTTGTGTTTATTACCTATTACTACACTCTATTGTCTATAAATAGTTTGCTTAGCATTAAATTAAGAACAAACTTGAGTCCAGCTACCATCGCTACCCGGTTCAGAACTTGTCCACCAGTTTGCTTGGTAAACACTACCGTTGTGAACCACTTGGTCTCCTGTGTTTGCATGGCTTGGGTTACCTGCCCAATCTTTCTGAGGTAAGTCTGGGTAAACCGCTAAACCTGCCGTATCACATGTACCTGGATTGGTGCCACCATCGCCAGGGTTACCGCCACCTGAACTGATATCACCTAATGGTAGATCTGGCTGCTCGAAGCTAAACGCGTAATCAACGCCACCGACATTCACCGCGTAGTTAGCAGGGCCAGAAATTGGCAAGTAATACACCATGTCTAACTCATACACACCGCCAGCAGGAAGCTCTTCCCATGTCGGCAACGTAAACGCCACTCGGTGCATGGTTCCATCTAGTCCACCGATGTTATCCGCGCGAGTATGACCTGAAGCAATCACGGTCAAACCACCACCCGATTGATCTTTCGCGTTATCAGGTGCAGATACTGGGATATCGAATTGGAACTCAGTTCCACCCGGAAGAGCTTGCCCTGTGTTGTTCGTGAACGTGATCTTAGGGTTGATTGGGTAGTTTTGGTCACCGACTTTGAAGCCACCAACCGATACCGCGATATCTAGCGCTTCTGTTGGAATAGCACCCGTCGCTACTTTGTTTCCATATGGTGTTGCAGACTTAAACTTATCGTAGATAGCTTTCGTCATGGTGTTACCCATGTGGAACTCACCGTTACCGCTGTTACACGCTTGCTCAGTCGTATCGATAGAGCTTCGGTTGCCATTCGCATCGAGAACATAACAGTTATAATCCCCTGCTAGTTCCCAGAACATAATGCCGCCGATCTCTTTGTCGATAACGTAGTCCGCTTTCACGTCGATAGACTGTTTATCTTCTGTTGAAAGGAATACGCCCTTCTCTGCGTTCCACAACCAAGGGGCAACCGCCACACTGTCGTAGTTTCTCGTGTAAGTGCCCGTTAGAACATCTGAAGGATCATTCACAGGATCAAGCTTGTAAGCTTCAGCGTAAGAGCCCCAAATACCCTTCTCTAGGTTCTTCGCGTGCCACATAGGGTTAGAACCCGCGCCCATTTCGTTACCTTTTGGATCGGTATCGTGCCACATGTTGTCGATACCAATAGCGCCATGGCCACAGTTGTTTTTCTCGCCTTCACCCGTACCCGCTGAACATTCAGATTGGTTTGGCAGTGCTGCTCGGCCCCAAAGACCATTCTCACCACCCGTTACGCCTTGCCAACCACGAGTGTAGTAAGGCACACCGATGTTAATACGGCCTGCTGGCATAGAACCACGGAAGTAATGGTAAGCCCAATCCGTGTTCAGATAACCAATACCACCGTAAGCCGCCGTGTCGTATACGTTCCACTGCGCTAGCTCTGAATCTTTACCCGTATCAAACAAGGCTGCGTTATGACCTACGTGATCGTTCCACGCACCGTGAAGGTCGTAAGACATGATGTTTACGTAATCGAGGTACTTGGTTACATCGAATGTTTCCATACCGCGTAATAGGTAACCAGAAGAAGGCGCTGCGATCGTTAACATGTAGTGATTGCCATCTTGCGCAGACGCCGCATCGAGCTTCTCACGTAGCACTTTCATCAACACTTGGTACGACGCCCACAGGTATTGACGACGCGGCTCCATGAAGTCTTTGTCGTATGGGTTACCTGCGCCAGCCATAGAAGTTGGGTATTCGTAATCGATATCTAGACCATCGAACTGGTACTTACGCAGCATTTCGACCGCTGAAGTCGCGAATGTTTCGATACCTTGATGGTTGATAGAACCATCAGCATTGGTCGTCATGGTGTAGAAACCACCATCAGCCACGCGGCTGCCATCAGTCGCGAAGTGACCACCTGTTTCAGCCCAACCACCGATTGAGATTAACGTTTTCACGCCGTGTTTTTTCTTCGCTGTCGCTAATGCACCGAAGTGACCTTTGAAGCCTAATGCCGGATCAACTTCCACACCCGGCCACTCTTTACCAACCGCTGCGTTATTTGGATCGTTTACATCACCGACGTTTACTTTGCCATCTGAACCGATGCTCACGAAAGCGTAGTTAATGTGTGTGAGTTGTTCCCAAGGAATATCATTTACTAGGTAAGCAGCTTGTGGGTCATCCCCTGCACGCCAACTTGTGAAGTAACCAATGACACGACGGGGATGGTCTGCGCCCATTTTCTCACGGCCTTCATCATCGTAAATTGTACAGTAAGGAACATCGACACCTTGAGTTTGATATAAGCCATCAGGGCGACATGTGCTCACTGTTGGAGCGCCGTTCACGGTCAAAGATGCCAACGCAGAATCTGCAGTCGCACCTTGGTCGTCTGTTGCTTTCGCGTAAACTGCTAAAGAACCCGCTTGAGTTGTTGTGTAATCTAACGTGTAAGGGCTCGTTGCAGCAGTGCCCACAAGAGCACCCGCTACGTAGAAATCAACCTTATCAACCGTGCCATCGCTATCTGCTGCCGTTGCTGTCAGTGTGACTACACCACCAACATCAACAGATGTCACTGAAAGTGCAACTGAAACTGTCGGTGCTTCATTCCCTGGTTGTGCTGAATCAACAGAAACAGAAACCGCACTTGCAACACTTGCTGCGCCTTCATTATCCGTTGCAACAACAGAAACCTGATGATTACCCGACGTTGCAGCCCAAGTCGCTTCGAAAGGTGCCGCTGTGACTACCGCAACAGATGCGCCATCAACAAAGAACTCAACCGAAGCCACACTGCCATCAGAATCTAGTGCTGTTGCACTCAATACAACATTATCGCCTTCAGTAATCACGTCAGAAGCAGAGGGTGCCGTTAATGAAGCCGTTGGTACTTCATTTGGCGTACCGCCACCTCCGCCACCACTACACACATCAATCTTTTTCCATTGTGCATAGTCACCCTCAAATTGGCTCGGGTTGTTATTTTGATTCCAGTAATTCGCTGAGTACGCGCTGCCGTCATGTGAAACCTGATCACCACCGGTGTACACCGTGGCAGAATCCCACGCTTCTAACGTTGAACAATCCACAGCCGCGTAGCTGTTGAACGCCATTAAGCATGACGCGGTGAGAGTACTGAGTGTAAAAACCTTCTTGGCCACTCTTCCTTGGTTTAGGTGCATGTTAGCTGTCCCTTAAGTTATTGTTTCAAGATGCTTAATTTAAGTGTCATATTTCTCATCACTTAAATCTCTTCGCAAAACAACTGTAGGTAACAGTGCCAATTTAACACCTAAAATATTCGATATTTATAAAATGACTCGCATTAATTTGTTTATAGCATGCAATGAGTCGACACTTATTTTGCACGAACAACTAATATTAAATTTATTTCGGTACGCTAAAAAATATCGCCTAATTCGTATCCTTAATTACAAAACTCTATTCATATCTGCTTTATTTGTTCGTTCTGAAATTTCGTTTTAAAACTAACCAAAAGGGATTGATTTCGCCGTAGAACTGATTTCTTTTCTAAATTTGCCCACTTTTCCTTAACAATTGTGGTAGTATCGCGGATTTTTTTGACGAACCTCACATTTCCAATGCAAGTGTGGGAGAAATACATAGGCTTGAAAGAGCCAAATATAGCGAAGAAATAATGTCCAACTTGACGCAAGTCGCCAACGAAAACATCAACGCAGAATCTACTTCTATCGATTTCAATAAAGCTCAATCTTTGGGTGAAAAGCTGGAACTCGGAAACCCAGTCTTTTGGCTTAGTGGCAGTTTTTTAACCCTCTTTGTCATCCTAGCCTTCACCAACACCTCCGTGTTGTCCGAACTTGTAAACATCGGCTTTAGTTATTCAACTAAATGGTTCGGTGCTTTCTGGCAAGTCCTACTACTTCTCAACTTCATTATCGGTTTAGTGCTTGCACTAGGTCGCACTGGCCACGTTCGCTTAGGAACGCTTGCCCTACCTGAAATGACCACCTTTAAATGGATGTCTATCGTCCTATGTACGCTGCTAGCCGGCGGTGGGGTGTTCTGGGCAGCCGCAGAGCCTATTGCTCACTTTGTTTCAGCTCCGCCACTGTATGGCAACGCAGATCCTCAAGCGATGGCGTTCAATGCTCTATCACAATCTTTCATGCACTGGGGTTTCCTTGCATGGGCAATCTTAGGTGGTTTGTCTTCCATCGTGTTAATGCACTTGCATTACGACAAAGGCCTTCCTCTTAAGCCTCGCACGCTGCTTTACCCAGTACTTGGCGACAAAGCGATTAACAGCTGGGTTGGTAACGTAGTCGACGCATGCAGCATCGTGGCTGTAGCCGCAGGTACTATCGGCCCTATCGGCTTCCTTGGCCTACAAATCAGCTACGCGCTAAGCGAACTGTTTGGTATTTCCGACAGCTTTGCTACACAAAGTGTCGTTATTATCTTTGCTATCGCAATGTACACGCTTTCTGCTTTGAGCGGCGTGAACAAAGGTATCCAACTGGTAAGCCGTTACAACATCATCTTGTCTGTGTGTCTAATCGGCTACATCCTTCTTGTTGGCCCAACGAGCTTCATCGTTGATGGCTACCTGCAAGGTATGGGCGAAATGGTTGATAACTTCATCCCAATGGCGCTATACCGCCAAGATACAGCGTGGCTAGGTGGTTGGACGGTATTCTTCTGGGGTTGGTTCTTAGGTTATGGCCCAATGATGGCTATCTTCATTGCTCGCATCTCACGTGGCCGTACTATTCGCCAAATGATCGTTTCTATCAGCATCGTTGCACCGCTTGTAACGTGTTTCTGGTTCAGCATCGTTGGTGGTAGCGGTTTAGCGTTTGAATTAGAGAACCCAGGTGTGATCTCTAGTGCATTCGAAGGCTTTAACCTTCCTGCTGTGCTACTGGCCATTACCGCTCAACTGCCGTTCCCGACTTTGATTGCAATTCTGTTCCTGATCCTGACGACCACGTTCATCGTGACAACAGGTGACTCAATGACTTACACAATCAGTGTGGTAATGACGGGTACGACAGAGCCAAACGCAGCGGTACGTACCTTCTGGGGTATCATCATGGGTGCGGTAGCGATCACACTTATCTCGATGGGTTCAGGCGG
The DNA here is from genome assembly GCF_041473335.1 of Vibrio sp. 10N.222.55.C7. Taxonomy (NCBI): domain Bacteria; kingdom Pseudomonadati; phylum Pseudomonadota; class Gammaproteobacteria; order Vibrionales; family Vibrionaceae; genus Vibrio; species Vibrio sp. 10N.222.55.C7. The sequence continues at coordinate 196,000 of NZ_JBFRSC010000008.1, forward strand.
CATCTCCGCTCTACAGTCGTTCATTGTAATCACAGCGGTTCCGGTATCGTTTATCTTGCTCCCGTGTCTATGGCACGCGCCGAAGATCGCGAAGCAGATGGCAAGAGATCAAGGTATCGCTTAATACCTGACCCGATTTAGTTTCGGGTAGCGTAGAACACTAAAAAGCCACTCAAGTGATTCACCTGAGTGGCTTTGTTTTATCTGTTCGTTACTTCTATCTACGAAGCTTATTTCAATCGATAGTTCGGCTTATTGAAACTTTTCACCCGCAGCAACCATAAACGACATCTCAACCAGTAGCTCAGGATTAGCAAGTTCTGCTTTCACGCATGCACGGCTTGGCGCGCAGCCTTCAGGGAACCACGCTTCCCAAACTTCATTGAGTGCATCAAAGTTAGCGAAATCCGTGAGATAAATAGTCACTGACAATACGCGAGATTTGTCGCTGTCTACCAAACTCATCATTTCTTCGGCTTGTTCGAAGATTTGCTGAACCTGACTCTTAATTCCTGCTGTTGTATCCGTCTCTGCCACTTCCACAAAGCTTGCAATACCGTTAAAAACAGTTACATCAGACCAACGTTTGGTCGGGTTAATTCTATGAATTTTCACTGGTTATACTCTTCTTATAATTAGGGTGAACATCAGCGTAATCTAATCCAAATCATGAATATTGAAAACAAAAATTAGAAAGCTCGCGTTACCTTTTGAACAGCACTATCGCCTACCCATTGCTTTGGTTCTCAACATCACTAGCCTTTGAGTTCCTATCGAGACAATAAGTCGCTACCTATTAAGTTTTTAGATAAATATATTAATTATTATTCTCAATGCGAAATTTAATCTGAGCTATTGCGGTCATATTCAGGGAGTTTATTAAATTGAGTACTTTTATGCATGTTCAAACCTATGATTTAAAACAGAGTAATGTGGGATATAACCTAGGCGTGATTGGCGTAGCGTTGGTGTTAGCTTGGATTGGTATTTACAAGTTTACGCCAACCGAAGCAATGCTTATCGAGCCTTTAATCGCAAACCATCCTGCAATGAACTGGCTTTACAATCTGTTCTCAGTCCAAGCTGTGTCTAACATGGTGGGTGGCGCGGAGATCATTGTCGCGATTGGACTGATCGTTGGATTTAAGAAACCGACAGTTGCCTTCTACTCAGGCATTGCTGCAGCGGCTATCTTTGTTGTGACACTCAGCTTCCTGATTACAACGCCAAACGCTTGGAAAGTATCGGATGGCATCTTAGTCACTAACTTCTTCCTAGTGAAAGACATCCTGTTTTTGGCAATCGCAATTAGCGTAATCGAACGCAATAAACCTCAGAAGTAACTGTATAACTAGAAGTGGCCATAACCCTAGAAGTAACCTTAAACCTTGAAAATAAAGGCTCGAAGCTGGCTAGAAGGACGCTGCCAGCTTCTAATGTATAAGGCACTGATAGTCACCTAGTCAGCTAAAACCTTACGATAATAATGAGCATCTTGATGTTCTCCTTTAAACACCGCGTAGCTCTCAAGATACTCGACCAATTCAAAACCGGTATTGGATAAGATTTTGTTGGAACCGATATTGCCCACTAACGCATAGGCATCAACATATTTAAGGTTGGTCTGTTCCTCCAAATAGAGTAGAAACTGCTTTACTGCGTTAGACGCAATGCCTTTTGAAGCAAAGGAACGACCTACTCGATACCCTAGCTCTCCACTATGGGCGATCTGGTCGATATCGCGGATGTTGATTCTTCCACAGACAGTGCCATTGGCGTCTTTGATCAACATAGGAATCATCTCACCATTCTCGTATTCAGTTAGAAAGCTGGTGATTTGCTCGGTCACACCTGCATTTGAATAGAAGCTATCACCCCTAACTGGAATAAATTGCTCAAACCACTCTCGATTTTCGACCTCAAAATCCAAAAGCGCACTCGCGTCATTCGGTTGAAGTAAGTGTAAAAATACATCCATGACAAATACTCTAATGTTTCCCTAAAAAGCCGCACCTTATGATTCATGAACCACGGCTTATTAATACGGTTACGGTAAACCTCTCAATTTCTTGGCTGGGTTACCTGCGTAGATACCTTTTTCGGTGATGTCTTTCGTTACCACACTGCCCGCGCCGATTACTGCACCTTCGCAAATGCTGACAGACAGAACCGTAGCGTTAGAACCGATCGTGACGTTGTCAGCTATCAAGGTACGCCCCCAACTTTCAGGATTAGGATCTGGCTTGCCCTCTTTGAATAAGTCGTTGGCAAACATGACTCCGTGACCAACAAAGCAGTCACTTCCAATGGTCACATACTCACAGATAAAGGTGTGAGATTGAATCTTGCTTCTCGCACCTATCACGGTGTTCTTTTGAATCTCAACAAAGGGGCCAACGAACACATCATCTTTAAGCTCACAGCCATAAACGTTACTTGGCTCGATGATAGTGACATTCTCGCCACAGGTAATATCAGTAATCTGTGACTTTAATACTCTTGGACTTGCCATACTTCACTTCCTCTCGACATTAGCGTCACAATTCAACCTAAGAGATTGTGCCGTAAGCATTAAAGTGCAGCAAATAGATATGTTGAGAGTTGGCAATGGATCAGAAATTCTGCATAAATTAAAACAGTCCCACCAGCACAACTGACAACAGCACCCCACCTATAAAACTTGGGGCGTGGAATGGCTGAGCTTTAGATCTAACGTACTCTTTTTGAAGGTCTTCTTGGTAAGTTTTAACGGCGAGTTCTTTTACGTAGTTATTTTGCATAATAAGCTCCTTCTTAATCAGTAAGAGAAGCTTAAGACTTGAAGTTAGGTTGAGGTAAAGCAAAAAATCAGATTAATTGAACACTTTATTTTTGTTACTCGAGGATTACCCTGAACACATCGTTATTCACGCCGCCAACATCTACTAACTCTCCCGGTTTCATTAGAAGCGAGGTGTTAAGCTGTCGTGTTGAACGTGGCTCTTTTGTTTCTCGAATCACTAACATATCGACAAAATAGCCAGAGTCTTTCTTTGATATTGAGCCCGAAAACGTAACGCTTTCAACCCTATCGGCAAGGACTGAATTGAATGTTTTATCCTCTAAAACACCTGCGGCGATGGATGTATCACCATAAAATAGCGTGATGGTTGTTGGGTCGGGTACCAACTCTTGATTGGACGAACACCCTATTAGGGTAAGGCATAGCAGTAAAATGGCTCGAAATTGCATAAACTGGTTTTCTTTATTACGTTAAGCGTCCGTTTTTCATATTAAAACACTTCAACCTTATAAATACCATGTTTACGGGATAAGCTTAGGTGTGTCGCTTCGATGGACTTGAGTAATGAAGTGAACGGATCAGATCTCGGCCTGTTGAGTTTGCTCCCTATTTGGAAGCTAAACCGAGATCTGATCGATATTATCGAGAAGGGTTCAATTGATTTATGCAACAACGTCTTGTGGAGGTGTCCCTTCACAGTTAGAAACGACAGCATCAATTTGTACTAAAGCATTCATTGGGATTTCTGAAACCCCTACTACCGTTCTTGCAGGCAGCTCAGCATTAAAGAATGTGGTGTAGACTTCGTTTACCACATCAATATCTGAAATATCCTTAAGTTGAATATTAATTTTCACCGTATCGTCCATGCTATGGTCAACGCTTTCAATTATCGCCTTAATATTGTTTAAACATTGTTCCGCTTGTTCTTTTACCCCGCCAGCAACGATTTCATTTGTTTTCGGATCTAAAGGTAATTGGGCTGAAATATGATTGTAGTGAGAGAAAGCAACAGTATGCGAATAAGGCATGAATGGTGCAGAAACAGTATTATTGGTTTCAATAACCAGTAAGCGAGTGTCTTCTGGTAATTGCGGCGGTGTACCGTCGCCATGTGAAATGGATGTATCAATTTGAATTAAAGCACCCATTGGTAATTCAGCTGCGTTAACAACAGTACGAGCAGGAACGTAGCTTGGGAAGAATTTAGCACATACTTCATTTACCACTTCCGCATCTGCGATATTTTTTAGGTAGATAGTCGTTTTAACCACATCATTCATGACATGACCGATACTTTCTAGAATAGCTTTGATGTTTGATAGACATTGTGCTGTTTGCGCTTCGATACCACCATCAACCAACTCACCTGTGGCTACATCTATAGGCAACTGAGCTGAAAGATTGTTGTAGTGAGAAAAGGCAGCAGTCTGCGTGGACACAGTACTTTGAGGTGCATTATCCGTATTTCTTGAGACCTTAATTAGAGCGCAAGGTGCTTGTGGTTTAGTGCCTTCACCGTTAGAAATGAGAGCATCCATTTGAACCAGCGCATCGCTGTTTGTCAGTGCAGCGACACCCACGACAGTGCGTGTTGGCAGACTGTTGTGGAAGAAGCTTTTGTAAACTTCATCAATAGCATCGATATCAGAAATATTCTTAACGAAAACATGAATCTTCACGACATCATCCATAACATGGTCGATGCTTTCAACAATCGCTTTAATATTATTCAAACATTGTGCTGCTTGATCTTTAATATCACCGATGACTATTTCACCCGTTTTAGGGTCAATCGGAAGTTGAGCAGAAAAGTTATTATAATGAGAAAAAGCGACCGTTTGTGTAGATACAGAATTAATTGGCGCGTTTTCAGTGTTTCTTGAAATTTTAATGATATCGCTACTCATCGGTATTATCCTTTTAATAAAATAGGTATACGTATTTATATTTAACAATCGTATTTGGAAGAATGATTAAAGTAGCGCCATGTTAAGTGAATTATTTTAGGGTAAACGTGATACCCGTCAGACTCTAAGGTGACTATAAATCAGCAAGTTACAGAATAATTAGTCATCAAACGACTAATTATCCGTCGTGCTAGGCTTTATCAACTGCTAAATTATCTTTAATTTTAAGTCTATTCAATAATCCTGAATACTCTCTCTGATAGTACGGTGAGTAATTCCAGAATTTTAGATAATATTTGATAGGTTGTTCACACTAAAACTTCGTTAATAGCTAAGTTAGTGAGTTTCTCCCCTATACCTGTGCATAAACTCTTAGGCTATTTAATTAATTATTTTCGAGAGCTTATTTTATATAAGTACGTTAATAATATATTCGAGAATCAAATACCTACAATCTGACAATGCCTATGATTAGATACATTTACTCATATAATTCAACAAATATGAGCAATCGTCACCATAGCTTTTGGCATTATAGCTCTCAACACATAGTTTCGTTGAAAGAAGAACTAAACCGCTCTTGGAGTAGTATTGAAGTGGCGCTTAAATTCGCGGCTAAATTGAGATGGGCTGGAGTAACCGACTCGACGTGCAGCATCACTAATACGAAGGCCTTCTAGTTGAATCAGCTCTTTCGCTTTGTTGAGCCTAACCTTCTTCAAATATTGCAGTGGTGATTCAAAAGTGACATTACGGAATGCATAGTGGAAGGCAGACACGCTCATGTTGGCTTCGTCAGCCAGCGATTGAACAGTGATGGTTTGGTCGTATTCTTCATGCACTTTAGACAGCGCTTTAGCGACACGTGCGTAATGGCCATCATGATGAGCTAAATCAAACAGCACACGCCCTTCTGAACCGGTTAATGCGCGGTAGACAATCTCTGTCACCATCGCATCGCCCAATATATTGGCTTCAATGTCGCAATGCAGCGTTTTCACCAACCGGGTAAAGCTCTCTAGCATTTGCTCTTCCATCGGCGTCGATTCTAAGCCACTCGAGTTCTGTTTATGCTTGTTGCAGTAGCTCTCTAGAAAGCCTTGGTCTTCGAGCTTTTTGACTAAGCTATGCAAACGTTGAGAATCAATGCTTATCGACAAACCAAGCAATGGTTCGCCATTAACAGGCAAGGCTTCGCACTCTAACGGCATTGGCACACCCACCACAAGATAATCACCTGCAGCGTAAGTCACTGACCTTTCACCAATGTAGATGTTCTTTTTGCCCTGTCCGAGCATGATAATGCCAGACTGGTAAGTAAATGGCTGACGCTGATTCCCGCCACTGCTTCGATACAACCACACACCGCTAATTTCAGTTTCTCTGATCCCTTCAAGGTCATCCCAACCTTTGTGTTCAACATAAGACTGTAATAACTGAGCGAGTGTTTTCATAAGTGGCGACTTTCCATTCTAAGTGCTAAGAGTAAGTAAGCTAAAGCAGAGGAAGAATATCAAGTTTGTAGAAATAGGCAATTTATTTGGAGGAACAGCTCTTCATTGACCTAGATTACTGTACTAATATGCAAATATAGAAATTGAGCAATAAACCAAAATAACAAATTTCGCTTTACACAAGGAATCTCTGATGCAATTTACTTACGTTAACCCTACTGTTATCCATTTCGGTCAAGGCCAAATCAACGCTATCAGCCAAGCGGTTGATACTTCAAAGAAAGTACTAGTCATCTATGGTGGCGGCTCAATCAAGAGCAACGGTGTTTACGACCAAGTTGTAGAGTCTTTAAAAGATCACTCTTGGATTGAGTTCTCTGGCGTTGAAGCAAACCCAACCAAAGAGACGCTAGACAAAGCAGTCGCTCTTGTTAAAGAAGAAAACGTAGAGTTCATTATCGCTGTTGGCGGTGGTTCAGTAATCGACGGTTCTAAATACGTTGCTGGAGCGGCTAAATACGACGGCGACGGTTGGGATATCCTAACGGGCAAACACCAAGTAACTGAAGCGACGCCAATCGGCGCGGTACTGACTCTTCCTGCGACAGGTTCTGAATCTAACATGGGCGCGGTAATCACGCGTAAAGCGACTCAAGAGAAACTGGCATTCATGAACCCTGCAGTACAGCCTAAGTTTGCGGTTATGGACCCAGATGTAATGAAGTCTCTACCTGAGCGCCAGCTGATCAACGGATTAGTTGATGCGTGGGTTCACGTATGTGAGCAATACATCACGATGCCAACAGACGCAATGGTTCAAGACGGTTACGCAGAAACACTGCTTAAGAACCTACTTGTACTGGGTAAGCAATACGACGAGCGTGACAACGATGCATGGCGTGCAAACCTAATGTGGACAGCAAACCAAGCGCTTAACGGCCTGATTGGTACAGGTGTTCCTCAAGATTGGGCAACTCACATGATTGGCCACGAATTCACTGCACTATGGCACGTAGACCACGCACGTTCGCTTGCGATTGTTCAACCTTCACTACTTCGTAACCAAATCGAAGCGAAACGTGGCAAGCTAGAGCAAATGGGTCGTAACGTATTTGGCTTAGAAGCGGGTGCTGATTTAGCAGAACGCACAATCGCTGCAATCGAAGCGTTCTACCACAGCCTAGACGTAGCAACCATGTTCGACGGCTACGAAACAAACAAAGCAACGGCGATTGACAATGTTGTTGCTCAACTTGAATCACACGGCTACCTACAACTTGGTGAGAACCAAGCAATCACGCCAGAGAAAACACGTGAGATTCTAGAGTCTGCGATTCACTAAGAATCGGGAAAATAGAGAGAAAGTAAAGATATTGGTCATACAACGATGAATTTTCACATCTGACTGAACCCATTACTTTTTTCTTTCGTACAACAGAAGCAGCGTTCATTTTGGGCGCTGCTTTTTAATTTGCCCTACAAGATGCTATTAAATTCTCATAAGTCCCTAATTTTATGTGCAATCATATTTCTATATTGTTAAGGTAAACCTGTCTCTTTACTAGGTATGAACAACGATTTGAACAATCTCAAGGAAATGGTTAAGTTTAAGTCACTTAACAAGTGGTATGGTGATTTTCATGCCCTAAAGGATATCGATTTAAATATTGAACAAGGAGAGATAGTGGTGATTTGCGGGCCGTCTGGTTCGGGTAAATCAACATTGATCCGTTGTATCAATCAGCTAGAACCTTTCGAAAGTGGCGAACTTTCCGTGCTAGAACAAGTACTCCCGAGTAAGTTCAACACACCGGGCCAAGTCGGAATGGTGTTTCAGCACTTTCATTTATTCCCCCATCTTACCGTGCTTGAGAACCTAACTCTGTCGCCAATTCGTACGCTTAAAAAAAGCAAACAAGAAGCCGAGAAGATAGCAATGCACTATCTAGAGCGTGTGCACATTGCAGAACAAGCCAACAAATACCCAGTGCAACTTTCTGGCGGCCAGCAACAACGCGTGGCTATCGCCCGTTCCCTGTGTATGAAGCCGGAATTACTCTTGTTTGACGAACCCACTTCAGCGCTTGATCCGGAGATGATCAACGAAGTGCTCGATGTGATGGTTGAACTGGCGAGCGAAGGCATCACTATGGTGTGTGTGACCCACGAAATGGGCTTTGCAAAACAAGTGGCCGACCGCGTTATCTTCATGGATGAAGGACAAATTGTGGAATCGAATACTCCACAATCGCTTTTTGAAACCCCTCAACATGAACGTACTCAAGCGTTCCTAAATCAGATCCTGACTTATTGATGTTGATTCGAATTATTAAACCCGCCCTATCTGCTTTGGTACAGATTGTTGTACTGGCGGCTGCTGTTGTTTGGATTCTCGACTCTGGTGCACAAACCATGGGATACAGCTGGCAATGGGAGCGTGTGCCGGACTATATTGCTTTCTATGAAGATGGTGAATGGTGGCCTGCAGAATTAGTTGAAGGGCTACTAGTTACCATCAATATCTCTTTGATTTCTTTGGTTGCAACGCTGGTGATTGGCTTAACCACAGCCCTATTGCGAAACTCCAATTCGGTGGTTGGACGCACCTTAGCCACCAGCTATGTTGAGTTGATTCGTAACACGCCGTTATTAGTACAAATTTATTTGCTCTATTTTGTATTTGGCCCCGTATTAGGGCTCGATCGCTTTAGTACTGCCGTTTTGGCCTTGGCACTTTTCCAAGGTGCTTACACCGCCGAAATCTTCCGTGCTGGTTTAAATGGTATTGCGAGAGGACAATTTGAAGCAGCTCAATCTTTGGGTTTATCAAAGACCTATACTTACTGGGATGTGATTCTTCCTCAGGTGGTGCAACGCACCTTGCCACCTTTGACTAATGAAGTGATCTCTCTTATCAAAAACTCTTCGATTGTGAGTGTCATGGCTATCTTTGACCTAACAACCGAAGCCAGAAACATAGTTTCTGAAACCGCGATGCCATTTGAGATTTGGTTCTCTGTGGCGATCATTTACCTTGCACTTACACTTTCACTTTCTGCCGTTGCAGCTTGGCTTGAGCATAAGCTCGGAGCTAACTGGCGAACACAATAAGGATTTATCAGCATGAAGCTATTTAAAACCGCAATTACAGCCCTACTTGCGCTTGCCGTCAGTTTGCCTGCACTTGCTTCTGAAACGCCTAACCTAGACAAAATAAACGAACGTGGCTCTCTACGCGTTGGTATGTCGACATTTGTTCCTTGGGCGATGCGTAACAAACAAGGCGATCTTGTTGGCTTTGAAATCGATGTAGCAAAACGCCTTGCTGAAGATTCTGGCTGGAAAGTTGAATTCGTACCGACGGCATGGGATGGCATTATTCCTTCTCTACTTTCGAACAAGTTTGATGTAATCATTGGCGGTATGTCTATCACTGAAGCTCGCGCTAAAAGCGTATTGTTCACTGAACCTTACTCGCACTCTGGCGTTCAACTGGCAGCGAATAAAGAGCTAGCAGAAGGTTTTACACAAATCTCTGATTTTGATTCTCGCCGTGTAAAAATTGCAGCGCGTCGTGGTGCATTCACAGTGCAAGTAGCTCGTGAAACCTTCCCTAAAGCGAAAGTTCTACAGTTCGATGACGATGCTCAAGCATTCCAAGAAGTATTAAACGGCAACGCACACGCGGTTATCGCGTCTAGCCCGAAACCAGAACACGAAGCGATTAAAAACGCAGACACGCTATTTATTCCATTCGAAGAACGCCTATCAAAAGGTAATGAAGCATTTGCAGTTCGCCTAGGTGAAACTGACAAGACAGAATTCTTCAACGAGTGGATCAAAGCACGTACTGAAGACGGTTGGTTGAAAGAGCGTTACGAGTACTGGTTCTCTACTCTAGATTGGCAAGACCAGATTGCTCAAGGTCAGTAATCAGAACTTTTGCTAGTGAATCGAGGCAGTGCATTGTTTGCGCTGCCTTGTTAAAAACAACGAGATAGCTATGACCTCATAGCCACCTCTCACAACACATCAATTATTATCGTTTAAACAGGAATGACGTGAGTAGTACTAGCGCATTAACAACACCTAAGCCCAACGTTCATATGAAGCCTTGGTATCAACGCCTTAACCTTTTAGATGGCGTGTTACTAGCTGTCATTTGTGTGTTTGCAGGCTGGCTTTATTATCGTTCCGCTGTTGGTATTAACTACCAGTGGCGCTGGGAAGATGCGTTTACCCTGATTTTCATTCCGCCTTCTCAAGGCAATATTCCTTACTTTTTCCAAGGCTTGATCGCGACACTGCGCTTGAGTGTTTGGAGTATGGTGTTAGCACTCTCTTTTGGTACATTACTTGGCGTTGCAAGGCACTCTAAAATCACTTTCTTTCGTACCCCTGCACTGATTTTTATCCAGTTGGTTCGAAATATTCCGCCGCTGGTGTTTGTCTTCATATTCTATTTTTTCGTTTCAAACCAACTGATTCCATTACTTGGTTTAGAAAGTATCTTGCGTGAACATAATGGCGAGATTAACGCAGTTCAAGGTTTCCTGTTCGGCCCAGCTAACCTTTGGGAAAACTTGGCGTCTGGTGTTATCTGTATCGGTTTGCTCTCTTCGGCTTACATCGCAGAAGTGATTCGAGCTGGCTTAGAAAGTATTCCAAAAGGCCAATGGGAAGCGGCCGATTCACTCGGCTTATCGGCATTGTCTAAGTATCGATTTGTGGTTGGCCCGCAAGTATTAACGGCCATCACACCGCCATTGGCTGGCCAAGCAATCTCTTTGGTTAAAGACACGTCGATTGTGTCTCTGATTTCTATCCAAGAGATGACTTTCGTTGGTACTGAAATGGCAAACTCGTCAGGTTTGATCTTCGAGATCTGGCTGATTGTAGGCTTCGTATATTTTGCTTTATGCTTTGTGCTTTCGCGTCTGTTCAAAGTGATTGAGCAACGTTCTAGTGCTTACCTTAACCATCAGTAACGTCATTAATAAGAAGTACCGACTCGCCCAGCTATTCACGCCCTTATCCATTTCACCTGATTGGTTTAAGCTATTGACCAATAAGGACTTATCCCTTCATATTTCTTCTCAGAAACACAGCAAAATGCTCGCCTAATCACTATACTTAAAGTATCGAACTACGTTGATTCTTCTCAAGGACATCACTCAACATGGACAATCATAAAGAAAGAGCTTTTTACGCCGTTGTTGGCGCATTGGTTGGAGACGCCGCTTCAATGGGGCTGCACTGGCTGTATGACCAAGAGAGGATCTTACACGTAGCGGGTTTTGAGCCAGAATTTCGCTCACCGAATCAGTTCGATTATCAAGACAAGGGCTACTTTGCGCACCAAGGAAAAACCGCTGGCGACCAATCGCAATACGGTGCTCAGTTATTGGCGATGGTCGATAGTTTAGTCGACAACCAAAAATACGATGAAGCGAGCTATATTCAACATTTCCGAAAATGGTTTGATTTCGGTGGTAGTTGGCAAGGCTACATTGATAAAGCGACGCGCATGAGCTTGCTGAACATCCATCAATTAGAACTAGAGGACGCCCCGATTACTGCCTGTGGCGCAGACGATACGCAGCTCCCCACAGTCTCAAAGATCATTCCATTAATCGCATGTACTTATACTTCTCACACCTTACCAGCAATGGTAGAGAGTGCGGTACGAGTGACCAACAACAACGACAAAGCCGTGGAATGGGCACAAGCCATCACCCTACTGATTCAAGCCGCGATACAAGGCAATTCACCATTACAATCAGTAGAGATGGTACGACAAACCTGCAGCAAGTTTATACACGATCAAATCGATGAAGCCCTCTCAGCGCCTGAGCTTTCAATAACAGATGCCGCGAAAAAGTTCGGGTTGCATTGCGAATTGAGTGCCGCGTTCCCGCTGCTGATTCGCATCATTGCTGGCGCTCAGAGCTTTAAACAAGGTATCCGCGACAACATTTTATGTGGGGGCGATAGCTGCGGGCGTGCAATTGTAATTGGCGCGGTATTAGCGGCGTGTTTCTACGAGGAAGATGGAGGCATTCCAACCGAATGGCTAAAACAAGTCGAACTCAATGGCGGTGTGCTGTCTTTGCCTATTGAGTGATTTCCACAACAACGAACTAGAGCCTGACATAAGACAAGCACACTTCTAGGTCGGATGTCGTTCCTATAAAGTTGGAACACACTGCGATAACTCATTCTTCAGCCAAACAACAAACGGGCTTTCTGGCTCTTCATGGTTGCTATCTTGCGTGAGCAATATGTACTGGTGACCAGAAGGTACGAAGCCAAACGGCGCGATCAAGTTACCTCTTTCAAGATCGTCGGCGACAAGTGGATAAGACCCAAGCGCTATGCCTAACCCATCGACAGCCGCCTGAAAGCAAAAGTAGAAGTGTGCAAATGTTTGGTTCGCTCGAGCTTTTGACCACTCTCCACCATTAACTTTATCTATAGTGATAGCACCCCAATGACTCCAAGCATCTGGCCGTGTACTGCTGTGCAGTAATTTCACATCATCTAAGTTATCTTTTACCTGCTGCCAATAACCCGGGGAACACACAGGGCCTACCCACTCTTCAACTAGCGGTATCTGTTCGTAACGCTCGGTTAATTTAAAGTCATCTCGGCGAATCGCCATATCGAGCCCTGTCGCATTCAAGTTCACAGGCCCACCAGCAGTCGACAATCGAACATCAATTCCGGATTCGTTATAGAAATCACCGAGTCGAGGCATTAACCAACGCATGGTCAATGTGGGTTCGCATGAAACTTCCAACGCTTGATGATTCAGCTGATTAAGCTTATGGACTCCAGTCTCCAAGGCTTGGAACGCTTGCTCTGTGTAACCTTTGAGTAATTCCCCTTCTTTGGTGAGACACACATTCCTGCCCTGTTTGTAGAACAAAACTTGGGATAAGTGATTTTCCAATACCTTGATCTGCTTACTCACCGCGCCATGTGTGATATTGAGTTTATCCGCCGCTTCACTGTAACTACTCGAATGCGCTGCTACGTGGAAAATATGAAATGCTTTCAAATGTCTCATGTGTGATTTTTTCTCACAGATAGGTAGAATTCATTTCGATTATAGGCAGCAATAAAAAACCATACAATGCTGGCTCATCAAATATAAAGAGTTGGAGTCATTATGGAGTGGTTAAGCCTAGCAGTATTGGGACTATTGATTGTTATCAGCCCAGGCGCTGATTTCGTTTTAGTTTTGAAAAACAGTGTCAATCAAGGAAGACAAGCAGGGATTTGGACTGCAATCGGTGTGAGTTTAGCGATTTGTGTTCACATCAGTTATTCAATGCTTGGGATCAGTTACTTAATCTCACAGAATGAGCAGCTGTTTGACATGATTAGATACGCAGGTGCAACCTACCTTATTTATCTAGGGCTAAAAGGTATCTTGAGTGCGGACAACAAGCTTGCACCGATGGAAGATGCAAAGCAAAGCACCAGTGTTTGGCGCTATTTAGCCCAAGGCTTCTTATGTAACGTGCTCAACCCAAAAACCATGTTGTTCTTTTTGAGCATCTTCAGCCAAGTCATCTCACCTGATGCAGAAAACCAGCATGTCGCGCTCGGCTATGGGCTTTACATGATCGTTCTTCACGGTTTATGGTTTGGCGTTGTCGCTATGCTGTTTACTTCGAATACATTGCAAAAGCATCTATTGAGAGCAAAGAAAAGGCTTAATCAAGCATGTGGATTTGGCTTAGTGACGTTCGGAGCACTGTTGGCGATTAAATCGTAAACAAGCGAGTCACAAATAGAGAGCGATTCAAACGACTGAATCGCATCTAACTGGGTCTTGGTAAAACTCTAAACAAGATTCATCGGTCTAATATCGGCACTATCAGGGAAGATAGCGTTGAGTTGTTTCACTTCTATCGATAAATGTCGGTTGAGCACACCCTTGATAACCGAACGCATATCAGTCGTTGGACTAAGGTCTCGGCCTTCATATAGCTGGCTTTGGCTCAAGCCCGGCCAATTGGTAATAACCTTACCACCCGCTCCTTTCAACGATGGCAGCGCACCACCCGCAACAAACATGACGTTGCCAGTGCCATGGTCGGTGCCTTTGGTGCCGTTTTCTTTTGCTGTTCGACCAAATTCACTGGCCGCGATGATCACTGTCTTCTGCCAACGATCACCTAGTGAAGCTTTGAGAGCCGCTAACCCAACATCCAAAGTTTTAAGCTGATTACTCAACCGTCCATTTACGTTGCCTTGATTGGCGTGAGTGTCCCACCCACCGAGTTCTAACGCTGCGATGTTTGGTCCGTTATCAGCCGACAATATGTCGCCTGTTTTACCCATCAATGATTTAAACTGTTTGCCGACACCTTGGTCGCCTACCAGTTGATCTATCTTCATGACACTTTCAAAGTTTGAAGACAGCATTTGGTCACTTTGAAACAACTCTTCCAGCAGTTCCGTTTGTTTATCACGTGTTTTTAAGCGGTTTGGGTACCAACTTGCAACGGTCGATTCGCCCTGCATGATGAGTGGTAAGCCCGAATCAATCGCTATTCCATCGTATTTTTCTGAGCTCAACGTGAGTAAACGGTTAATCCACCCTACGGTGTTAAACGGGTCGGAAGTGCCATTCTCCAATATCTTCTGTCCATCAAAATGTGAGCGCTCGCGATAAGCGGTTGAACAAGCGTGTACAAAGCTGAGTTCGTTACTCTCATACCATTGATGGCATTGCTTTAGGGATGGGTGAAGCCCAAAGAAATCATCCAACTTCACTAGCTGTTCAGGTTTTAATCCGATGTTGGGTCTCAAATTAGAGTAATCCGGATCGGCATGCGGCACTACAACATTTAAACCATCCATCGCGCCACGCAGTGATACCCAAATGAAGATATTGTCTGAACCTGTTTTGGCAAAGCTTGGAAATGGCAGCATCGCACTGACGCCAACAGCCGCCGCAATACCCATGAACTGGCGGCGGTTAATACTATGTGGCGCTTTATTCTGAGAACAATCTGACTTTTTCATACCCACTCCTAACGATATTGAAACTGCGGACTTAGCCACAACAGGGAAAGTTGCATTGCAGCGCTGTCGGCTTTGTTCAATACAATTTGGGTGTGTTCATCAATAGCATCGTCATATAAACCCGCGATCACTTTATCCACTACCGCTTTCGGCTTAACTCCTGACGCTTTAGCCGATTTTATTGCAGCAGACGCAAGCCTATTCGCAACTTGCATACGTTGAGTCAACGCCGAAGGGCTATTGTAGTCTCTGTCTTGATCCGACCAGCCTGCAGGTGAACCCGGTTTAAAAGGAGGCTGCCCTAAATTGTTGAGTGCATTGAATGCCTGTTTCTCGTTTAAAGAAATATCGGCACTACGAAGAACGGCAAACAGCCACTCCTTCGGCGGTCTAAAACGATTAGGGTTAGGTTTACTCGCCTCAGCACTGTTCAATAACAAGCGATAAACAGGCAGTAAATTCCCCTCGCCTCTCAGATATTCAGCAACCATTTGCTCTGAGAGTTCTTTAGGTATGTCGCCAATGAAATGCTGGCACAGCTTACCAACCAAGTACGCAGCAGTGTCTTTGTGGGTCGCTAAGGTTTTTAAACACGACTCTCCTTGCGAGACGCCGGATTGAGAATAAGCCTTTCCAAGCAGTGTGATACTTCCTGGCTCATGCAGGTTATTAGCAAATCGAAACCCAGCATCAGGAGATTTGAATTTAATGCCCCAGCCTGAAATCGCTTTTGCTAAGGCAATGACGTCTTGCTGAGTGTAAGAACCGTCAACGCCAAGAGTGTGGAGTTCTAAGATCTCACGAGCGAGGTTCTCATTGAGCCCCTTATTACGGCGCTTTCCGACTTTTGAATTGGGACCAATCGAGAGTTGATTGTCGAGATACAGAAGCATCGCAGGATGTTTAGAAGAAGCCATCAGCATCTCGCCAAAGTTACCATTCCAATGCTGGCGAACCACATCGTTTTCAATGCTGGCGGCCAAGGGCATCAGTTTTCGATTATCGACCGAGATGGCGAAGTGATTGCTCCAAAACTGAATGATGCGCTCTTGAAAACCATAAGGAGTTTCAACACTTTGTAGGTGGCGAGCTTGAGCTTGTTGTCGATACTGCGTTCGAAGAAAAGACTGCGCTTCTTTCTTCGTGGCTTGCATCTGTTGTTCGTCACCCTTGGCCTTCATTCGTTGTACACGATTCTCTCCTACTTTAATCAGAGTAGATTCAGTACTCGGTAAGTCTTGTATAGCTTGGTGAACGAATGGCTTTTTATCCAACTGTTCTACAGGAGAATAATAGGTTGTTTGACCTAGTTTTGGCCCAAAGCCAAACCTTTGTTCACCCACGATTTTTGAAGTCGGGTAATAATTCATTGCACACTCCCTTACGCTCGATCTTTTCTAAGTGTAATCGCTTAGTCATCAAGCATAGGGAGCTTTACAAGGTTTTACGTTAGATAAGTGTCAGGTGCCTATCAAGTTACCGACACGGTGTGATCATTTTGAATGAGTGTCTATTTACGCCACATATAGACAAACTGCTCGTTCTGAGAGGTGATTTCAAAGCCAAACCTCAAGTACAACTCCCCAACTCGATTACCTTTTAGGTAACAAAGTTCGACGGGTTTATTGAGGCTGTCAGCCTTAGTTAAGCAATCTTTCAGTACTTGGCTACCAATGCCCTTTCCATGATAATCAGGCAGTAAGAAGAATCGGCAAAAATAGAAGTGTTCGCCTTTGTCTTGCAACAACACACTGCCAATCGCCTTGCCTTGATATTCAATGATTTCAGGTCGTTCTTCTGCCCACTCTTCGGCGTGTATATCTCGTTGAATTTGCTCATCCCAGCCAAATACGGCTTTGATCGGTTCAAACTCAGCGGCTTTCTTGAGCTCAAACAGAAATTCATAATCTGATGACTGAGCAGCTCTTGTTGAATGCGAAAGAGCAGCTTTAACCATGTCCATATGATGTTGATTCCTGTTACTTTTCTACCGGGTTTAGTTATCAAGCTTAAGATAAGTGCATGGTGTATTCTTGATGTCCTGTGTGCTCATCAGTTTGTTCGCTCACAATAGAGAAACCTTGAGACAAGTAGAACTCAATGGTCGCTTGGTTCTCTTTATACACATTCAAAGACAGATTCGGGCATTCAAGCTTCGCGTGTTGGATAAGTTGCTTACCAACACCACAGCCTTGATGCTGTGGGCTCACAAATATCGCCGCTAAGATACCTTCATAAAGCGAATAAAAGCCACAAACCTCACCGTCTACTTGATACACGTAAGTTATTGATGCAGGAATGTATATGTCGCGCATATTACCTACTTGAGACTCCCAGAACTCAGGAGCCACAAAGTCATGCGCCTTGATCGAGGCGGTTAACCAAATATCTAAAACGACCTCAATATCAGCTGGGTTGTACTCTCTAATCATCTTAATTCTCTAAAATTATTGCGTTTTAATATGCGAATAAGTATGTCGAGAAGCGACTTAAACTTATTGAAGATTTACGACAATTATTTGAAACAATGGTTACTGCTTCTTAACGTACTTCGCCGTAACCAGCATTTCACCGCCACCATCCAGCTTGCAATCTAGTTGGTGATCTTTGCCTTCATTGATGCGTCGAATCACAGCTTTAGTACCAATTTTCAATACGCTAGAACTGCCTTTAATTTTTAGATCTTTAATGAAGGTAACTTTATCGCCACTTTCCAATACAACGCCATTCACGTCCTTAACACGCGCGGCTTCTCTTTCTAAACGCTCTTCTTCTGGGTTCCATTCGTAGGCGCACTCAGGGCAGATTAGGTTGTTTTGGTCTGGGTAAACATATTCAGATTGGCATTGCGGGCAAGGAGGTAGAGACATACGTTAATACTTAATTTAAATAGAATTTGTTCCATTTTAATGGCTCTTGTCAGGCTTAGCGAGCATAAATCTAACAAGTTTTACGGAGAGCTAATTGTCTTCAAAAAAGAGCAGCACCTAAAACGAACAAACACAGCCGCTAAGCTGTGTTTGTTTAAAGGTTTGAAAAGCGGAACGGCTTAACGTTCGACTTTTGGTGAGTAAATCGAGTAAGCGGTGATTTGCCCTGCCACGATTGCAGAGAACATGAATAACGCCGACAAACCAATACTAGGAATAGGCAGAATCGACTGTTCAAACACCGACTGGCTGGCACTTACTAATACTCGGCTACCCGGAACCAAGATGATGATCCCTTGCACGATATAAATAGAGCCCGTGAGCTCCATCTTCTTGGCAATCCAAGTCCCGTACAAAGTAATAAGAACCGTCGTAACCCAAGTACCGACAACCCAACCACTATCAAAACCTAGATAGAACGGGCCCCACATACCGAGAACCGCTACTGGTAAACCAAGTAAGATGTCTTTAGGTCGCGCATTGAACATCACACCGATAGAAACAGAGATCAGCACCAAGCCAGATATGTGCATCCACATCGGTACCGCATTGGTATAGTCGATGGAGACCGCTTGTCCCCATATCGCTTCACCGATGTTGAGCCCCATGATAATCCCGACAAACAGCTTAATCAGGGTTAAGGCGCTCTGCCCTAGCAAGCTGGTACCAGAAACCAAGTCATTAAACGCCAAACATTCTAATGCGTTAGCTATGGATAACCCGGGGACAAACAAGACAATCGAGGCGATACACAACGCCCACACCGGAATCGGCAACCCTGTGCTCGCCAGAAACGCCACGAAGATACCGGTTAGCAGTGCCGAGATGAACTCAACCGCGATAGCACGACGTGAATGAAGAACTTGCTGACATACCCACACCATCAAACCCAATAACGCAGAAAAGCCCACCGCTTCCAACGTACTGCCCACCAGCATCAAATAAGCAGGCGGAATACCCATATTGGCAAGTGCAGTCACAAATTTTGAGTAACCGACAGGTTCTGGTACAGGCTCACTGCTTGGCTGGTTAATACGAATGATCGTATTGGCCAACAAACTCAGGTTAATTGACGCAGGCTTTAGACGCTTAAGAATAACGGCGTTGTTATCGTCTGGAAATTGATAGTTAATCGCAGTTGGCGTTGCTTGGATCATCACATCCACACCATGCTTTTTTGCATAGAATTGAGTGTATTTCTCTAGCTTGTAAGGAGCACAGCCACTGCGGTGAAGAGTGTCACCAATTTCAACAATTTTGTTAATTCGGAACTGAGAAGGCATGGGAATTTTAGGGGAGACAAAATGTGCGGCAAATGTACCAAACGATAGACGGAATGACGAGACTTTTGCGTGAATTATCAACTGAACTCGTTACTTTTTTCTGCAAAGGCTTATAAGTGCCTATAACTCTACTCATTTGGGATTAGTTTACTGAATGTTTTGACAGGCTGATAAGTTAAATTTATGCATTCAGATTGTTATTAGTGGACGCCAAAACACAAATAAAAATCAGTTTATGTTAACACTCCAAATTCCTTAATTTTCATGAGATTTATGACAACTAAGCACCACCAAAGCGTGTTTATAAATTGACTCGGATTTATCGCAAAAAGCAGCATGACATCTACTAATATTTCTCGCCCTCCTTTTAACGAGATTTTAGTCACGTTTTATTCACTCTGAAAGCGCCGAACATGATGGAAAAACTAGCGGAGTGGTGGTTATGCGAGCACTTAGAATAAAAATGAAAGAAAAAGGTTTCGTTTTCAGTTAGATGTGGCATTATCAAACTCGTTAAGACGATGTGCGTGCATCGTATAATGGCTATTACCTCAGCCTTCCAAGCTGATGATGCGGGTTCGATTCCCGCTGCACGCTCCAAGTCTCTTAACGCCTCAGTCTGACTGATAAGACAGTGTGCGTGCATCGTATAATGGCTATTACCTCAGCCTTCCAAGCTGATGATGCGGGTTCGATTCCCGCTGCACGCTCCAACTTCTCCTTAAGCTTCATTACGCACTTTCTTCCAGCGACACCCTATTCAAAAATTTTCGCCGTTTGCTAAGTCCATAATCATTAAATCTATACTGACTAAACTTATTTTATTTAAGCTTAGATTGACGAATCAACGCTAAGTGACCAACCAAAGCTATTAACTCCTTAATTCGCTTCGTATTTCTGACACCTATCCAAATCACACATTGCAGTTCAGCTTTTAATGATTTTCAAAATTGTTCCAATTTAATAATCTTGGTCAATATCTGCAAAAATCATTGTGTTAATGTGCGCGCATTAGCAACAACCCATAAATAATAAAAAATGTTTAAAAGCAATGAGTTAACAATTAGCATCGAAGCAATTAATGTCGCGCTAGCAAAAGTTGAAAATGCCAATAAAATTCAGCTAGATACATTGAAAGGTTATGTGAACAGCGAGCCTGAACAGGCTGTACTGGCTTTTCGATCGCTGAATGAAGCAGAGTCAATCGATGACAAGTTTAAAAAGATCATGGCAGAGCTACCGCATCTGAGCGGCGAAGCACACCATCTGCTTGAAACTTCTATCTTGCTACAGTGACTATAAATAAAGATAAGCCTCAGCGAATCCCTCACAGCAAAACGCTTTAGGTATAAGTTAAGACTTATCTTTAATTTTCTAGCCCTCATTGAATTTCTAATTCAACAAAGCGCTATTGATTAACGTCTAAAGCGTTAACGACTTCACCATACCCGCTTCAGCGTGACCAGGAATATTGCACGCGAACTCTACGTTATTATCACCATGGAAATGCCAAAGCATCTGTTTCGCTTTGCCCGGCTTAACTGTCACTGTGCTGCCCGAGTCATGAGCGTGATTACCCATGTTTTTCATCATTTCACGGTGCTCTAGCTGCTCTAAGGCAGAACCAATCGAGAATTCGTGATCAATCTTGCCTGTATTCATCACAACAAACTGCACTACGTCATTTGGCTCTATATCGACCTTGTTTTTAAATGTGATTTTCATATCATCACTTAGCAGCACATGAACCACTTTATCGGGCTTCGCGCCTTGAGCTGGCATCCCAACTTCTGACATACCTTCCATGTCCATCATTCCATCCATATTCATCATCTTTGAATGGTCCATCTTTCCACTCGTCATCATACTGTGATCCATTTTTGAATGGTCCATTGCAGCAAACGCGGTTGCTGTAGTCAGTGTTAGAGCGATAGCAATTAGTGTCTTTTTCATCGTCGTTCCTTAGATTAATTCAGTTATTTATTTGTTAGTTTCACATGTTCATATGGTGCGCCCTTACCTACTCCTGTCTCGCAAGTAAGGGCTTTATAGTCAGTGCGTTATTTACTTGTCTCGTTTTGGCTATGCGTAATCTCACGCTGTTTCCAGAGCTTAAAGATTGCAGGCAAAACCAGTAGGGTAAGCAACAATGCCGACGCCATTCCGCCTATCATCGGCGCAGCAATTCGCTGCATCACTTCAGAGCCCGTACCTTCGCCGTACATAATTGGAATGAGGCCAATGATCACCGTAAGCACCGTCATCATCACTGGGCGAACACGCAGTCCTGCACCCTCACGAATCGCATCCGTTAAGTCTTCACTCTGAAGTTCTTGCTGGTTCTGCTCCGCATCCAATTTTTTGTAGTGCCATGCTTGGTTTAGGTAGACCAACATAATGACGCCTATCTCAACAGCTACCCCGGCAAGGGCGATAAAGCCCACACCCACCGCAATCGAGAAGTTGTAATTGAGGACATGCATCAGCCATAAACCACCCACCATTGCGAGTGGCAATGTCAGCATGATCATCATCACCTCACCGACGCGGCGGAAGCTGAGGTAGAGCAACAGCATGATGATGGCGATTGTGATTGGCACAACGACACTCAAACGCTCCTTCGCACGCTCCATGTATTCGTATTGACCAGACCACACCAGTGAATAACCCGCAGGTAAGACGATTTGATCTGTAACGACTTTTTGTGCCTCTGCCACATAAGAACCAAGGTCACGCCCTTCGATATCCACGAACACCCAACCATTAGGACGCGCATTCTCTGTTTTGATCATCGGAGGGCCATCTTCATATCGAATATCCGCGACATCAGAAAGCGCGATACGAGCACCGTTTGGTGTCACTAACGGTAGGTTCTGTAACTTAACGACAGAATCACGATAGCTTTGTGGATAACGGACATTGATCGGGTAACGCTCTAGTCCCTCAACGGTTTCACCCACGTTCATGCCACCAACCGCAGTCGAGATAACCTGTTGCACTTCTTTAATGCTCAAGCCATATCGCGCAGCAGAGCGGCGTTTAATGTCTATCGTGACGTAACGACCGCCCGCAACACGCTCGGCGTAGACAGAAGCCGTACCGCTAACACCATTTAAGATAGGTTCCAGCTGAGAGCCAATGTCCTCTATAACACTCAGATCTGGCCCTGCTATTTTGATTCCGATTGGCGTTTTGATACCGGTCGCTAACATGTCGATACGAGTTTTGATTGGCATAACCCACGCATTGGTTAAACCTGGGAACTGAATCAGATCATCAAACTCTTTACGCAGAGACTCCGTAGTGACACCGTCACGCCACTCATCTCGCGGTTTAAGCTGAATCACGGTTTCAATCATGGTTAACGGTGCAGGATCGGTTGCTGTCTCTGCTCGACCAATTTTGCCCCACGTGGTTTCGACTTCTGGAATGGTTTTAATGAGCTTGTTGGTTTGTTGCAACAACTCACGAGCCTTACCTATTGAGATGCCCGGATACGTGGTTGGCATGTACATCAAATCCCCTTCGTCCAAAGGAGGGATGAACTCACTACCAAGCTTACTGGTTGGGTAATAAGCAGACGCCATTAAGCCAAGTGCGATAACAATCATCACCTTTGGATATTTTAGGCTGAGGTTCAGAAGCGGTTTGTACATCGCCACTAGGCTACGGTTTACTGGGTTTTTGTGTTCCGGCAGCACGTTACCGCGAATGAAGTAACCCATTAGCACAGGCACAAGCGTGATAGCCAAACCAGCGGCTGCCGCCATCGCATACGTCTTGGTAAAGGCAAGTGGCGAGAACATCTTGCCTTCTTGCCCTTCTAGCGCGAACACAGGCACAAAACTCAAGGTAATGATAATCAGAGAGAAGAATAGCGGAGCGCCAACTTCTTCTGCTGCCTTACCAATCACCTGCCAACGGTTTTTGTCAGTGAGCGGAGTCCGTTCAATGTGTTTATGAACGTTCTCGATCATCACGATGGCACCATCCACCATGGCGCCAATCGCAATCGCGATCCCGCCAAGAGACATAATATTGGCGTTAATACCCTGCCAATGCATCACAATGAATGCACCTAAGATACCAACAGGCAGACTTAGTGCGATAACCAACGACGAGCGGATATGGAACAAGAACAGCGCACACACCACGGCGACCACGATGAACTCTTCAGCCAGCTTCTTCCAAAGGTTTTCAACGGCTGAATCAATCAAAGTCGAACGGTCATAAGTCGCGACAATCTCAACACCATCAGGCAAGCCAGCTTGCAGTTCAGCGAGTTTGGATTTAACCGAGTCGATCACTTCACTGGCATTTTCACCAAAGCGCATCACGATAACGCCGCCAACCGCCTCGCCCTCACCGTTGAGTTCCGAGATACCACGACGCATTTGCGGGCCGAGGTTAATATCAGCAATGTCACCTAATAGCAGCGGAGTACCTTTGTCGGTCACTTTTAGCGGCAAAGATTGAATGTCTTCAATGCTTGTCAGGTAACCCGTCGTACGAACCATGTGCTCGGCTTCCGCAATCTCAACAACAGACGCACCGGTTTCTTGGTTACCATCTTGGATTGCCTTGTTGACTTGCTGAA
Source organism: Vibrio sp. 10N.222.55.C7 (assembly GCF_041473335.1). NCBI lineage: Bacteria > Pseudomonadati > Pseudomonadota > Gammaproteobacteria > Vibrionales > Vibrionaceae > Vibrio > Vibrio sp. 10N.222.55.C7. Next base: position 219,995 of record NZ_JBFRSC010000008.1, read on the forward strand.
GTGTTAGGTCATAAGCACGTAACTTGGCCGGATCAATCTGTACTTGGTACTGCTTCACCATGCCGCCAACGGTCGCCACTTCAGACACGCCTTCTACGGTTTGCAATTCATACTTCAAGAACCAATCTTGCAAACTACGAAGTTCCGCTAAGTCGTGCTGACCTGTTTTATCTTGCAACACGTAGCTGTAAACCCAGCCCACACCGGTTGCATCGGGTCCTAGTGTTGGCTTGGCACTCGATGGCAAGTTAGGTGCAACTTGGCTTAAGTACTCCAACACTCGTGAACGCGCCCAGTACATATCGGTATCGTCATTGAAGATGATATAGACATAGGAATCACCAAAGAACGAGTAGCCACGAACTGTTTCAGCACCCGGTACAGCTAACATGGCGGTGGTCAATGGATAGGTCACCTGATCCTCGACCACTTGTGGGGCTTGCCCCGGATAACTGGTTTTGATGATCACCTGAACATCTGACAAATCAGGAATGGCATCGACAGGTGTATTTTTAACGCTGTATAAGCCGCCAAATACGATGGCTACAGTAGCAACCAACACTAAGAAGCGGTTGCTAATAGACCAGCGAATGATTGCATTGATCATAGTTCGCCCTCACCCGTGCTATTCGTCGGTTCGAGAGATTTGAGAGATTTGAGCACATAATCAGAACCTTGCTTCGCCACTAGAAACCGAATGGTTTGACCCTCGGAAAACTCAGATAAATCAAGGTCATCACTGGCTTGGAAATTCATTTCACCCGCTTTCCAATTCCACTCAGGGACTGGCTGATGTTTTACGGTGATCATGCCAAAATCTGCCATCAACATAGTGATGTCACCCGTTACCCAAACTTCGCCAGCGATCTTGTGTTTGTTCACCTTGTAATCCACAACCTCGTACTGCCCTGACTCTGTCTTTCTCATCTCAAAGTCAATTGCCTTACCACGTTGCACGTCACTCATGTCCAAGCCTTCCACAAAGGTGAAATTCATCACCATGCCCGGCCAATCCCATTCTGGAACAGGCTGATGGTTAATCGTCACCATACGGCAGCCTTGCATAACATCGGAAATTTCACCATTTGCCCATACGGTTTCCGCTTCTTCCTCAACACCATTGATGCGTGACAGATCAGCTGATTGGCTCGATTCAGAATCCAACATGAAGTGTGCAGAAGTGACAATACTCTCACCTTGCTCTAGCCCTTGAAGCACCTCTATTTTTTCGCCAGCTTCACGACCAACCTCAATACGAGCAGAGCGATACTTGCCAGAACCTTCTGACATCACCACTCGAGTCATACCACCGGAGTGAATCACCGAAGATCTTGGGATAGTAAGAACCGCTTCATCACTAATGGGTTTCAGCGCAATATTTGCAAACATATTTGGCTTAAGCTCGCCATGGGGATTGGAGAACTTCAAACGAACGCGCAAGGTTCGAGTTTTCGGGTCCAGAATTGGGTAGACATAATCGACGTTGCCCTGCCACTCCTTACCGGGAATCGCATCCAGTGTCATTTCGGCATTGCTGCCTGATGAGATCCAGTGTGCTTGGCGCTCAAACACCTCAGCATCAACCCATACTTCGCCTAATGGGCCAGCACTGATCACCGCTTGTGCCGGTGAAAGGTAACCACCTTCTCGGATATTCAGGCTTGCGATGACACCATCGGCTGGCGCTTTTATTTCAATGGTTTGCGAAGCTTTGCCTTGTCGCGTAATAGCGCGGATTTGCGTCTTATCAACACCCAAGGTAATCAAGCGTTCAGTCGAGCCCTTGATCAAACCTTTACGACCCGTTTTATAAGCACTGATCAACTCTTCTTGAGCTTTAACAAGCTCCGGAGAATAGAGTGTGAAAAGCACATCACCTTTGTTTACCTTCTCACCCACTGCGTTGATGTAGAGCTTCTCAACCCAACCAGCTGCTCTTACGTTGGTTTGCCACAATGTACTTTCATCGAACGCCACATAACCCACGGTTTCAATCCGAGGAGACAGCGCTTCGAACTTAACTTTCGCTGTTTTGACACCCAGATTATTTTCTACCGACGAATCAATAAACACGGTTCCGGGCTTATCTTTTGCTCCGCCGTTCACATCGTCGGCATACACCGGGATAAGATCCATCCCCATTGGCGATTGACCTGGCTTATCACGCTGATAATTTGGGTCCATCGGAGCAACCCAATACAAAGGCTCATCCTTGGTTTGTTTACTTACTTCGGCGCCTGTACTCGTTGCCATTGCTGACATGTTATGTGCTGACCCAACGACAAAGTGATTCACACCAAAACCCATTGCACCACCGACCAATAAAGCGATTGTTGCTACTTTTACTGAACTCATTGTCTATTCCCTTATTGATTGGCTGTGTGTTTAGTTGCGCTTGAATTGAGTTGTGGTTGGTTTACTTGGTATTCAAAGCCACTGACTAACGCCGCCAGTTTGCTGTTAACGATGTTGAGATCGGTGATCAAACGTTGTTGCTCTAACTTAAGCGCCAGCTCATCGGTCGTTGCTAAAATGACATCGTTAAACTGAGCGGTATTGTTTTGATAGCCCCTTTCAACCGCGCTGATTCGTGCTGCGGTTTGAGGAAGCAAGGACGTTTGATAGCGATCTAATCGCTGGATCAGATTTGATCTGTCCACCAGCAATGCATTCACTTGCGCGTTCATTTGGGAAAGTAAGGTGTCTTTTTGAGATTTAGCCGCACCAACTTGATACTGAGCAGCCGATAAGTTTTTATCTTGTCGATTCCCCGTAAACAGCGGGATGTCGACTGTCAGATAAGCACTCACCAGATCAGAAGCTGGTTCACCCGCCATGTTATTGGCTTGACGGTGTGCATACATCACTTCCACCCCAAATTGTGGGGTATAAGCTTGCTCGGCTAACTCAACCTGAGTTTGATTAGAGGAAATACTGACATCGGAGATCTTAACCAAAGGATGGTCAGTCAGTAGCTGGTAGTGCTTGGTTGAATCGATATTGGTCGCTAATTTGCTTTCCAACAATGACCAATCGATTTGGTTAGTTGCATTCAGTGTGCCCTGAGAATCAAGAACCTGAGAGCCTAGCCAATCAGAACCCAACCATTCAGAAAGCTGAGAGATTAGACGACGCTGAACCTGCTGGTTTGCCTGAAGTTTCTCATCAAGCTTGCTCACTTGGAGCTGAGCATTAAGCAGATCTTGCGCTTCGCTTTTACCAATCGAGTAATTGGTTTGTACATAGTTTTCAAGCTCAACCAACAAACGACGATTTTGACGAATCACCGACTCAGCCTTTTGCTGATAACCCAACTCAAGCCAAAGCTGCGTCATGCTATTAGCAACCGTCAATTCTCTTGCGTGCACCTGCAAAGCTAACGCATCAGCCTGCTGGCCTGCCTTTTTCTGTTGGAGGTTAAGCGTATCGCCACGCTCAAACTGCTGCATCAACCCTACCGATATATTGGTCATCGGGTCTTCGTCGAATTGAAAACTATCGACAGGCAAACCGCCAAATCCAACTTTTAATTTAGGATCCATTAAGGTCGAGCTGGCAATGCCCGTTTCTCGCATCGCTTGAGACTGAGCAAAGTACTGTTTGCGATTTCCATCTTCGCTTAAAGCAATCTCAATCAGTGTATTGAGTTGCTGCGTCGAGCTTGCTTGGTCATGTGCTGAAATGTGTTGAGCATTTGAAGCTGACGCCGTGGTAGCCGCGAGCGTAGCACTTGAAAACAAGGCCATAGGCAAGGTAGCAGCAACCACTAAGCTCGTGTTCATGACAAACACAGAGGTTGTTGGTGTCATATTCACAATGAATGTCCATATCTAACGCTAATTAGCGCATAAAAAAGAATGGCTTATCAGATTTATCTAACTGATAGAGCTGTATTTTTAGATATAGATTTATGCGGAAGGTGGGCGTAGCAAAGATTGAGCGCGTGCGACTTTCTGGCCAATCGTGACCGATTGAAAACGAGCTAATGAAAAGGAAAGTTGATCAACGGCTTGAACAGCCTGAATTGGATAGGGACTTGCAGAACACATTGAGGCACAGCAATCGACACTCGAACAATGGTTACCCATCATCGAGCTACCGTCTTCGCTCATTGAAGACATATCGCATTGAGCCATCAAAGCATGGGCACTCATGTTAGAGTCTTCAGCGTGTACTTCTTCACTCATCACATGACACCCCGCCATTGAATCATTAACCGAAGTATCGCTGTGGTAACAAGCCGATTTGCTCGACCCCATTTCCATCATCATTACTTCAGTCATCAAGGCTGAGGAGCTTGAGGCATAGCTAGACATCAACATCGCAATGATGCTGAAAACAATAATCCAAGTTTTTCGGAATGTGTTTGTCATAGTTTACCTTTGAATTTACAACGCAACTATAAACGTTCCCCTTAGGGTAAGGTCAATGTTATTGTGCCGATATTTACCTGACCGTTGAAAAAGTATTCATCCTCTCTTTCATCAAAACGAGATAATTCTTCGACTTTACAGTTTTTTTCTTTAAAAATTATCCAATTAGCTAGCGAAACCTCTATCTGTGTATTTTACTTAAAATAGTGCAACCACGATTCACGGATGAGAAAAATGGCTAACAAAAAAAACGTCGAAGCAAACAAGAAAAATACAGAAATCAAAAATAAGAAAAGTAACGAGCTAGAACAAAAGAAACCAACACAAAAAAAGAAGCTCAGACTGCATTCACACCTAAAAGTGAATATCCCACTTTTTCAGTCACTCATGATGATTTTGCCATCATTGGCTAAACACGCTGCTGCAGAAAGTATAGACAATTCCAGCGACGCTGCAGATCAAGTAACCGCAAATAACGTGACCGAAAAAGATGTCACCGATGACCATAGCAAGGCGGACTCATCAGCGGTTGCTCTCCAAGAAGCTCAGACGAGTGACAGCGACGTAAACTCCACCTTAAGTGCAAGTCATGCCTCCCATGGTTCGAGCTCTCACTTGGTTCCTTCTCATCATTTGTCGACGCTTTCTCACCCGCAAGTCCATTACATTCCTTCGGTATCGATGCCGACTATCTCCTCAGGAAGTAACGGTCAGCCGACTCATTCAAATGCGCCGACGACACCCGCTTTACCCGTCACCTTTATGCCAGAAGTCATAAAAGGTACCTACGGAGAGCTTCATGTTGATGCAAATGGTCAATACACATTCGTATTGAATCCAAATTCTCCTCAATACATCCTGTTAAACCAGCACCAACCAGGTACTGATCATTTTGCGTTACATCTATCTAACGGCTCGAGCATCATTGTTCAGATACCGGTAACAGGTAAGCAAGACACGCCAAATATTTCTGGAGACTTAACAGGTGTGGTAACAGAAGATCACAATATTGATTCACAAGGCTTGTTACATGCGAACGGCAAAATCGATGTCATAGACCCTGACCAAAATGAAAGTTCGGTTACGCCGGAAGTTATCTCAGGTAAATATGGTTCATTAACTATCGATGCTGATGGACATTGGCAGTATCAAGTTGATAACTCGCTCTCTAATGTTCAAGCTTTAACCGCAGCCACTTCACTGCATGAAAGTTTCACAATTCACACCAAAGATGGCACACCGCAAACGATCGATATGACGATTGGCGGAAACGACGACAATGCCGTAATTACGGGTGTGGATGCTGGCACGTTAACTGAAGATTTAACGACACAAGTTCAAGGGCAGCTTTCGGTAACGGACTCTGATCTTGGAGAGGACCACTTTCAAGCCTCACAAGTGACTAGTAATTTCGGTACGCTAAGCATCACCAAAGACGGTGCGTGGACATACAGTTTAGACAACAATAACCCAGCAGTTCAAAGACTTGGCCAAGGTTCAACTGCGACAGACATCGTCACTGTTCACTCAGCTGATGGCACAGCGCATCAAATCACTATTACCGT
>NZ_JBFRSC010000009.1:0-23438 GCF_041473335.1 Vibrio sp. 10N.222.55.C7
CGATGAACCTTAAAAAAGGGCTTCCATCAGGAAGCCCTTTTCATTGTTAATCTATTCGGTGCAAGACAAATCGATAAAGCTCAGTTACACCGGCAACGCTGCAATGGTGCCGTTAACTTCTTTAAAAATAGTGAGCTTTTGTTTGTCTGAAACTTCAGGAAGTAGCACCTTGCCTTGGTCGAAGCGAAACTCTCCAATACCTTCAATAGCAAATTGGCCTTTGAACAGGACTTTAACGAAACGCGCCACCTGACGTGGACGGTAAGTAGAAAATTTTCTTAACATAATACAACCTCAATTCCATTTGAGTACTACAGTCACATACCTGAACAGCGTCGCTGTTCAAAGCACATTTAATCGCTAATTCCTTTAGCAAACAGCAAGATAATCTATTGTTCATCTTGATATTGATGCATTATACCTTTTGGTAACAAGCCTGCAACTTCTTTCTACGTCGTACGATAAAAAAGTTAAAGAGGCATTTTTCAAATTTCATATTATACTTCCTGTGCAAACCAATAAGCGGAACAAAAATATAATGAAAAACAAAACTCTACTGGCTTTTCTAGCCGCAGCCTCTCCACTCTTCGCCAATGCTCACAACCTATCAGTAGGCGCTACCCTGCCTGCCGTCGATGTGAGTAACTATGGTGAGATTGTTCTAAACGACGGAAATACTGGATATCAAGCTTGGGCAACCAATGATCTTCTAGGTAAAGTTCGCGTCGTTCAAGCTATCGCTGGCCGCAGCAGCTCTAAAGAGCTCAACGCACCACTGATGGCAGCCATTACCGCATCGAAATTCTCAGAAGACAGCTACCAAACCACCACTATCATCAACCAAGATGATGCGATTTGGGGTACTGGGTCTTTTGTTAAGTCCTCTGCCGAAAGCAGCAAAGAAGAATTTCCATGGTCTTCTATGGTCCTAGATGAAGACGGCGCCGTTGCGTCAACATGGGCTCTAAAAGAAGAAAGCTCAGCGATTATCGTTCAAGACAAGCAAGGTAAAATCTTGTTTGTAAAAGAAGGTGCATTAAACGAATCAGAAGTCACTCAAGTCATTGAGTTGATTAAAGCGAGCCTTTAATAAGATATTCGCGTCTTTTTCGAGACCTAACCAAAGGATATTGTTATATTATAACAGTATCCTTTTTTTAATTCTGTGGTTAATCATCCTGATGTGGCAAAACACACCCAACAATGTGAAACGCAAAACAGGCTTCTTGCTTGGGCTTATGCTCATGTTAAGCGTGTTAGCCGCAACACACATTGTGGATATCGCACCAGAGCACCACACTTCACACCATTGTGAGCTGTTTTCGCTTAATCAGTTCATCACAGCGCACTCACTACCACAGATTCCAGAGTTCCATTCGGAATTTACTGTCGCTATTACAGAGTCAGTAACTTCACTACAGCGGCTATATTTCGCTTATTTGGCACGCTCACCTCCTGTAAATATCGCTTAATTACCACTACTTTTTAATTAACCTTTATTCAGGAAAAAACATGAAACCTACTTTTTTAGCCGTTGTTATCGGCATGACTGTCTCTACAAATGCTCTAGCTAACGAAGAATTCCGCTCTCATGATGCACACGTACATGGCCAAGTTGAAGTAAACATCGCGCAAGATGGGCAAGAATTGCTTGTTGAAGTAACAGCTCCAGGCGCAGATGTGGTTGGGTTTGAACATGCTCCAAAAACTGCAGAACAGAAGAAAGTGTTTGAACAGGCTATCGCACAATTAAACAAGCCAGAAGAGCTGTTTAGTTTTAACAATGCGAGTTGTACTCTGAAGTTCAAGTCAGTAGCAAACACCTTAGAAGGCGGTCATGACGACCATGAAGGCCATGACCATGCGGAACACGGTTATGGCGACCACAAAGACCATGATCACGCTGAACACGATCATGACGACCACAAAGACCATGACCACGCTGAACACGATCATGATGACCACAAAGACCATGACCACGCTGAGCACGATCATGATGACCACGAAGGTCACGACCACCACGATCACTCAGAAGGTGGCCACGGTGAGTTCACTGTTGAGTACCACTATGAATGTTCAGATGTTGCTAAGCTAGACACAGTTAGCACTCAGTGGTTCTCTAAGTTCAGCAACACTGAAAAAATGACGGTGAACCTACTAACAGACACAGCTCAAGTACAAGAAGTGCTTAACGCAGAGCGTATTAGTTTCCGATTCTAATCACTCCTAGATCGGATTAAACGTAAAATAAACAGCCAGGTAAGTCATCGCTTACTTGGCTGTTCAAATCGGTGTGTTCCTGGGAATTTATGTTTCAAATTACTGTCCAGTAGATACACCGCTTTAATTATTGGAGCTAGCATGTCTTCTGACAGTTCATCACTTGTGGTCAAACTCGAAAATATCAGCTTTCGTTGGAAGCCTGAATTACCACCAACGCTAGAGATCCCCTCTCTTCACATCCAAGCCCAAGAGCACCTTTTTATTAAAGGGCCAAGTGGTTGTGGAAAATCAACTTTGTTAGGGCTACTGACCGGAATCAACCAAGCTGAGCAAGGAGAAGTCTCTATCCTTGATCAAGACCTCACTCAGCTTACACCTCGTCAAAGAGATAAATTCAGAGCCGATCATATTGGTTATATTTTCCAACAATTTAACCTGCTTCCTTATCTATCAGTTATCGATAACGTGACGCTTCCTTGCCAGTTTTCACAGATTCGTAAACAGCAAGTCGCTGAAAGCCAGAAAAGCTTACAAGAGACGGCTCGAGAGTTGTTACTCAGATTAAAACTACCTCAAGCTTTAATGGACAAGCCCGTTACCGAGTTAAGCATCGGTCAACAACAACGTGTTGCTGCCGCTCGTGCTTTGATCGGCCAACCCAAAATCATTATTGCCGACGAGCCAACCTCGGCTTTGGATCATGACAACCGAGAAGCTTTTATCGAACTGTTGTTAGAACAAGCCAACCAGGCAGGTTCTACTCTTATCTTTGTTAGCCATGATCCAACACTAGAAAAGTTGTTCACTCGAACCATAGATTTAAAAACCGTTAACCAAGCTAAGGTTGTCGTATGAAAGTAATTACTCACTTAGCCTTAAAAAGCGTACTCAACCGTAAAGCCACAGCCATTCTAACTATTCTCACTGTGGCTGTATCCGTCATTCTATTACTCGGTGTGGAACGTGTAAGAACCGAAGCTAAGAGCAGCTTCGCCAATACGATTTCAGGTACTGACCTTATCGTCGGTGGCCGCTCTGGTCAGGTAAACCTGCTGCTTTATTCCGTATTTAGAATCGGTAATGCGACCAACAACATCGACTGGAAAAGCTATGAAGAATTTAGCCAGCACAACGCTGTAAAGTGGGCGATCCCAATATCATTGGGCGATTCACACAAAGGCTTCCGTGTGATGGGTACAAATCATAGTTACTTTGAAAACTATCGCTATGGAAGTAAGCAATTACTTACTTTCCAACAAGGTAAAGAGTTTAATCAGCTATTTGACGTAGTGATTGGTGCCGACGTCGCGAAGAAGCTAGATTACAAAATAGGTGATCAAATCATTCTTGCGCACGGTATCAGTGATGTTGCGTTTAGCCGTCACGATAATCTGCCCTTCAAGATTGTGGGAATACTCGCGCCAACAGGAACACCAGTAGACAAAACCGTACACGTATCGCTAGAGGCAATCGAAGCAATTCATGTTGGCTGGGAATCAGGTGCCAACCTCGGGCACACACCGAATGCTGAAGCGCTAAAGCAACGTGACTTCCAACCGAAGCAGATTACCGCGATGATGGTTGGCCTTAAATCGAAGATCCAAACCTTCGCACTGCAACGAGAAATCAATAACTACCGCCAAGAACCTTTAAGCGCCATTATGCCGGGCATTGCGCTTCACGAATTGTGGGGAATGATGGCTGTAGCAGAACAAGCATTACTGATTGTTTCAGGGTTTGTTGTTGTCGCCGGATTATTGGGTATGCTCAGTAGCCTACTCACTAGCTTGCAAGAAAGGCGTCGAGAGATGGCTATCCTACGTGCGATGGGCGCAAGACCTCGTCATGTGTTTGGTTTACTGATCAGTGAAGCCAGTGCACTAACCTTCCTTGGCATTACATTAGGTGTTGCAGTGCTGTTTGCGCTGATCGCAGTGGTTGCTCCTATTGTGCAACAAAGTTATGGTATCAACATATCGATATCCGCAATCACACCGCATGAGTGGAAACTGCTTATGCTGGTACAAGTTGCCGGAATCATTATCGGCTTTATTCCCGCTTTCAGGGCTTACCGCCAGTCATTGTCTGATGGCATGACGATTCGAATCTAAAATAGGAACCTACGATGCAACGCAAATTCCTACTGATACTTGGGCTACTTCTGTTCCCATTTATCAGTACAGCTCACGCTGAAACCACTCAGAATGACGAATCGGTATTAACACTTGAATGGATTGATTTGATTCCAGAATCAGAACGTGCTCAGCTAGATTCATTTGGTATGCCGATGGTTGACCACAATAGTATGGACAAACCTCAACAATCGACACTTGGTGCTGTTCGCCCAGAGCTGAATGGCAGCACAGTGAAGATTCCTGGCTTTGTGATTCCATTGGAAGGTGATGAGAATATGATCACTGAGTTTCTGCTGGTACCGTACTTTGGCGCATGTATCCACGTGCCACCGCCGCCACCGAACCAAATCATCTACGTGAAGTTCCCGAAAGGTGCACCAATACAGCAGTTATGGGATGTGATCTATTTGGTCGGAACGCTGAAAACTGAGTCAATCAGCCATGACTTAGCGCAAACCGGTTATCTTATTGAAGGTACTGCGATTGAAGAGTATGACGACATGTAGTCATTAGAAGGGTGGCTCAAGGATGAGCTGCCGTCACTGAACGAGTGTGATCATTCAATAACAGTTTAATAACGATAATTTTCTTCTGAATTACGCGATGTAATTAGATAAGTAAGCTAGAACAGCGACATAAGTCGCGAGTAATAACCCTATACTAAGCTGTTTCTTCAGCTTGTTATCATTGACTTGATTCATAACTCCTCCTTGAGAATTACAACAAATTTAACATTTTATTATCATTAACAAAAGTAAAATTTTGTTGAAACCTTCAACTATGCTCGCAAAATCTAGCCACCAATAAGATAAAGAGTTACATTTTAGACAGTTATACCAATCACAATAAGTAAGTGTTCAGAAATAGCGTAGGAAAAAGCCTTGAGAACAAGGCGGAGCTTTTTGATAAGTAGTTATTCTACAATCAAAAATTGTAGCTCAGTTATCAAGCGTTTTAACAAGCTAGGCTGAGCAATTATTTACTACGATTGGTTTTGAGTCGTCTCCTAACGGTACTCTTATGTCAAAAACCAAACAGCCAGTGATCATTGAGCATGCTAGCGACACACAGCATAAGCATGAGAAAAAGCCTCATATTGCCGACAGTGCCAGCAGAATGCTGCACATCGCACAAAGCTTCGGCCTCGATTCCTTAATTAGTCATAGTGCCAAGCCAAAGGATAAAGCTGAGAGTACGCTTATCGAACGGGCACTATTGCGAGAGAAAAAACGTAGAGAGCTTCGCCAAAAGAACCTAGAACAGATTCTAAAGTTGGCGCACTCTTCATGTAAGGATGAAGCGGCTGGAGACCCGGATCAGGACTGGTTATACCGTTTCTTCGACATGGCACAAGAGATCCACAATACATCGATGCAGAGGCTATGGGCTCAAGTACTGAAACGAGAAGTCACCAACCCAGGCTCGACGTCGATGAAGGCACTGCAAATCTTAAAAGACATGACACCAAAAGAAGCGTTAACCTTACAAAGGGCAGCATCACTGGGTTGTAGCTTTGGTAGCGATAACAGCAGAAAGCTCTTACTCGGCTTTAAATCTCATGCTGGGCTATTCAACTTTGGCAAAAGGGACACCACCAACACCATCAACCTTGGTGGGCACAACCTGCCCTACTCCAGCTTGCTCCACTTGATAGAGCTCGGGATTATTCTGGGCACAGAATTAGAATCCGGAGAGATTGATTTCGATCCAGCCCTGCACCTAACCTATCAAGGTAAGAGCATGTCACTGGCACCATTATCAAAAGGCGTGAAGCTGGTTTACTACCGATTCAGCCCTACAGGCAATGAGCTTTGTACCTTGCTCGGTAACAAGCCAAACACGCAGTATTACGATCAACTGATTGCACTATTGAGCCAGAAATTCACAGTACAGACAGAAGTGAAAAGCAGCGTAAATTACACCGTCTAGACACTCGACGGAGCTAAAATAGACGGTGTAAAAAGTGAAGTATAGAGAGGAATAAAGAGAATCTAGAGGATAGGTTTCTTGTCTCGGTAAACTAAGGCTGCACTATTTATCAGTCGTGAATAAACAGATAAACAGCTGAGTAGCCTTAGTCATACCAACGATCTCAGTTGGCTAAGATATTTCGCTTCTCCAACGCATCAATACACAGTTCGACCAATTCATCGAGTGTCTTCTCACCTGCAGGTAGATCAATCTCAGGGTTCTGAGGCGCTTCGTACACTGAACTAATACCTGTAAAGTTCGGGATCTCTCCGGCACGTGCTTTCTTATACAGACCTTTAGGGTCACGCTGTTCGCAAACCTCTAATGGAGTATTGACGAACACCTCAAGAAACTCACCTTCCGGCAATAAATCTCTCACGAGTTGCCTTTCAGCTTGATGCGGAGAAATAAAGGCTGACAACACGATCAAGCCTGCATCTGCCATCAATTTAGCAAGCTCACCAATACGACGGATGTTCTCTCGACGATCTTGCTCAGAGAAGCCAAGGTCGCTACATAAGCCATGACGCACATTGTCACCATCCAATAAATAAGTATGGTAACCAAGCTGTGCCAAGCGATTTTCTAATGCTCCAGCGACTGTCGATTTACCAGAACCAGACAACCCCGTGAACCAGAGCACGGCTGGCTTTTGTGATTTCAGATCCGCGCGAAATGTTTTATCAATCGAGTGTTGATGCCACACAACATTCTCATCTTTGGGTTTGAGTACTGCGGTCATAATTAGTCCTTTAAATAAACAGCATTAAAATGGGAAAAAATAAGGAATTAGGGTCAGCACCAAGCCCGAATATACAATCGAGATTGGAATGCCGATACGCAGATAATCCGTTAAATGGTAATTACCTACGCTATAAACAAGTAAGTTGGTTTGGTAGCCGTATGGAGAGATAAAACTGGCACTGGCACCAAACAGTACCGCCATGATGAACGGCATAGGGTCAACGCCATAACCTACTGCCATACTGTAGCCAATCGGAAATGAGAGTGCTGCAGCCGCATTATTAGTCACCAGCTCTGTCAAAACCAAAGTCATAAAGTAGGTAGCAACTAACGCACCGAATACGCCCCAGCCATTAAACGCCTCCATAAACATCAGCCCCATCCGCTCAGATAAACCCGATGAAATCATCAGTTGAGCAATAGAAAGTGCAGAGCCCACGATCACCACAATATCGACTGGGAAACGGCGACGGAGCTCACCCAGTTGCACCACGCCAAATGCCACCAGCAACAGTAGAAAACCAGCTAAGCCTTTGATAATAGGTACTGCATCGATAAGGGCTAAACCAATCACGCTAGCAAAGCCGAGCAACACGAACGTCGATTTGTCGGCATCAAGCTTGGCACTCGAATCTAAGTCATTCATCAACACAAACTCTTTGTTGTGTTGTTGGCGCTGTTCTTCAAAGCGTTTACCTGGAACCAAAATCAAGGTATCACCAGCGGTCAATGTGATATTCCCTAGCCCACCTTCTAGGCGTTCATGGCCACGACGAATAGCAACCACAACCGCATCGAAACGATCTCTAAATTGGCTGGTTTTCAGGGTTTTGTTACAGAAGCTTGCCGACGAACTCACCACCACTTCAACAAAGCTCTGGCCATTCAAATGATGCTGACCAAACAGGGTTAAACCTTGGATTTCTTGCAGTGTTGCAACACTCTCTACATCACCACAAAACAGCAATCGGTCGCGAGCTTGAAGAATAAAATCAGGGTCAATAGATGCGGTGGTCTTACCGTCTCGAATCACTTCCGCTAAGAACAGTTTTCTCAATGCTCTGAGGTTGTTTTCACTTACGCTGCGACCAACTAACGGTGAGCCCGGCTCCACTCTGGCTTCTAAAAAGTAAGGCAGATCATCTTGAGAACCATCATCGTAGCTGGGTAGAAAATAGCTAAGAGGAATAAGGATCAATACCCCACCGACCAAAACCGCTAAACCGATCAAGGTAGGTGTGAAAAAGTTTAAGCTCGGTAAACCTGCATCTTCAACAAAACTATTGATGATCAAATTGGTAGAGGTGCCGATCAATGTCAGGGTGCCACCTAAGATGGCAGCGTATGACAAAGGGATAAGTAACTTAGACGGCGCGTGCTGTTGATTACGTTTGATCGCCCCGATCAAAGAAACAACCACCGCGGTGTTATTAGTAAAAGAAGAAAGTAACGCTGTAGAAATACCCAACTTCGCAACCACGGTACCTAGCCTACCTTCAGAGATATTGCGGCTAACCCAGCTGATTAAGCGAGTTTTCTCCAACGCACTTGATGCGAGGATCAGAAGAATTAAAGTCAGTAACGAGGAGTTAGTGAAGTTATTAGCCAAGCTCGACAAGTCGATCATGCCAGCCATAAAAGCAATAAACGCCGCGCCAGCAAAGATAAAGCTTGGCTTAATACGGGTAACGAGCAGGCAAGTAATAATGCCGAGCAAAATCGCTAATACAAATCCTTGTTGCCACATATACCCGTCCTTTATGGCGGAAACGATCGGTTTCCGCCTGATTCAATAAGCTGTTACTTGGTCGTTTATGACTTCAGTAGTTGGCTTAGATCTTTGGCATCCCAATGAGGGAAATGTTTGCGAACCAATGCGTTGAACTCAAGTTCAAATGCAGAGAAGTTACCGACTTGCTGTTCAACAGAGTCCAAACGGTCTCGAATCAAACCCGCGCCAACCGTCACGTTGGTTAGTCGGTCGATAACGATGAAGCCACCGGTATCGGCACTTTCACGGTATTTATCCAGCGCGACAGTCTCGTTCAATGACCATTCACACAAACCAATACCATTCAATGGCAACTCATCGACAGCGTGAGTCGATAGGTTGTTGATGTCGTATTGGTGACGAACCGTTTCAACCTGACCAACGGTTTTCTTGCCTGCGATCTTGATGTCGTAAGCTTTGCCCGGTTGCAATGGTTGCTCTGTCATCCACACGATGTCAGCCAATACGTGGTTAGTGGATTCAATCTGCGCGTTTTCTAGCACAATCAAATCACCACGACTGATATCAATCTCATCTTCAAGGGTCAGTGTTACTGCCAAGCCCGCTTGCGCAGACTCCAAATCACCATCAAAAGTTACAATGCGTGCAACCTTAGAGGTTTTACCCGACGGCAGCGCCTTGATTTCATCACCGACACTGACACGGCCAGAGGCAACGGTGCCAGCAAAACCGCGGAAGTCTAAGTTAGGACGACTGACGTACTGAACTGGGAATCGGAATTCACCTGCCGAACGCTTTTGGTCAATGTCGACGTTCTCTAACACTTCTAGCAGAGATGGGCCTTCGAACCATGCAAGCTCTTTACTTGGTGCAGCAACGTTGATGCCTTCAAGCGCCGATACTGGCAAGATCTGAATATTGGTTTCGCCTTCTAGGTTTTCTGCAAACTCTAGGTATTCATCGCGAATTTCTTCAAAACGATCTTGCGCGTAATCCACGAGATCCATCTTGTTTACAGCAACGATGAAATGCTTCAAACCAAGCAGGTTAGAGATAAACGAGTGACGACGTGTTTGATCCAGAACGCCCTTACGAGCATCAATCAAGATCACCGCCAGATCACACGTTGAAGCGCCTGTTGCCATGTTGCGCGTATACTGCTCATGCCCAGGAGTATCAGCAATAATGAACTTACGTTTTTGAGTCGAGAAGTAGCGGTAAGCCACATCGATCGTGATCCCTTGCTCACGCTCAGCCTGCAGACCATCAACAAGCAGTGCCAAATCAGGTTTCTCACCTGTCGTTCCCACTCGTTGGCTATCCGAGTGAACCGCCGCTAGCTGATCTTCATAAATCTGTTTTGTATCATGGAGTAAGCGACCGATTAGCGTACTTTTACCGTCATCTACCGAGCCACAAGTTAAAAATCTAAGCATAGATTTATGCTGATGCTGACTTAGATAACCTTCAATCCCTAGTTCAGCCAATTCGGCTTCTACTGCACTATTCATTTTTCTTTCCTTAGATTCTTAGAAATAACCTTGGCGCTTTTTCAGCTCCATAGAGCCCGACTGATCATGGTCAATCGCTCGACCTTGACGCTCACTAGACGTCGCCACCAGCATCTCTTCAATAATGCCCGTTAGCGTATTCGCCTCAGATTCAACCGCTCCGGTTAATGGGTAACAGCCTAAAGTACGAAAACGAACGCTTTTCTCTTCAATCACTTCACCTTCTTGCAGCTCCATACGGTCATCATCAACCATGATCAGCATGCCATCACGCTCAACTACAGGGCGTTTGTCTGAAAGGTAAAGTGGAACAATATCGATGCTCTCTAGATAGATGTATTGCCAGATATCGAGCTCAGTCCAATTAGATAGCGGGAAGACACGAATGCTTTCGCCCTTATTAACCTGACCGTTGTAGGTGTGCCAAAGCTCTGGACGCTGGTTTTTTGGATCCCACGTATGGTTCTTATCACGGAAAGAATAAACACGTTCTTTCGCACGAGATTTTTCTTCATCACGACGCGCACCACCAAAAGCCGCATCGAACCCATACTTGTTTAACGCCTGCTTAAGGCCCTGTGTTTTCATGATGTCAGTGTGCTTCGAAGAACCATGTACAAATGGGCTACAACCCATCTCAATACCTTCTGGGTTCTTATGTACTAAAAGGTCGAAGCCGTACTTTTTAGCCGTACGATCACGAAACTCAATCATCTCGCGGAATTTCCAATCCGTATCTACATGCAATAGCGGGAATGGAATCTTGCCTGGATAAAACGCTTTGCGAGCTAAATGAAGCATCACAGAAGAATCTTTTCCGATGGAGTACATCATCACTGGGTTATCAAACTCAGCCGCTACTTCACGGATAATATGAATACTTTCCGCTTCGAGCTGTTTTAGGTGGGTTAAACGTTCTTGGTCCATTTCAGTGCTTCCTTTAAGGCTCGCGTTACGAGCAATTCATTACTTGGTCTTGCCAAGCATGGGATTTAACTCATCCACTTGAGTGAATGGGAGTATTGGCACTAGAAGAAAACAGAAGCTTCGTGTTGAGCTATCCTTGCTATTCGTCTGCCTGATACGTCCTTGATATAGGCATTATGACGAGCCTCTCATATTACTGGAAATTCTAAAATTTCATTTTTTATTCGAAAAGCTGATAAGGGATTGAATTTATCGATAAGCAGGTGAAATGAATGGACTAATATTATCGATATCAGTTGCACATCGATTAATCAGGTTTGGGAGGCGTCTTGCAGAACACCATAAAGTAGTCGATCTAAGTCACGAATTAACATTCGTTGTAATCATTGTTTCATTCCATTTTGTTACATTACGCAACGAATTTTCTACTATCCACTTTGGAGCTACAAAATGAAAGTTGCAATGAAACCTTTGTCATTGGCTGTACTTGCGGGTCTTGGTTTGACTCTAGCAGGCTGTACAACAACACCAGATACCGATGAAGTGATTAAACTACGTGTCGTAGAGACAACGGACATCCATACCAACCTAATGGATTACGATTACTACAAAGACAAGCCATCGAAAAAAATCGGCTTAGCACGTACTGCAACTCTAGTAAAAGAAGCTCAAAACGAAGTAACCAACAGCGTATTAGTTGATAACGGTGACTTGCTGCAAGGTAGCCCAATGGGTGACTACATGGCAGACAAAGGCATCGAAGCGGGTGAAGTTCACCCTGCATACAAAGCTATGAACCAGCTAAGCTACGACGCTGCAAACATAGGTAACCACGAATTCAACTACGGTCTTGATTTCCTAGAAGAGTCAATCAACGACGCTGATTTCCCGTACATCAGTGCTAACGTTTACGACGCAAAAACCAAAGAACACTACTTCACACCTTACATCATCAAGACGCACACGTTTGAAGATACTGCAGGCGTAGAGCATGAAGTAAAAGTCGGCTACATCGGTTTCGTTCCACCACAAATCATGACGTGGGATAAGAAGAACCTTGAAGGCAAAGTGATCGCTCGTGACATCATTGAGACGGCTAACGAGTTAGTGCCTCAAATGAAAGCGGAAGGCGCTGAAGTTATCGTTGCTATCCCTCACTCAGGCGTATCAACTGACCCATACAAAAATGGCGAAGAGAACTCAACGTTCTACCTATCTGAAGTAGATGGCATTGATGCGATCGCATTCGGCCACTCTCACGCAGTGTTCCCAGGTAAAGGTTTTGATGACATTCAAGGCATCGACAACGAAACGGGCACAATGAACGGCGTTGCGGCAGTAATGCCAGGTCGTTGGGGTAGCCACGTTGGTGTTATGGACCTAACACTGGCACAAAAAGACGGTAAGTGGGAAGTCGTTAAAGGCCAATCAGAAGCACGCCCTATCTACGACAAGATCGAGAAGAAATCTCTTGCTGCGGCTGATGAAGGCATCGTAACAGCACTAGAAAAAGACCACGCTGGTACTCGTGAGTTTGTTAACCAACCGATTGGTAAAGCAGACGATGTGATGTACAGCTTCTTGTCTCTAGTACAAGACGATCCAACAGTTCAAATCGTTAACCTTGCACAGAAAGATTACGTTGAACAGTTCATCCAAGGTGACCCTGACCTAGATGGTACGCCAGTACTTTCCGCGGCTGCACCATTCAAAGCTGGTGGCCGTAAGAATGACCCAGCGAACTTCACTGAAGTTGAATCTGGTCAACTGACATTCCGTAACGCAGCTGACTTATACCTTTACCCGAACACACTAGTTGCGATGAAGGTAACAGGTCACGAAGTAAAAGAGTGGCTTGAGTGTTCTGCTGGTCAATTCAACCAAGTTGATGTTAACTCAACAGCACCACAACAGTTGATCGAGTGGGATAACTTCCGCACTTACAACTTCGATGTTATCGACGGTGTTGATTACCAAATCGACGTAACTCAACCTGCGAAATACGATGCAAACTGTAAAGTCGTTAACTCTGACTCACAGCGTATTGTTGGCCTAACTTACCAAGGTAAGCCAATCGACATGAAGCAAGACTTCCTGATCGCAACCAACAACTACCGTGCATACAGCGCTAAGTTCCCAGGCACAGGTGAAGACTTCATCGCATTTGATGCACCAGATGAGAACCGTACTGTTCTTGCAAACTACATCTCTCGCGTAAGCAAAGAACAAGGTCAAGTGAGCCCAAGCGCAGATAACAATTGGTCATTTGCACCAATCAAAACGGATAACAAGCTAGATATCCGCTTTGAAACATCTCCAAGCGACAAAGCAGCAGAGTTCATTAAAGAGAAAGGTCAATACCCGATGAAACGTGTTGCGACTGACGATGTTGGTTTTGCTGTTTACCAGATTGACCTAACTAAATAGATTGCTTAAGTAATCCATAGTTAACGTTCTGAAAGGCTGAGTTTTACGACTCAGCCTTTTTCTTTTTTTCTAAATGTTCAGCCCAAAGCCCTAATTTTCGAACGACAAACTCTCGTTCAACCCGCTTCCAAATGCCACGCCTTCAGCTTCAAAACAGCAGTCAAACAGCACGACTCAAACCACCAATTGAATGAATCCAACACAAAAAAACACTAATCAGCTGTAAGTTTTTATCTGCTCCTCCTGTCTATTTAATTTACTACACTCAATGAATGGTGGTTAAGCCATTCATCTATAGGATAGATAAGGACATTTAATGAGCACCGTCGAGAGCATTCAAGCATGGTTACATTCAGGGGAGGAGTCGCTGCTATGGCTGATGCTTGGCATCATCGCGCTTTCTTATCTGCTTGAAGATCTTGCGATTGTTACGGCGGCAGGTATCGCGACTCAAGGTCTAATACTTCCTCAATATGCGCTGCTTGCTATTTTCATCGGTATTGCCACGGGTGATCTCGGTCTTTATTACCTGGGTAAATCAGGACGTTACTTCCGAGGTGTTCGATATAAAGCCCTCACTAATAAGTACTTTCGTTCGCTTCGTACCAAATTACGTCAGAACGCATTCAGCAGCCTTTTTGTTATCCGCTTTATTCCCGGGCTTCGTACCGTCGGCTTTACCTTAAGTGGCTTTTTCGCCATCCCACTGCCTACTTTCTTGTTTGCCGTGATTAGTGCCACTGCGCTCTGGACTGGCATTGTCTTCTCTGCCATCTACTATTTAGGGACATCAGCGTGGCTGCAAGCCTCTGAATATCAATGGATCATCATCCCGTGTGCCATCGCTTTGCTGTTTATCGGCAATCGATTAATGAATAGAACCTACTCTAGAGGATTATCATGAGTTCACCGCAAGATATTCGCATCATTCCAGCACATCAAATTAATGCAGGCATGCCTTTGCTTGAAAAAGATACCGTGCGCAGCGTCTCTCCTTATGAGTTTCTTCCAACTTGGTTCTTCTACACGCCAGTGGTGATTCAAAGCCTGATGCAAGGGTTACGGCACTTTGACTGGGCGCTGCCGCTCATCGCCAATCCGAGCATCAAACTCAGTGGCATGGTCGGCGAATCAAAACACGAGATATTAAGCCTTGCCGGATCTTCAAGTCAGCGTTGGATCTCACCGTTTATCACCCTAACCAAAACGGATCTCAGCAGTAAAAAACAAGCCGAAGACGCACGCAGCGCACTCATACAAACGGATCTTGATTTCCCGATTGTGGCTAAGCCGGATCTTGGCTGTCGAGGTGTCGGAGTTAAGCTGATCAACACACAAGATCAACTTGAGCAATATGTTGAATCTTTCCCAAATAATGCTCGCTTTCTACTGCAGAAAAAGGCGCCTTATCAAGCCGAAGCGGGTGTTTTCTATGTTCGTTACCCAAACAAAAAGCAAGGCGAGATCATCTCGATCACACTCAAATACGCACCAATGGTGATGGGTGATGGCAAGTCGACACTCAAACAGTTAATTGAAAATAGCCCGCGCGCTGGGCAGCTTAGTCACCTGTATCTACCGAGACATGAAGATAAATTGGATCAAGTGCTCGCAGAGGGCGAAGAGTTCCAACTCGCGTTTGCAGGCAGCCATAGCCGTGGCTGTATCTTCCGAGACGGTAATCAATACATCACTCAGGCTTTAACCGAACGCTTAGACGAGATATTCGACGACTTCGATGGCTTTCACTTTGGTCGACTCGACGTCAAGTTTAAGGACATGCACAGCCTAATGAACGGCGAGGATTTCACGATTCTTGAGGTCAATGGCGCAAGCAGTGAGGCTGGACATATCTGGGATCGCAACACCCCATTGCGAGAGATATTTTCCACGCTACTTCTGCAATATCGCATTCTTTTTGATATTGGCGCTCAGCAAAAACAACGAGGCCACCAATCCCCTTCTTTCAAGAGCTTATTTGCGGCGTGGCAAGAAGAGCGACGTCTTGTTCAACAATATCCGACTACCGACTAACTTTTCACGAGGATCATGAATGAACCCCATAGCCCAGCCGAGCGCCCTTACTTCTTTCTCTCCTAGCATCAAGGGAGCGGTAGAGATATTGAATCAGGGTTTAGAGTTTTTGTTAGCGATATCTGACAGCGACTATCTGACACGAGCAAAGCCGCACGTCACAAGCTCTATTGGTGAACATACTCGTCACACGCTCGATCTTTTTCACGCTCTGATTTTAAAAGAGAATGCGACCGTTGATTACAACACTCGTCGTCGTGGTCACCCCGTCGAATTCGACAGGTCGATTGCATTGAAAGAGATCCATTACGTGATCAACTGGCTTGAACGATTAGACCGCAGAGATCTCGAAGCGCCTATCATGATCCAAACCGAAGTTTCAATGGATGCTCAAGTGTTCGCAAGCCTGCCTTCAACGCTCGAAAGAGAGGTCACCTTTGCTGCTCTGCATGCCAATCATCACTATGCGATGATCAAGGTGATCACGACCTTTCTTGATGTCGAAACATGCAATACCTTTGGTTATGCCCCAACCACCAGCAGCTATCTGAGGGAGCAATAATCATGTGTTCAGTATCTTGGCTGCTTGAAGAAAATGGTTATCAGGTCTTTTTTAACCGTGACGAACAAAAGACGCGAGCACTGGCAATGCCACCTAAACAATATCGAGTTAACGGCGTCGATATCATCATGCCACTCGACCCAACTGGCGGTGGTAGCTGGATCAGTATCAATGAGTTCGGGCTTTCGCTATGCCTACTCAATAACTATCAAGGCATAGTCCCTGTTGGACCTTTAGTCAGCCGTGGTTTGTTACTCAAGAATCTATCATCGAGTCGTAATATCAGTCAGCTCTCTGAAGCATTTCATAAGCTCGACCTGCACTCTTTTGCTCCATTTACCTTGTTGGCTTTCGCGCCGAATTTAACCCAACACAATGGTCTGGTTATCGCCTACATGTGGGATGGTATTCAACAGAAAATAGTCGACACTGATTCTCCACTCTTCTCATCCGGTGTTGATTTAGAGCGAGTGCAAGCCTACCGACAAGCAAAATATGATCAGCTCATGGCGGCAGGTAAGAATCAACAGAACTTACTGATGTTCCACTCTCACCATCACAATGAGCAACCTCATTTAGCGACCTGTATGCATCGCGAAGACGCACATACCGTGAGCTTTACACACTTACGTAACCTGCATGGTCAAGCCTCTATGTTTTATGCACCCGGCTCACCATGCGAACCCATTAAACCATGTCAGATAAATCAGCAGCGCTTTACCTTTGATTTATCACCCGCAATCAATCTATAGATGGAGTCCATCATGAGAAAACTATTCACCATGGTTCTGCTACTTGTTAGCCCGTACGTATTTGCCGCCGATGAAATCTATACCGGTTTCTTTAGCAGTAAGGCACTCGATGGCTACGATACCGTGGCTTATTTCACGTCTGGGAAGCCTGTTGAAGGGAGCAAGAAGTTCAGCACAGAGTACAAAGGCGCGGACTGGTATTTCTCTTCTGAAAAGAATCTGACTTTATTTGTTAATAATCCTGAAAAATATGCCCCTCAATATGGTGGTTATTGCGCATGGGCCGTTTCTGCCAAAAACGACTTCGCACCAGGTGACCCACAGTATTGGACCATAGTTGATGACAAACTTTATCTTAACTACGACCAAGAGATTAAGCAGCGCTGGGAACAAGACCAAGCACAGCATATTCAACAAGCCGATAAAGTTTGGCCGCAACTGATTAAGTAAGGTAATTTCATTATGATTGATAGTCCTTTTCGTTTACCACGTTACACGCCTTTTGGTTTAGGTGAGTCTGTTGTCGAGTGGGCAACTGGGCTATCTAAGCTAGACCGACTCTACCAAGATCGTAAAAACGAGTTATCTAGCTTCGAATTCATGAATTACACTCTGTCGGCGCTCAATATCGACTACTCGGTTGCATCGGGAAGCACGGAAAACATCCCGGAAGAAGGGCCTGTCGTGATTGTGGCGAACCACCCGCTTGGCGCCATCGAAGGCGTGATCCTTGCCGATCTCGTAGGATCAGTAAGAAAGGATGTGAAGGTGCTGGCCAATGAGTTACTTAAGCGCCTGCCTGAACTGGATGATCTTTTCATCGGTGTCGATGTCTTTAACAGTAAAGAATCGAAACGCACCAATGCCAAAGCGATTCGAGATGCCAATCGTCATTTGGCTGATGGTGGACTATTGATTGTATTCCCAGCAGGTGAAGTATCAAGCTACCGTAAAGGGGCAAAAACACTGACAGACATCGAGTGGAGCAAGTCGGTAGCGAAATTCGTCAAACGTCACCAAGCCACCACGGTACCTATCTTTATCAATGGCAAGAACAGTGAGCTTTTCTATCAAGCGGGTCGTGTTCATCCACTGTTGAGAACCGCTCTACTCGGGCGTGAACTTCTTAATAAACAAGCGACAACTATCTCTATCTCGATTGGCTCATCGATTCCGTATTCAGAGATAAAATCGTTTGAAAAAGAGATGGATATCGTCAACTACCTACGACTTAATACCTATCTAATGAGTCAACAAGATAGTCCGAACACGCCAATCCACGCGCCCTCTTTCGATACCCAAGTGATAGCGCCTATTCCACCAGAAGTCTTATCAATAGAGATAGACTCACTCCCTGAAGAGATGAAACTGCTCGAGCAAGGGAACTTTGAGGTCTACTGCACACCAAGCCAATCCATTCCTAACTTAATGCGCGAGATTGGTCGAGTAAGAGAAGAAAGCTTTAGAGAAGTCGGAGAAGGCAGCGGGCTGGCCTGTGATTTAGATGAGTATGACCTTTACTACCATCAACTGTTTGTGTGGAATAAAACCAAGGCAGAACTGGTTGGCGCGTATCGACTCGGTATGGTCGACAAACTCATCGCTGAGCACGGGCTTGATCAGCTCTACTCTCGTAGCCTGTTTAACTACAACCAAGAATTCATTGATACTCTAGAAAACAGCATTGAGCTTGGGCGATCGGTAGTAAGTAAACCTTACCAAAAGAGCCTGAACTCACTGTTACTATTGTGGAAAGGCATTGCGACCTTTGTGTCTCGTCACCCTCAATATACCCATCTGTTCGGCCCAGTCAGTATCAGCAATGATTACAGCCACAATGCGCGTCTGTTGATCGCGACCACGTTATCAATCCACCATTATGATGAGGAAAAGGCGAATTTGGTTTCACCTTCGTCACCACTCAATACCAGCAGTCATGTGTTCTGGCAAAATCACCTGCTCTCTTCACTGGCGAGTGTGCCTCTGCTCTCTAAAGTGTTAGCACGCATGGAGCAAGGTAAAGGCCTGCCGGTACTGCTGCGCCAATATCTAGGGATGAACGGTAAACTGGTGTGTTTTAATGTCGACCCATCGTTTAATGATGCCTTGGATGGCTTGATTGTGGTGAACCTTAAAAAGGTACCACTGAAGACTCTGGGTAAATACATGGGCAGAGAGCTTGCTCAAGATTACCTAGAGCAACACGCACGCCGCTGATTTATCCCGCTCTGTACCTCTCTCCAAATAAGTGCGATGATTTCGGCACTTATTTGGGTTAGGTTATTTTCATGCACACCTCTTTTATCGAACAACTACAAAGCTTCGACTTCTCTGAAAGCCAGATTGAATCTCTAGTTGCTGTCGCCAAGCCACTTGAGTTGCCAACCAGACACATCTTGATCAATCAAGGTGAGATGGCGAGTTCAATCTACTTTGTACTTGAAGGCTTGTGCCATGCCTGCTACCTCACTGATGATGGTAAGCAATACAGTAAAGAGTTCTATTGGGAACAAGATTGGATCATCGGCTTTGAGAGTCTGATAAAAAGCCAAGCGTCCCCTTACCTATTAGAAACGCTGACTCCCATCACCATGTTAGAGCTGCCAATGAATGCCGTTATCGAGTGGCGTGCATCAAATAATCCTTTGTATTTAAAGCTGTTAGAAACACAGCTGATGCATAAGGAAAACAAAGAACGCTTCATGCTGCTCTATACACCAGAGCAACGTTATCAGCTGTTCTGCGAGCACTATCCCGACCTTGAGCAGCGCTTAAATGACAATCAAATTGCCGCTTATCTAGGAATCACCGCAATCAGCCTGAGCAGAATTAAAGGTCGAATTAACAATAGTTAATGCCAACAATCATCACGCATAGTACATTCAGAGCATCGATAATCTCTGGATGTAAACATGATCACTTGGCACTCAATTCCTTTTTCTGAACTCTCAACACAACAGCTTTATCAACTACTTAAATTAAGAGTCGATGTATTTGTGGTCGAGCAGACTTGTCCTTATCCAGAGCTGGACGGTAAAGATACACTCGCGGGTGTTGAGCACCTGCTTGGCTATGCTGATGAAGAGTTGGTAGCGTGTGCACGTTTATTACCACCAGGTACCTCTTACGACAACACCAGCATCGGTCGAGTCGCAACCAAGCAATCGGCAAGAGGTGGTGGCTTGGGGCATCAATTAATCAAAGAAGCATTAACACGCTGCGAGGCTCTTTGGCCAAATACGGCCATTGATATTGGCGCGCAGCAACACCTAGAAAACTTCTATGCGAGCCACGGCTTCAACACCATCTCGGATATGTATCTCGAAGATGACATTCCTCATATAGACATGAGATTAGAAAAATAATGACGAATATCACTGCCGGTATTCTATTGTTGGTTGCAGGTAACTTGTTTGCCTCGCTTTCCGACGTAGCGGTAAAGCTGTTAAATGGCGAAGTACCGCCCTTACAGTATATTTTTTTCCGACAGTTGATATCTCTGGTCATCATCACCCCTTTGTGGCTACAGCAGAAAAAAGAACAACGGCGCTTACAGCAGGCTAAGGTAACCTTCATTCGAGGTCAGTTAATTCTGATCGGCAGTGGGTGCATGGTGGTCGCGATCACTCACTTGTCTTTGGCAACCGCCAACGCAGTATTTTATGTCGCGCCTTTACTGATGTTGCCGCTCTCAATGTTGCTATTGAAAGAGCAACCGGCACTCGGCAAGGTTATCGGCACAACCATAGGTTTTATTGGTGCATTGATTGTCTTGAGGCCATCACAATTTCATTGGGCGGCACTGTTTGCTTTGGGGACAGCACTCACCCTAGCACTATTTAATGTACTCGTAAGAAAGCTTCCTAGTGAGCAAACGGTGGTCACTACGCTGTGGTGGACAACCTTATTCTCTATTCCAGCCTCATTAGTACTGTGCTTCTTATACTGGCAGCCAGTGTCTGTGGAGCATTTGGGATACATAGCCCTGAGTGCGACGCTAATCTTAAGTTACAACGGCCTTGCGGTTGCTGCCTATCAAAAAGCACACTCTAGCCAAATTGCCTTGGCTGAGTATTCAGGATTGGTGTTTGTCGCGCTAATAGGTGCAATATGGTTCGATGAGATTCCGGATACATTAACCTTTATCGGAATCATGCTTATCATCTTGCCACTCGCCCCTTTCAAGCGACCAAAAAAAAGAGCTAATGCTTAGCTCTTTTCTATCGTTTATCTGTGTCTGGTGAAGCGCTTTAACTCAGGCTCACTATTCATCTACTTACTGCGACCAAAGCCACCATCGGATAAGCGGAAGAACATCACCGAAGTGTCGCCTTTCTCTAGCTGAAGAATGTCCAACTGCCCAGTTTCAGCAAGTTTGAAACGAACCAGCTGGCCTTTACGAATCTGACTGAGCGGCTTATCTGCACCTTCAATTCGCACTAACGCATTCAAGTCAGACAATGGTAAATCGTTGTTTCGAAAAACCTGCGCTAACGTATCCCCTTGCTTAACAAGGTACTCCTGCCAATTTTTGTTACTCGGTTCTAATGAGCCGTTCTTGGCATTTTGCTGTTCGCTTAAGCCGACGGTGTTTATTTCAAGCTCAACGCGCGATGTTGTTGGAGCTGTGTCTACTTTAGGTTCTGGTAGCGGCACAAAAAGTAATATCAGTACGATCGGAGAAATCACCATCAACAGTCTTTGGTGTAACTTCGGCAATGAACCCCAAGTTTGCGCTGTCGAGGTTTTCATTTTCTTCACATCGATCGAACTCAATTTCTCTTTGACCTGATTCAGTCGATCCTTGAATTCTGCTAAGTGGTCAACTTTCTGTTTTTTCTTTTGACGACGATTCATACCACTGCGTCCTATACATTGAATAACTACAGTATAAAAACCAAAGTACCAACAGTATAGATCTTTCCGTCACAACAAGGCCCAAAGCGAGAAAATTGACATGGCTGTGATTTGGGCACGGTAAAGCGCAAGTGATCAGGGACTAGCCGTTTCTTCACGCTGCTAATACTGGTATTCTTACCCTTTTCGTACTGACAAAAAGAGTGACTTTTCATGTCTGAAGTAAAATTTGAAACTGTAGAGCAAAAAGCTAGCTACGGTATCGGTCTACAAATGGGCCAACAACTTGCTGGTTCTGGTCTTGAAGGCCTAAACGTTGACGCAATCGCTGCTGGTATCGCAACAGCTCTAGTTGGCGACATGCCAGCTATCGAAGTTGACGAAATCAACAACGCACTACAAGAGCTACACACTCGCGGTGAAGCTGCACGTCAAGAACTAGCTAAAGCTGCTGCTGCTGACGGCGAAGCTTTCCTAGCTGACAACGCTCTTCGTTCAGAAGTAACGGTTCTTGAGTCTGGTCTTCAGTACGAAGTACTAACTGAAGGTACTGGCGAAATCCCAACTGCAGACAAGCAAGTACGTGTTCACTACCACGGCGAACTAACTGACGGTACTGTTTTCGACAGCTCTGTATCTCGCGGTCAACCTGCTGAATTCCCTGTAACTGGCGTAATTCAAGGTTGGGTACAAGCTCTACAAATGATGCCTGTTGGCTCTAAGTGGAAGCTATACATCCCTCAAGATCTAGCATACGGTGAGCGTGGCGCAGGTGCTGCAATCCCACCATTTGCTGCTCTAGTATTTGAAGTAGAACTTCTAGCTATTCTTTAATTTTTATAAAAACCTTTAGTAAAACAAAATACTATTGGCAAATAAAATTGAAATAATCCAACGGCGATGTGACTACATCGCCGTTTTTCGTTTATAGTGAAAGAGTAAATTACTTTATTACTTAAGGACGAATAATGAAGAAAGTACTCATCACAGTTTTAAGCAGCCTTGCTGTTGTCTCTTGCGCTAGCACTAGCGACTCTGAACAAACCAGTTCATCATCAGATACCAACTATTCCCAACTATCACAAACTGCACTAATGGCAGCAGTGAATATGTGGTCTCAGCAGAACGAAACAACACCACTTGTGGATACGGTAGCTGACCAAGCTTCTGTTACCAGCGACCAAGCAGTTGGCGGTATTGGTTCAATGTTGGCCCTTGCACAAAACTCACTTGGCACAGCCGACAACAAAGAACTCGCGACACTTATTCCAGGCATGTCGAGCCTTGAGTCTACGGGGCTATCATCGCTACTAAGCTCACAAGGTGCCGTTGAAAGTGCGTTTTCTGGATTAGGCATGGATCCATCAATGGTTACGACATTTGCGCCAATCATTCTTCAAGCATTGCAGTCACAAGGTGCGACGAGCGGCCTGATGGATTCACTTTCAGCTATATGGCAATAATCGTTAGTTATTAATAGCTAGCTTAAAATCTAATAAGGGCACTTCGGTGCTCTTTTTTGTGCGTGGAAGAAAAGATATTTGAGATACGAGATACGAGATA
>NZ_JBFRSC010000009.1:24278-38689 GCF_041473335.1 Vibrio sp. 10N.222.55.C7
GAGATACGAGATACGAGATATTTTTGAAAAATGGCGCAGACAAGACAAGCAAAAAATGCCAAACATCATGGTGCAATTTCTATTGTCTATTCCTTGTTCTACAGACACAAAAAAGCCGAGCTAATGCTCGGCTTTTGTATTAAGAATCTAGTATAGATTACTCAGCAGCTTCTTCAGCAGCTGGGCGGTCTACAAGCTCAATGTAAGCCATTGGAGCTTTATCACCAGTACGGAAACCACATTTAAGAATGCGAGTGTAACCACCTTGGCGAGCCGCGAAACGCGGGCCTAGTTCATTAAATAGTTTTGCCACAACTTCGTTATCACGAGTGCGAGCAAATGCAAGACGACGGTTAGCAACACTGTCTGTCTTAGCTAGGGTAATCAATGGCTCAATTACGCGACGTAGTTCTTTTGCTTTAGGCACGGTAGTTTTAATAACTTCGTGACGAACAAGAGAGCTAGCCATGTTGCTGAACATCGCTTTGCGATGACTGCTGTTGCGGTTGAGTTGACGACCACTTTTACGATGGCGCATGACCTAATCCTTCTAACTTTTCGATTAATCTTCAGCGATTGACGCTGGTGGCCAGTTTTCTAGACGCATGCCTAGAGAAAGACCACGTGAAGCAAGCACATCTTTAATCTCTGTAAGAGATTTCTTACCAAGGTTTGGCGTTTTAAGTAGCTCAACCTCAGTGCGCTGTACAAGATCACCGATGTAGTGAATCGCTTCTGCTTTCAAACAGTTAGCAGAGCGAACTGTTAGTTCAAGATCGTCTACAGGACGTAGTAGGATAGGATCGAATTCTGGCTTCTCTTCCTTCTCCTCAGGTACACGTACATCACGAAGATCTACGAACGCATCCAGTTGTTCAGCTAAAATAGTAGCTGCTCGACGGATTGCTTCCTCAGGTTCTAGAGTACCGTTCGTTTCCATATCGATAACAAGCTTGTCTAAATCAGTACGTTGTTCTACACGTGCCGCTTCTACAGCGTAAGCGATTTTATCAACCGGGCTGTAAGTAGCGTCAACTAGTAGACGACCGATAGGACGCTCATCTTCTTCAGTATGGATACGAGCTGAAGCTGGAACGTAACCACGACCACGTTCTACTTTGATACGCATAGCGATCTCAGCGTTGTCATCCGTTAGGTGACAAATTACGTGCTCAGGGTTAGCGATCTCTACATCACCATCGTGGGTGATGTCACCTGCAACAACAGGGCCTGAGCCTGATTTGTTCAGTGTAATAAACACTTCATCTTTGCCTTCAGCAACGCGTACAGCCAAACCTTTAAGGTTTAGAAGGATTTCCAGGATATCTTCCTGAACGCCTTCTTTAGTGCTGTATTCGTGTAGCACACCTTCAATTTCAACTTCTGTTACGGCACAACCCGGCATAGAAGATAGAAGAATGCGGCGAAGAGCATTACCTAGAGTGTGGCCGAAACCGCGCTCTAATGGCTCAAGAGTTACTTTCGCGTGTGTCGTATTGATCTGTTCAATGTCAACAAGACGCGGCTTAAGAAATTCTGTTACAGAACCCTGCATTGTGTCCTCTCTTTTTTTAACCTTACTTAGAGTAAAGTTCGACGATCAAGTGTTCATTGATGTCAGCTGATAGGTCAGAACGCTCAGGCATACGCTTGAATGTACCTTCCATTTTGCCAGCATCTACTTCAATCCAAGTTGGCTTTTCACGTTGTTCAGCAACTTCTAGAGCCGCTTTAATACGAGATTGCTGTTTAGCTTTCTCGCGGATAGAAACAACGTCGTTTGCCGCTACTTTGAAAGAAGGAACGTTTACAACTTTACCGTTAACTAGAATAGACTTGTGGCTAACTAGTTGACGAGATTCAGCACGAGTAGCGCCAAAGCCCATACGGTAAACTACGTTATCAAGACGACCTTCAAGAAGCTGAAGCAGGTTTGCACCTGTGTTGCCTTTAAGACGTGCAGCTTCTTTGTAGTAGTTGCGGAATTGTTTTTCTAGAACGCCGTAGATACGACGAACTTTTTGCTTCTCACGAAGCTGAACGCCATACTCAGATAGACGACCGCGACGAGCGCCGTGTACACCTGGTGCGTTATCAATTTTACACTTGGTATCGATCGCACGGACACCAGACTTAAGGAATAAGTCAGTACCTTCGCGACGGCTAAGCTTAAGCTTAGGACCCAAATATCTTGCCATGATCTTTCTCCAATATTCCTAGAAACGAAACTTAAACGCGACGTTTCTTAGGTGGACGACAACCGTTATGAGGGATTGGTGTCGCATCAACAATGTTAGTGATACGGAAACCAGCAGCGTTCAGTGCACGAACAGTAGATTCGCGACCTGGACCTGGACCCTTAACCATAACTTCCAAGTTCTTTAGGCCATATTCTTTAGCCATTTCACCACAACGCTCAGCTGCAACTTGTGCTGCGAACGGAGTAGATTTACGAGAACCACGGAAACCTGAACCACCTGCTGTAGCCCATGCAAGAGCGTTGCCTTGACGGTCAGTGATAGTTACGATTGTGTTGTTGAAAGAAGCATGAATGTGCGCTACGCCATCAGCTACTTGCTTGCGTACGCGCTTACGCGCGCGAGTTGGTTGTTTTGCCATTGTACTCTACCTTATCCGACTATTTCTTGATCGGCTTGCGCGGACCCTTACGGGTGCGAGCGTTGGTTTTAGTACGCTGTCCACGTAGTGGTAGACTGCGACGATGACGAAGACCGCGGTAACAGCCAAGGTCCATAAGACGCTTGATGTTCATCGATACTTCACGACGTAGATCACCTTCTACAGTGTACTTAGCTACACCATCACGCAGTTGATCGATCTGCTCTTCAGTTAGTTCACTGATCTTAGCATCTTCAGCAATACCCACTTCAGCTAGAATAGCTTGAGAGCGAGTTTTACCGATACCGTAGATTGCAGTAAGTGCAATTACAGAATGCTTATGATCAGGAATGTTAATGCCGGCTATACGGGCCATTATTCACTCCTAAGGGGTTCATAAAAGAATTATCCGCAGCAAAGCCCGTTATGGATACGCTGCGGCATACTACTTCTTTTGCACGCAAAAGGTAGGCCGAGGAATATACTCGACTCTACCTTGTATTTCAAGTAAAAATTTCTGCTATTAGCCTTGGCGTTGCTTATGCTTTGGCTCACTGCAAATCACGCGAACGACACCGTTACGCTTGATAACTTTACAGTTACGGCAGATTTTTTTAACGGAAGCACGAACTTTCATTGCTAAACTCCGTAAATGGAATCGAAATTGTTACCACCGAATTAACGGCCGTAACCCTTCAGATTCGCTTTCTTTAACACAGAATCATACTGTTGTGACATCAGATGAGTCTGTACCTGTGCCATGAAATCCATGATAACTACCACTACGATTAGTAGTGATGTGCCGCCAAAGTAGAAACGAACGTTCCACGCGACCATCATGAACTCAGGAATCAGACATATAAAAGTAATGTATAGAGCGCCCGCAAGGGTTAGTCTAGTCATCACTTTATCGATATATTTCGCTGTCTGCTCACCTGGGCGGATACCGGGTACGAATGCACCAGACTTCTTCAAGTTATCAGCTGTTTCACGTGGGTTAAACACCAACGCTGTATAGAAGAAACAGAAGAAGATTATAGCTGCTGCATAAAGCATTACATACAAAGGTTGACCTGGGCTAAGAGCTAATGACACGTCAGTTAACCAACCGAACGCGCTGCTTTCACCATTTTGACCAAACCACTGCGCTAATGTTCCTGGGAACAAAATAATACTTGATGCGAAAATCGCTGGAATAACACCTGCCATATTAATCTTAAGAGGCAAGTGAGAGCTTTGTGCTGCAAAAACTTTACGACCTTGTTGACGTTTCGCATAGTTAACGACGATACGACGTTGACCACGTTCCATGAAAACTACGAAGTAAATAACAGCAAAAGACAATACAGCAATCAACAGCAGAAGAAGCACATGCAATTCACCTTGACGCGCTTGCTCGATTGTTTGACCGATTGCAGAAGGCAATCCAGCAACAATACCTGCAAAAATCAGAATGGAAATACCATTACCGATTCCTCGCTCAGTGATTTGTTCACCTAACCACATTAAGAACATGGTACCAGTTACTAAACTCACGGTAGCAATAAGCGTAAACATGGTTTGGTTGATAACAACCAGATTGTCGACCATGTTTGGTAAGCCTGTTGCGATACCAATAGCTTGGAATGTTGCAAGTACAAGCGTGCCGTAGCGTGTATATTGGCTTATCTTACGACGGCCTGCTTCACCCTCTTTCTTGAGTTCCGCTAACGCTGGATGAACTACAGTTAGCAATTGGACTACGATCGATGCCGAAATGTACGGCATGATACCCAATGCTAATATAGATGCACGCTCAAGAGCACCACCGGAGAACATGTTAAACATTTCTACGATGGTACCTTTTTGCTGATCGAACAAATCGGCAAGTACAGCTGCGTCAATACCAGGGATCGGCACAAAAGAGCCGGCTCGGAATACTAAAAGTGCACCAATTACGAATAATAAGCGCGACTTTAGTTCACTTAAGCCGCTCTGAGCACTACGAAAATCTTGTCCTGGTTTCTTAGCCATCTGTACCTCGTTCCTCGAGATTATTCCTCGATTTTACCGCCTGCAGCTTCGATTGCAGCTTTAGCGCCTTTAGTCACGCGTAGACCTTTAACAGTCACAGCTTTGCTTAGGTCACCAGAAAGAACGATCTTAACAAACTCGATGTTCTTAGTGATAACGTTAGCAGCTTTAAGGCTGTTAAGATCAACTACGTCACCTGTTACTTTCGCTAGCTCAGCTAGACGAACTTCAGCAGACACTAGGCTCTTACGAGAAGTGAAACCGAATTTAGGTAGACGTTGTTTTAGAGGCATTTGACCGCCTTCAAAACCTGGACGAACAGAGCCGCCAGAACGTGACTTTTGACCTTTGTGACCGCGGCCACCTGTTTTACCAAGGCCAGAACCGATACCACGACCTACACGCTTCTTAGAAGGTTTAGAGCCAGCAGCCGGTGATAGAGTATTCAAACGCATTCTGATTACTCCTCAATCTTAACCATGTAGTAAACCTTGTTGATCATACCGCGTACGCACGGTGTATCTTCAAGTTCTACTGTATGGTTGATGCGACGAAGACCTAGACCTTTAAGACACGCTTTGTGCTTAGGTAGGCGACCAATTGAGCTTTTAGTTTGAGTTACTTTAATAGTTGCCATCGTGTGCTTACTCCGAAATAGATTCAACAGTTAGACCACGTTTAGCAGCAACCATTTCTGGTGACTTAACGTCTACTAGAGCACCAATCGTTGCACGAACGATGTTGATCGGGTTCGTTGAACCGTATGCTTTAGAAAGTACGTTATGTACGCCCGCAACTTCAAGTACAGCACGCATTGCACCGCCGGCAATAACACCTGTACCTTCTGCAGCTGGCTGCATGTAAACTTTAGAGCCCGAATGACGACCTTTCACCGGGTGGTGAAGAGTGCCTTCGTTAAGCGATACTGTAACCATGTTACGGCGCGCTTTTTCCATTGCTTTTTGAATCGCAGCAGGTACTTCACGAGCTTTGCCGTAACCGAAACCTACGCGACCGTTACCGTCACCAACTACTGTTAGTGCAGTAAAGCTCATGATTCGACCACCTTTAACCGTCTTAGATACACGGTTAACTGCGATCAGCTTTTCTTGCAAATCATTAGCTTGTTGTTGTTCTTTAGCCATCTTCCAACCCTACCTTAGAATTTCAGACCAGCTTCGCGAGCAGATTCTGCTAGCGCCGCTACTCGACCGTGGTATTGGAAACCAGAACGATCAAATGCAACTGAAGCTACGCCTTTTTCAAGAGCGCGCTCAGCAACAGCTTTACCAACTGCTTTAGCTGCATCAACGTTACCAGTGTTCTTAACTTGCTCACGGATCGCTTTTTCTACAGTAGAAGCAGCTGCGATAACCTCAGAGCCGTTTGCCGCGATAACTTGTGCGTAAACATGGCGAGGAGTACGGTGTACTACCAGGCGAGTTGCACCAAGTTCTGCAATCTTACGACGTGCACGTGTAGCACGACGGATGCGAGATGCTTTCTTATCCATAGTGATACCTTACTTCTTCTTAGCTTCTTTAGTACGCACATTTTCATCTGCGTAACGAACACCTTTGCCTTTGTAAGGCTCAGGAGCACGGTAAGAACGAATGTCAGCCGCAACTTGACCTACTACTTGCTTATCGCAACCAGTAATGATGATCTCAGTTTGGCTAGGGCACTCAGCTTTAATACCTTCAGGTAGAGCGTGCTCTACTGGGTGAGAAAAACCAAGAGTTAGAGCTACAGAGTTGCCTTTCATAGCAGCACGGTAACCAACACCCTTAAGAGTTAGCTTCTTAGTGAAGCCCTCAGTAACACCCACAACCATGTTATTAACTAGAGCGCGAGCTGTACCAGCTTGTGCCCATGCGTTAGTAACACCTTCTTTCGGACCGAAAGTTAGGTTGGTTTCTTCCTGTGCAATAACTACGGCGCTGTTAAGAACGCGAGTAAGCTCACCTTTGCTACCTTTTACAGTAACTTCTTGGCCGTTTAGTTTCACCTCTACGCCAGCTGGAATAGCGACAGGTGCTTTAGCAACACGAGACATAATCTACTCCTTAAGCTACGTAACAGATGATTTCACCGCCAAGACCTGCTTTACGAGCAGCACGGTCAGACATCAGACCCTTGGAAGTAGAAACAACTGCAATACCAAGACCACCCATCACTGTAGGTAAAGAGTCTTTATTTTTATAAACTCTTAGACCAGGACGTGATACACGCTTGATTTGCTCGATTACAGGTTTAGCTTGGAAGTACTTAAGAGTAACTTCTAGCTCAGGTTTTGCTTCGCTGTTAACAGCGAAGTCTACGATGTAACCTTCAGCTTTAAGTAATGCAGCAATTGCAACTTTAAGCTTTGAAGAAGGCATTTTTACAGCAACTTTGTTTGCTGCCTGACCGTTACGAACTCGGGTCAGCATATCCGAAATCGGATCTTGCATGCTCATAAGATTTACTCCAAATGATTAAGTGGCAATTACCAGCTAGCCTTACGAAGACCCGGAATCTCGCCTTTCATGCAAGCTTCACGAACCTTAATGCGGCTTAGACCGAATTTACGTAGGTAACCGTGTGGACGACCAGTTTGGTTGCAACGGTTGCGCTGACGTGATGCACTTGAATCACGTGGAAGAGATTGCAGTTTAAGAACCGCATTCCAACGATCTTCTTCAGATGCGTTTACATCGCTAATGATAACTTTTAGCGCAGAACGCTTTTCAGCGAACTTAGCTACTAGTTTTGCACGTTTAGCTTCACGTGCTTTCATTGATTGTTTAGCCATAACAGTAACCCTACCCTTACTTACGGAATGGGAAGTTAAAGGCAGCCAGCAGAGCTCGGCCTTCCTCATCGGAACCCGCAGAAGTCGTGATAGTGATATCAAGACCGCGGACACGATCGACTTTATCGTAGTCGATTTCCGGAAAGATGATTTGCTCGCGAACGCCCATGCTGTAGTTACCGCGACCGTCAAAAGACTTAGCGCTAACACCACGGAAATCACGTACACGTGGAAGTGCGATAGAGATTAAACGCTCTAAAAATTCCCACATGCGCTCACCACGCAAGGTTACTTTACAACCAATTGGGTAGCCTTCACGAATTTTGAAACCAGCTACAGATTTACGCGCTTTAGTGATAAGTGGCTTTTGACCAGAGATCGTTGCCATATCAGCTGCTGCGTTTTCTAGCAGTTTCTTATCGTTGATTGCTTCACCAACGCCCATATTTAGGGTGATTTTCTCAATCCTAGGGACTTGCATGACGCTTGTGTAGCTGAACTCTTTGGTAAGCTCAGCGACTACAGACGACTTGTAGTAATCATGCAGTTTCGCCATAGTAGAACTCCAAATTACTTCTAATTAGTTAGAAACAGTTTCGCCGTTAGATTTGAAGAAACGAACTTTCTTACCATCTTCGATACGGAAACCGATACGGTCTGCTTTACCAGTAGCCGCGTTAAAAACAGCAACGTTAGAAGCATCAATAGCTGCTTCTTGTTCAACGATGCCACCTTGTTGACCTAGAGCCGGAACCGGCTTTTGGTGTTTCTTAACAAGGTTGATGCCTTCAACGATAACTTTACCAGTTGTCAGAACCTTAGTTACTTTACCTTTCTTGCCTTTATCTT
Organism: Vibrio sp. 10N.222.55.C7; assembly: GCF_041473335.1. NCBI lineage: Bacteria > Pseudomonadati > Pseudomonadota > Gammaproteobacteria > Vibrionales > Vibrionaceae > Vibrio > Vibrio sp. 10N.222.55.C7. The sequence continues at coordinate 32,554 of NZ_JBFRSC010000009.1, forward strand.
TACCAGCAAGAATGATTACTTCGTCATTACGACGGATTTTAGCTGCCATATTGCCGCTCCTTACAGAACTTCAGGTGCTAGTGATACAATCTTCATGAATTTCGCGTTACGAAGTTCACGAGTCACAGGACCAAAGATACGTGTGCCGACTGGTTGCTCAGTAGTGTCATTTAACAATACACAAGCATTACTGTCGAAGCGAATGACAGAACCGTCTGGGCGACGAACGCCTTTACGGGTGCGCACTACTACCGCCTTCAGAACATCACCTTTCTTTACTTTACCGCGAGGAATCGCTTCCTTCACTGTAACCTTGATGACGTCACCGATATGTGCATAACGGCGGTGAGAGCCACCCAGAACCTTAATACACATTACCTTGCGCGCGCCAGAGTTATCTGCTGCGTCAAGTGTACTTTGCATCTGGATCATTGTTAGTGCTCCGCTAAATATTAAAACTAGACCCTCTCGGGTCGGGCTGCCTCTTTAAAAGGGACGCGAATTGTACCACCCTTTTTTTAAATTGGGTAGACAAAAAACAAGCGGCTCCAAAAAATTATTTGGAGCCGCTTATAAGTTATAGAATTACAAAGATTAAATCTTCGCTTTTTCTAGAACTTTAACCAATGTCCAAGACTTAGTCTTAGACAGAGGACGACACTCAGCGATTTCAACTTTGTCGCCTAGGCCACAAGTGTTGTCTTCGTCGTGTGCGTGTACTTTAGTCGTGCGTTTGATGAACTTACCGTAAATTGGGTGTTTTACAGTGCGCTCAATAGCAACAACGATAGACTTGTCCATCTTGTCACTTACTACACGGCCTTGCTGGATGCGGTTAGTTTCGCTCATTATGCGCCTGCCTTTTCAGTCAAAACAGTTTTCACACGTGCGATGTCACGGCGTACAGCTTTTAGAGTATGAGTTTGCTGTAGTTGACCAGTTGCAGCTTGCATGCGCAAGTTGAACTGTTCACGTAGCAAATTCAATAGCTCAGCGTTAAGCTCTTCAACGTTCTTTTCGCGTAGATCTTGTGCTTTCATCACATCACCTGCTTAGTTACAAAAGTAGTTTTAACAGGCAGTTTACGTGCCGCTAGGCGGAACGCTTCACGTGCCAACTCTTCAGGTACGCCATTCATCTCGTACATAACTTTGCCTGGTTGGATTTGAGCAACCCAGTACGCAACTGAACCTTTACCTTTACCTTGACGAACTTCAAGAGGCTTTTCAGTAATCGGCTTGTCTGGGAATACACGGATCCAGATTTGACCTTGACGCTTAATGTGACGTGTCATAGCACGACGTGCCGCTTCGATTTGACGTGCAGTCAGACGACCACGGCCAACAGCTTTAAGACCGAATTCGCCGAAGCTTACTTCAGTACCTTTAGCTAGACCACGGTTACGACCAGTCATAACCTTGCGGAACTTAGTACGTTTTGGTTGTAGCATCGTTCGACTCCTTACTTACGGCCTTTACGCTGCTTCTTAGGCTTATCGCCTTTTGGCTCTACTGCGTTAGCAGCTGGCATACCGCCTAGAATCTCACCTTTGAAGATCCAAACTTTAATGCCGATCACACCGTATTGAGTGTGAGCCGAAGAAGTTGCGTAATCAATGTCTGCACGTAGAGTGTGTAGAGGCACACGGCCTTCACGGTACCACTCAGAACGTGCGATTTCAGCACCGCCAAGACGGCCGCCTACTTGTACTTTGATGCCTTTAGCGCCTAGACGCATAGCATTTTGTACCGCACGCTTCATTGCACGACGGAACATAACACGACGCTCTAGTTGAGACGCGATGCTATCAGCTACAAGCTGACCATCTAGCTCAGGCTTACGTACTTCAGCGATGTTAATTTGCGCTGGTACACCTGCGATTTTAGCTACAGCTGCGCGTAGCTTCTCTACGTCTTCACCTTTCTTACCGATAACAACGCCAGGACGAGCAGTGTGAATAGTCACACGGATGCTCTTAGCTGGACGCTCGATAACGATACGAGATAATGATGCTTTTTGTAGTTCCTTTGTAAGGAACTGACGTACCTTGAAGTCGCCGTCTAGGTTGTCAGCGAATTCGTTGGTATTAGCAAACCATGTAGCATTCCAAGGCTTAACGATGCCAAGACGAATACCATTAGGATGTACTTTCTGACCCATTGCTTACTCTCCTAGTCTTTAGCGATCTGCTACAACAATAGTGATGTGGCTTGAACGCTTCAAGATACGATCCGCACGACCTTTAGCACGAGGCATAATACGCTTCATGATAGGGCCCTCATCTACGAAGATTTTAGCGACATTTAGATCGTCGATATCTGCACCTTCGTTATGTTCCGCGTTAGCGATAGCTGACTCAAGAACCTTCTTAACTAATACAGCAGCTTTTTTGTTGCTGAAAGTTAGAATTTCTAGAGCTTGGTCTACCGACTTACCGCGAATTTGGTCTGCAACTAAGCGAGCTTTCTGTGGAGAAATACGAGCAAAGTTATGTTTAGCTAAAGCTTCCATCATCTACTCCTTATTTCTTCTTAGCTTTCTTATCTGCAGCATGACCGCGATAAGTACGAGTTGGTGCAAATTCGCCCAGTTTGTGACCGATCATTTCTTCGGTAACGAAAACTGGAACGTGCTGACGACCATTATGGACAGCGATGGTCAAACCAATCATTGTTGGGATGATCATTGAGCGACGGGACCAAGTCTTAATAGGCTTTTTGTCTCCGCTTTCCACCGCTTTCTCTACCTTCTTCAGCAAGTGTAGGTCAATAAAAGGACCTTTCTTGAGAGAACGTGGCATGGCGATTCCTCTTTATAAATTATTTAGTGCGACGACGTACGATGTACTTGTCAGTGCGCTTGTTCTTACGAGTCTTGAAGCCCTTAGTAGGAACGCCCCAAGGAGAAACTGGGTGACGACCACCAGATGTGCGGCCTTCACCACCACCATGTGGGTGATCCACCGGGTTCATTACTACACCACGTACGGTTGGACGTACGCCGCGCCAGCGTGAAGCACCAGCTTTACCAAGTTCACGTAGCATATGCTCAGAGTTACCAACTTCACCGATCGTTGCACGACCTTCAGAAAGAACTTTGCGCATCTCACCAGAACGTAGACGGATAGTTACGTATGCACCATCGCGAGCGATGATTTGAGCATAAGCACCAGCCGAACGAGCTAGTTGAGCACCTTTACCAGGCTTAAGTTCAACACAGTGTACAGTAGAACCTACTGGGATGTTGCGCATCGGCAGAGTGTTACCTGCTTTGATTGCAGCATCTACGCCAGATTGAATCTGGTCGCCTGCGTTAACACCTTTAGGTGCAATGATGTAACGACGCTCACCGTCTGCGTACAGAACTAGAGCGATGTTAGCACTACGGTTTGGATCGTATTCTAGACGCTCAACTTTCGCTGGGATGCCATCTTTAGTACGTTTGAAGTCAATTACACGGTAATGGTGCTTATGACCACCACCGATGTGACGTACTGTAATACGACCGTTGTTGTTACGACCACCGTTCTTAGAGTTTTTCTCTAGAAGTGGTGCGTATGGCTTACCCTTGTGTAGGTCAGCGTTAACAACTTTAACGACGTGACGACGACCAGGGGAAGTCGGCTTACATTTAACAATAGCCATTTTTACTACTCCTGTTATTCCGCGCCGCCAACGAAGTCAAGATCTTGACCTTCTTTCAAAGTAACGTAGGCTTTCTTAACGTCTGAACGACGGCCTTCACGCATACCTTGACGTTTGGTCTTACCCTTTAATACAAGAGTATTTACAGACTTAACTTCAACTTCAAATAGCTTTTCTACAGCTGCTTTGATCTCTTTCTTAGTTGCATCTTTAGCTACTTTGAAAACGATAGTGTTCGCTTTCTCAGCTGCCATAGTTGCTTTTTCAGAGATGTGCGGAGCACGTAGAACTTTTAAGATACGCTCTTCAGTGATCATGCTAGCATCTCCTCAACTTGCTTAACTGCGTCAGCAGTCATTAGAACCTTGTCGAAAGCGATTAGTGATACTGGATCAACACCAGCAACATCACGTGCATCTACTTTGTATAGGTTACGAGCAGCTAAGAATAGATTTTCATCTACTTCGCCAGTCACAATCAGAACGTCGCTTAGCTCAAGCTCTTTAAGCTTAGCTACAAGTTCTTTTGTTTTTGGTGCTTCTACAGAGAAGTTATCAACAACGATTAAACGCTCTTGACGAACTAGCTCAGAAAGAATGCTCTTCATAGCACCGCGGTACATTTTTTTGTTTACTTTTTGGCTGTGATCTTGTGGTTTCGCAGCAAAAGTAACACCACCTGTACGCCAGATTGGGCTACGAATTGTACCAGCACGTGCGCGGCCAGTACCTTTTTGACGCCATGGCTTAGCGCCACCGCCAGATACTTCAGAACGAGTCTTTTGAGCACGAGTACCTTGACGAGCACCTGCTGCATATGCAACAACTACTTGGTGTACAAGAGCTTCGTTGAAGTCACGTCCGAAAGTAGTCTCGGAAACAGTTAGTGCATCAGCACCTTTAACCATCAATTCCATTACTTACTCCTAGACGTTATGCTTTAACAGCAGGTTTTACGATCACGTTTCCGCCTGTTGAGCCCGGTACTGCACCTTTAATAAGGAGTAGATTGCGCTCAGCGTCAACACGTACGATCTCTAGGTTTTGAGTCGTTACACGCTCAGCACCCATGTGACCTGCCATTTTCTTGCCTTTAAACACGCGGCCTGGAGTTTGACATTGGCCAATTGAACCCGGTGCGCGGTGAGACAAAGAGTTACCGTGAGTCATATCTTGAGTAGAGAAATTCCAACGCTTGATAGCGCCTTGGAAGCCTTTACCTTTAGATGTACCAGTAACGTCTACTTTTTTAATTTCGTTGAAAAGTTCTACGTTTAGCTCAGCGCCAACTTCAAACTCTTCGCCGTTTTCTAAACGGAATTCCCAAAGACCGCGACCTGCTTCTACACCCGCTTTCGCGAAGTGACCAGCTTCAGGTTTAGTTACACGGTTAGCTTTCTTAGCACCAGTAGTTACTTGGATTGCTGCGTAGCCGTCTGTCTCAAGAGTTTTAACTTGAGAAATACGGTTCGCTTCAACCTCAACAACAGTTACTGGGATAGAAACGCCTTCTTCAGTAAATACGCGGGTCATACCCACTTTACGTCCGACTAGACCAATCATTATTCTTATCTCCCTTAACCTAGGCTGATTTGAACATCAACGCCAGCTGCAAGATCAAGACGCATTAGAGCATCAACAGTTTTATCTGTTGGCTCAACGATGTCGATCAAACGCTTGTGAGTACGGATTTCGTACTGATCACGTGCATCTTTGTTGACGTGTGGAGAGGTAAGAACAGTGAAACGCTCTTTACGAGTAGGAAGTGGAATAGGACCACGAACCTGTGCGCCAGTACGTTTTGCTGTTTCAACGATTTCCGCAGTTGAAGCATCGATTAGCTTGTAATCAAACGCTTTAAGGCGGATACGAATACGTTGGTTCTGCATGAGACAGAGCTCCAATTATTAAAAATTACACAAACAATATCGCCACTCAAACCCGATAAAACGAGAGAATGCCGATTGATTTATGTGAAACCGTAGCACCCAAAATTAGGACGCATTGTCAGTTAACTTTTGAAGTAAACAAGAAGTTTACTATTTTTATTAACCGCGAACATAAGCTGAGTATACATTACTAGGTAAGACCTACTCCTCAGTGCTCATTGGTTCACAACCAGCGTTAGCCAGTGCGATGCATTATACAGATCACACTTTAGTATGCAAGTAGTGTTGGAAAAATAATCGCAATTTATTGGAAGTTGGTTTTGTATCGAGAGGGAAGAAGACAGATGGAAGGTAATATTTCTTTTGAGAAAACAAAAGGGAAGCCGAAGCTCCCCTTTTCAGATGCGTGCTCTTCTAATGAAGAGAGTGCAAAAATCTAAATGCTATTAAGCGAAGATTTTAGCTACAACACCAGCACCAACTGTACGGCCACCTTCGCGGATTGCGAAACGTAGACCTTCGTCCATTGCGATTGGAGCGATTAGCTCAACAGTCATTTGAACGTTGTCACCTGGCATTACCATTTCTACGCCTTCTGGTAGAG
>NZ_JBFRSC010000010.1:0-27332 GCF_041473335.1 Vibrio sp. 10N.222.55.C7
CTTATATATACCCATAAACATGTATAAGTGTGACAAAAATATCAGAATAAAATATAAGTTAAAATAATGTCACAAAATAGCTGTTTTATGGGTATATATAGTTAACAGATTAAGTATTGAATATAAGATAAGGAATTAATATGAAACGATTAACTAAAGTAGAAACAAGAGGACGTAATCCTATGTTCAATGCAGAACAGATTGAACTCATCTACTCATATATTGATGAAGGCAATCTATTGAAGGATATAGCTGAAGAAATGGGATGCACATATAAGACGATCAGCCGTATTAAGAAATTAAGAATTGAAAATAAGGAAGTAATCAATGACACACAGTATTAGGACAATCCCTACCCCTACTCGTACACCGCATAAGAAAGTAACGCCAGAGGCTATCCAGTTCTCTGGTTCTAAGCATAAGGGCAACAGAGCACAAGCTTGGTGTGCCTTATCTACCAGCCCTGAAGATGCCAATGAACAAATGAAGCGAGCTGGTATCAACTGGTTTGCACGTAAAAGGATTCTTGCTGCTTATGGTCTGCTATGTGATATGCCAGATATGACAGATCCTGCTTTCTTCCTTTTTATCAACGAACCTTTACATGACTCTATCCCACCTCTTCCTTCTAAGTTCGAGGGTTACAGTGATGATGAATTTATGAAAGCAATGCAACAGTCTCACGAGAAGATTGCTGAACTATACAAAGACACAAAAATTAAGATTTAAGGAGGCTCGATGTCTACTTTAAAACAACTATGGATTGAGGAGCTAGATAAGCTCCCTTCGAAGAATCCCAAGCCTGATACTAGGTGGAGTGACCACGCTAAATTCTTAGCAGATAAAAAAGAGAAAGAAGACAATGAATTACAGAATAAGAAGGCTCAAGAAGAGATTCAGAAAGCTCTCAGAGCACAGGAAGAGAAACGTAAGGCTATCACAGCTAGAAAATTAGAAGACGCTAGTATCAAGCTTAAAAAGCGTACTAATGCCATTCAACAACGAGCTAGTGAAGAGCGTAAGGTAAGAGAAAATAATGCTCGTAGATGGATAGATAAAAAGAAGTGGGAACACATTGCTTGGCAACATAGAAAGCAAGACCTTGCTACTGGAAAGATTACATGGAAGGAAGTTGGTAAAGAGCCAATCAAGCCAACAGCTCATTGGTTCACTGGTGATTGGTATATCAAGCCTCAATTTAAGGATCATTATGATTAATAAAAGATTCTCACATCGAAAACCACTGTATGGAGTTGGCATCAATGATGCCCCATACCACACTACTAAATGCCCTTATTATCAGAAATGGCAAAAGCTACTAGAACGTTGCTACAGCGAACCCTATACGCAACGTAAACCCTCATATAGAGAAGTAACGGTCTGTGATGAATGGCTTACCTTCTCCAACTTTAGAAAGTGGTGCATTGAGCAAGAGAAAGAAGTTGGTGATATCAGTAAGCTAGAACTAGATAAAGACTTACTTGGTAATGGTTCTAAAACCTATTCCCCTTCTACTTGTTGCTTCCTTCTTAAGAAAGTGAACATGTTCATACAAACTCAATCTAGAGGTAAGTACTTAATGGGGGTCTGTAAAAAGAAGAATAAATATGCTCCTTTTTGTAATGACACACTCAGACAGAAAAGGCTTTGGTTACATACATCAGATAATGAGATAGAGGCTTTTAGGACTTATATTCTCAAGAAGACAGAGTTAGCCCAAGAAATTGCATACCACACTGACCTAATCCCACAACAACATGTTAAAGATTCATTAATAACCTTCTTCCCCAATTTACGTAGCAGCATCATTCACTAATGGTGCGCTACATTATGGGTTACAAATTGCACTACTGAACTGCACTACACTATAAACCCCTTGATATTCCTGATCACTATGTTAGATTCCTCCTATTGCTAAATTTCAGCAATATCTTAACTTAACTGATTAACTAAGCACTTCTATAAGTAGCTATTAATCAATGAGTTAGTTCCGATGATGACATATTGGAGAAAGGTGAATTAACACCTTACCGAAGAAGTAAATCTTTCAGGTGCTTTATGCTGGAGAAATCCAGAAAAGTGAGGACTGTATGTTTAGGAACCTCTGGAGAGAACCGTTAGATCGGTCGCCGAAGGAGCAAGCTTAGTGCCCGTTACTTATCTATAAGTGATTCGCTAAGTGAAACTCTCAGGCAAAAGGACAGAGGAGTGGAAAGCAACAGCCTTAATTAACACAAGAATTCTATCTAGAAATCCGTATGTATTAAGTAGTGCCCCCGATCCCTGAGATCTGCACTGCCTTCCCTCTTCTCCTTAAATTTTTAATTTATTAAGGGGAATCTATGAACCACCTACAAGCTACACTACAAACCATCAACCAATTCGTTTGGGGACCACCACTGCTTATTCTGCTAGTGGGTACAGGTATCTACTTTACTTTTCGCTTAGGCTTACTCCAGTTTAGACACCTCCCAACTGCACTGAAAATGGTGTTCAGCAAAGACAAATCTGGTACGGGTGACGTATCGAGTTTCGCGGCTTTGTGTACTGCACTTTCAGCAACCATTGGTACAGGTAACATCGTTGGTGTAGCGACCGCAATCAAGATTGGTGGCCCTGGTGCCCTATTCTGGATGTGGCTTGCCGCTGTATTTGGTATGGCGACCAAGTACGCAGAATGTCTACTCGCCGTTAAATACCGCAGAACCGATAGCAATGGCGAAATGGTTGGCGGCCCAATGTACTACCTGCAATACGGTGTCGGCTCACGAATCTTAGCGGTAATGTTCGCTGTCTTCGCGCTCGGCGTTGCTTGCTTCGGTATCGGTACCTTCCCACAAGTCAACGCTATCTTGGACGCAACTCAAATCTCATTTGGCGCTTCGCGTGAGATGTCTGCTGTCGTTCTTACGATATTAGTGGCAGTGGTTACCCTTGGTGGTATCCAATCTATCGCTAAAGTGGCAGGGAAAGTTGTTCCTACTATGGCGGTTATGTACGTCGTCGCGTGTTTAAGCGTTCTGATTTCAAATGCCGACCAACTACTGAATGCCATTACCCTTGTTGTGACTTCTGCGTTTACCAACACAGCAGCAACCGGTGGTTTCTTTGGCGCGAGCATCATGCTTGCTATCCAATCAGGTATCGCTCGTGGTGTGTTCTCGAACGAATCTGGCCTAGGTAGCGCACCAATGGCTGCAGCAGCGGCTAAAACAGACTCATGTGTGAAACAAGGACTTGTCTCTATGACAGGTACCTTCTTCGACACCATCATCATCTGTACGATGACAGGTTTGGCGCTTATCTTAACGGGTGCTTGGCAGACTGATCTTTCAGGCGCTGCGATGACCACTCACGCATTCGCTGTTGGTCTGAATGCAGATACCCTTGGCCCTATGTTGGTTTCTGTTGGCTTAATCTTCTTTGCGTTTACAACAATTTTAGGTTGGAACTACTACGGTGAGCGCTGTGTTGTGTTCTTGCTAGGTACCAAAGCTGTATTGCCTTACAAGATCATCTTCATTGCGTTGGTGGCTTCTGGTGCATTCTTAAAGCTCGACATGATCTGGATAATGGCTGATATCGTGAACGGCCTAATGGCAATTCCGAACCTAATCGGGCTTATCTTGCTGCGCCACGTTGTTATCGAAGAAACCAAGCTATTCTTCAAACCGTTGACGTCTTCAAATGATTGTGAAGCAGTTAAAGCGTAAACTGAAGTGATTGAATACCAAGCCCGCATTCAACTGCGGGCTTTTTTATTTTCATCACATAGCGAAACGTCTTAAATTATTATGCAGCACATATGCCCTTATAAATAACAAGAATATTAAATCGACCACTATGCGATTTAATAAAGAAGATAGAAGACTACTAAAAAGAACACTAATAAAACCAACACTTAATTAGATATTACTTATATTTAACAGATTGTGCGTAGGTGTCAGGCATTTTGTAACAAACATATTAAATTTCTTTTCGTTTCAACGACACAAAAAACCAGAAGAATAAAACATGTGACTTTAATTCATATATTAGTCAGTTTATAGTCATCTACATTGTAGAGAGAATTATAATAAAAATAAAACGTTGGCTATATGATCAGATTCGACCCGATTAAAAACCGTATTTATAACGACGAACGTTCTATTAAAGTAGGATACCGTGAAACTCGGGTCCTGGAGTTATTACATAAAAACTCACCCGATATTGTTAACAAACAAGATATTATTAGCTTCGCTTGGGGAAACGAGTTCATAGGGGATACGTCACTAGCGAAAAGTATAAGTTTACTGCGCCAAGGGTTCGTTAGATTAGGCATCAAAGAAACCCCAATCGTCACCGTTCCTAAGGTGGGCTATCGCCTTATCGATGAGTGCGTGGTAATCGACTCCCCCATCAATAATGCAGCCACAACTCCCCTTGCTGATGCGAGCAACCTGATACCCGTCGGCAATAACGGTATTGCTATCGGTGCAGCTGTTGCAGTCGAACCTAAGCCTAACCCTAAACAAAGTTCGTCGGCTTACTTTCCCACTGCTGAAAACCGAAACAAGTTGTGCTACTTCACCACTGGCTGCTTACTGTTGGCATCAGCGTTATTGGCTTTTGCTAAGGTTAATGAGATAAACCTCAGCGATATCAAACCCGTTAACCGGCTCAGCGAGCAATGGATAGGTCAAATACAAGTTTTCCAAGCCCCTGAAATGGCGATGACGCCAGAGCTAGAAAGCATTCTCTATCAGTATCAATGTGATTGCGTGGCGTACATTAGCGAAGAAGCGGAATATTCTGAGCTCTCTATTCTGAACAAAGCCACACGCCAGTCCGTCAACATCTTTTACACGCCAACCCAACTAGATCAAGCCAGTACCGAACTGGCCCTATTCCTAGAAAGAGGTCAATTATGATGCCAATCGTTGCGCTCATTTCTGCATTCGTTTTATTGGTTGGCATATGGAGTATCCCTTCGCCCCAACCAAAAGAAGAGCATCGCTACCAACATAGCGTGGTGGACCTGATAGTGAATGACAATGTATTACGTACCGACGGATTAACGAAAATAAGTAACAACAAGGTGCTGCACCTGATGTCCGTTCAAGACGACAACATGCCCGACCCACTTGTTCTGCGATTCAGAGGAACAGCCCGTCCTTCTCAATCACTTTTCTTTTCTATTTCTGGCACCATTGACTTAGTCTCTGTGCAAAAAATAAATAAAACAATGAATGACAGCCGATTGGCGCCTTACCTGTTAATCAACAATGACCCATTAACGGTAAAGATTGATATCTTAAGTTCGAATGATTTATTTGCCATCATTAAAACGTGTAATACAGGCCGAACGCAACTTCTGGCCAAACGATAATTAGAGATAGTTTAACCACTAGCAACAAGTGCCCTATTATCAAGTAGCAAGCTTTTCCGATATTACACATAAAAAACGGATGGTTATTTTCATTATTTTATCAGTAATACAATTATTACAGTCTTCCTTACTTTAAGTGTTTGCATTTTAAAACCGATAGCAAAGCAAAATATTCAAGTTAGATTTTTACTCTTTGTCACTCACTACCTGCCCACCTTAAAACTACGAGTATTGTGAATGGTTATACCTGTTCTTCTAATTAACCATTCATACAAACGCCAAAAATAACGTCAAATAATTTTGACGTCTAAGCCCGAATAATGGGCCTTCATTTTTCTAAAAACGGTTTGAGCCCCATCAAACAATTTACGTTCAGTTGCATACTCTTTCACCGTAAAAACACTAATGACAATACAAGCTATTGAATTAACTGGGTAATTTAATTCAACCCTTTTCAGTATCTATCTATTTATCAACATGAAAAAGTGAACTTGTCTTGTTAACTGCACGGCACACAAAACATTATCAAAATAGAAAAATTACAAATGAGGGAATTGTTAATGATCACAGTAAACAGAAGTCTCTTAGCAACCGCAGTGTTGTCTGTTCTATCAACCGGTGTAAATGCGAAGATTTACCCAGACCAAATAGTGTTTGACCAACTTGGTGAAGATGTCTGTCGCTCTGGTTATCGTCCTATAGACCGTTATGAAGCAGAAGAGCAGAAGAGTACTTTGGTCGCTCGCATGGGCACTTGGCAGATCACCGGGTTAAAAGGAAACTGGGTAATCATGGGGCCGGGTTATCATGGCGAAATTAAGCAATCAAGCAGTGGGTCAACGTTCTGTTACCCAAACAACGACCAATCTGAAATCCCTAACTATTCCGCCAAATCGGTTCAGGAAGGCAGCGAAATCGATGTTCAGTATGAATTAGTGAACAACCGTAACGACTTTGTACGCCCATTAAGCTACTTAGCCCACAACCTAGGTTACGCTTGGGTTGGCGGTAATAACAGTCAGTACGTGGGCGAAGACATGACGATAAAGCGCTCTGGCAACAGTTGGGTAATACAAGGAAATAACAATGGCTCTTGTAGCGGCTATCGCTGTGATGAAAAAACCAAAATCACCGTCGACAATTTTGCCTACACCGTTAACGACGACAACTTTTGGCATGGTGATGTTGTCGAGTCGGATCGTGAACTAGTGAAAACGGTTTACGCGACGGCAAGAAACAACAGCAACATCGCGCAACAAGTGGTGGTAGACCTAAAAGTAGACGAATCAACAAACTGGTCGAAAACGAACAGCTACGGATTCTCACAGAGCGTTCAAACAGAGAACACCTTCAAGTGGCCTTTGGTTGGCGAAACTAAGCTCACCGTTAAGTTCGAGGCTAACCAAAGCTTCGCTGAAACAAATGGCAACTCCACTAGCGAACAAGTAACACTTCAAGCTCGTCCTATGGTTCCTGCGAATTCGGAGCTACCGATTCGAGTTGAGCTGTATCGCTCAAGCATCTCTTACCCGTACCGATTCAACGCCGATATTAGCTACGATGTTGAATTCAACGGCTTCCTTCGTTGGGGTGGCAACGCGTGGCACTCTCATCCAGATAACCGCCCGTACAAGGCTCATACCTTCACCATGGGCCGTGGCAGCAGTGAATCTGCCGACATTCGCTACCAATGGGATCACCGTTACATCCCAGGTGAAACTAAATGGTGGGATTGGGGCTGGGCGATTAAAGAAGCTGGCTTATCAAGCATGCAATACGCGACTGGCGGAAGCTTACGCCCCTTCCACTCTTACGTGTCTGGAGATTTCTACGCTGAATCTCAATTTGCAGGTACTATCGAAATTGGACAAGCAACACCAATTACTAACAATCTACGCAGCAAAAGAAGTACTGATTCCGTCAACGAATCTACTGAGCGCATTGGCGACATCGAAGTTACCACCAACTTTAACGCCGATGAGTTGAGTGACTTAGGTTTCGAAGGTGCTGAGATGAACATTAGCGTCGTTGAATAACTGCGCTGTAGAATAAGATCGGTACAAAGATCTACCAGTAATAAAGCACAAAGCCCACGACACATCGTGGGCTTTCATATATTCATGTTCAACTGAAAACGGTGAACTACACAGGCTCTTCCATCAGAAGCTTAACACCCAGCCCAACCAGCACCATGCCCGTCACGCCTTCCATCCACTTCATAAAACTCGCGTTTTTGAGCAAATTTTTAGCCGAGTTAAGCGCGCCAGCCAAACCACATTGCCATACCATCGCAATCATAAAGTGTACCGAAGCCATCAACATAGATTGCAATAAAGGCGAACCTTCAGGGTTTACAAATTGAGGTAAAAAGGCCAGATAGAAAACTGCTGTTTTTGGGTTAAGAACGTTAGACAGAAAGCCTTCACGCAAAGAACGCTTTGCACTGTAAGCCTGCTGAGCTTGTTCTCCGACCTTCAAACCGCCACCGTTTTTCATCAACGCTCGCAAACTGCTTAAGCCAAGCCAGATGAGGTAAACCGCACCTACCATCTTAACGGCTTGAAAGAGTTCAGCGGATTGGGCGAGGATTGCAGATATACCCACAGCAGAGAAAAACGCGTGTACATACAAGCCGCTACAAATACCAAAGCTCGTCATACAACCGTCAGCTAAGCCAGAGCGGCTAGTATTGCGAATCACCAAAGCCGTATCTAAGCCCGGCGTTAGCGTTAAAATAGTGATGGCAATTAGAAATGCCTCAAAGTTCAAAATATCCATATCATTGTCATTTTTGTTCAGCGATCTATCATCAATACCGTGTATCTGAACAATTCGCAAGCAACAATTGCCACCAGCTATACAACTCACTGATTTTGTGCACAATAGAACAGTTTGATTTGTTAAGAAATAGTAAATTCAAGGCATCGTACCGCCTCATGCTTTTCTCGCTATATCTTCGACTGCGAAGGTCGGCGTCATTAAAAAGCAAAGCCATAATCAAAGTACACGAGATGAACCTTAACGCTGACGCAGCCCTAAGGATCATTTAAAGAAACCAAATTAAGAGTAGTCAAATGAGCGCATTCAAAAAACTAGTCGAACACTCTCAAAAATGTTCACGCTTTCAACACCTAGCTTCTATTTGTGGTTGGGACCAAGCTTCAATGATGCCAGCAGGTGGTAACCAAGCTCGTAGTGAAGCGATGGCCGAGCTTTCTGTTCATATTCACGGCTTAATGACTCAACCACAGCTTGGCGATTGGATTGCAGACGCTGAAAATGAAGCGCTGAACACTGAGCAACAATCGTCACTTCGTGAAATAAAACGCCAGTGGCAACAAGCAAACCTACTTCCAGAAAAACTGGTTGAAGCGAAATCTCTATCGGGTTCAAAATGTGAACATGCGTGGCGTAGCCAACGCGGTAACAACGACTGGGTTGGATTCGAAAAGAACTGGCGTGAAGTGGTTGAGCTTTCTCGTGAAGAAGCGCAGATTCGCGCAGACGCAGCCAATCTAACGCCTTATGATGCGATGCTGGATATTTATGAACCGGGCACCAGCTCTACTTCACTTGATACCCTATTTGCAGACGTTAAAACTTGGCTTCCAGGTTTAATTGATGAAGTGATCGAAAAACAATCGAGCGAGCAATTTAACGCACCATCAGGTATCTATTCGACCGAGAAACAGAAAGCACTGGGTTTAGAAGTCATGAAGCTGCTTCAGTTCGATTTTGAACACGGCCGATTGGATGAAAGTGTTCACCCATTCTGTGGCGGCGTCCCTTCAGACGTGCGTATCACAACACGCTATGACGAAGCGGAATTCGTTCAAAGCTTAATGGGTATTGTGCATGAAACAGGCCACGCACGTTACGAACAAGGCTTACCAAAACACCTAGCAGGACAACCAGCGGGGGAAGCTCGTTCTATGGGCATTCATGAATCTCAATCTTTATTCTTCGAGATGCAAGTCGGCCGCAGCGACCCGTTCATTGGACACTTAGCGAACTTGGCTGGTCAGCAATTCTCAGGCTCAGAATTTGAGAAAGAAAACTTCCAGAAGATCTACACGCGCGTGAAGAAAGACTTCATCCGTGTTGATGCCGATGAACTGACCTACCCTGCACACGTTATCCTGCGTTACGAGATTGAGCGTGACTTGATCAACGGCAAGATCAAACACACTGACGTGCCAGAGTTATGGAATACCAAGATGCAGTCTTACCTTGGTTTAAGCACTCAAGGCAACTTCACTAACGGCTGTATGCAAGACATCCACTGGACAGACGGCGCATTTGGTTACTTCCCATCGTACACATTAGGTGCGATGTACGCGGCGCAGTTCATGGCTTCAATGAAGAAAACGGTAGATATAAACTCTGTGATTGAAAGCGGTGACCTATCCCCTATCTTCACTTGGTTAGAATCAAACATTTGGAGCAAAGGCAGCCTGCTGACCACTGATGACTTGGTGAAAGGTGCAACGGGCGAAACCTTGAATGCGCAATACTTCAAAGACCATTTGAGAAGTCGTTATCTGTAGATAAAACGCCCAACTACATTGAAGGTTTCTACTTGCAAAGCTTGCTGTGTAAGTAGAACCAAGCTGAAAAAAGCATAGTACAAGTATTGTAAGTCAAAAGTCACAATTATGGCTGAAGGGTAGCTTTGGTTCTAACTAGAAAAGGGGCACTTCTGAGTTACGAAGTGCCATCTGTGAAGGTCCTGGACATTTCCGAGTTGCGTTTTATCTAATTTAGTAAGTCATGAATTAACAGAAGTAGGGCAACTCGCTTAGTCGAGTGTCCAGTATCACTGGTGCAGATCAGTTATCATATTTTAAGTAAATCACTCTAGAAAGGAAGCGAAACCTATGAATTTTAGTTTTGAACAACTTCTCGCGTTCGTGACCGTTTATGAACAACTCTCGTTTAGCAAAGCCGCGGTCAAACTCAATAAGCACCGAACTACGATAGGGCAGGTGATTACCAACCTTGAAGACCAACTAGCGGTCAGTTTGTTTGAACGAGTGGGGCGTTCGGTAGAGCCAACTGAAGATGGTCACCTTCTTTATCACAATGCTAAATTAACCATCGAGCAAGCGCGTACTTTCGATAAATTGGCGCTAAGCCTCTCTTATGGTGGATTAGAAAGCGTCAACATCGCTTATTCTAGTGTGATTCCTCATCGCGCTTTGGTTGAAATCCGCCAGCAATTTCTTCGCGATTTTCCGCTAATGCGCGTGAACTTTTTTGTTAGGAATAAACAGGACATCAAAAGAGGCATAGATAGTGGCGAATACCATTTTGGTATCGTCAATGTGCATGACCGTCAGGCGATGTATAGCTTTGATGCGACTTTCCTTGGGCATTTCGAATTTCTCCCTTTTGTTCAAAAAGGTGGAGATCTATCTAGGTTGGAGAAAAGTGCAGTCTTGGTAGCTCTGAAAAACAGCAAACAATTTGTCTTACGATCTTTTATTGAAGAAGGTATGTCAGAGAAGATTATTTACAGCTCAGACAATGAAGCAATCGATCAACTTGCCCTAGTGATAAAGATGGTCGAAGCGGGGTTGGGTTGGGCGTTACTGCCTAAAACCTTCGCTAATACTGAGTTTGCCAATCATGCCATTGAGCCAGTTGAAGCCGATGAGATGCTAGAGGGCTTCAAGTTTGGCTTCGCGCTTTGGTGTCCACATTCCAAACAAATTGTTGATATTAAAAAGTCGTTAATCACCGTGATAAACAATTATCGCAAGCGATTTGAAGACGGTCTCCGTCGTTAACTCATAGACTCATCCAATTTTTTAACAAGGTTCAATTAGAGCCTTGTTTTCGTTTCAGTTAACTTTAAGTTCGAGTTTTGATGGATTACACCCTTTATATAGGAGTGTGAGGTATCAAGCTGACTATCTCTTCAGTCATGTCACTTTCCCTGTACCTTTAAATAATATAAAAGATATCATACAGTTTGTTGTGATTTTACCCCCAGCCCGTGAAGATAAAGTGACTAAATGGTTGATGTGATACATAGCAATTGTTCACAACTAAAGTTCATAAGGATGGATGACTTTTAGTAGGGAAAATGTTCGCATCCTAAACGATGTAGAGTATTCAATCTAAGTGATTTTGGGGCAGATCTGAGCTAGCAGGCACTTTGCAAGAAAAGCGCCACGAGTAAAGCTTCAGGCTTATGAAGCCTCTGGACATTTCCGTTTTAGCAAGATTGCCAATTAAGCAAAGCATGAATTAAAAGGATAGAAAAAGTCGCTTACGTGATTGTCAGGGATCATTAGACCACTACAACTTCAATTGTCAGTTATAACTAAAACGGCACCTAGCCTTTGAGCAAAAAACCCTATATAACTCATCCCCACCTTCATGCACTCTTACTCGAAAGAAAAAAATACTCTTCCCTCCCTCCTCATACGCGAGAGCTAGCTCAGCATCATCTCTTATCAAACCTTCAGCTACTAAGTGAACTTCTAATGCATCGAGTGCTTTTTCTTCTAAGGCTTTATCGTGAATTGGTTTAAAACCTCCAAATGAAAGGGAAGAAAAAAAAAGAGCAAAAACAAAAAAAACAATTCGCATAACTATTCCTTTTTTATTAGTTCAATACTAATTCCAGTTTAGTAAGAAATTAAGATTGTCGCAGCAGTGAAACTAAATAGATAGCTCTCGTTTCATGCAATTAAAGTCGGAGTTCATCATTCTTATTATGGTAAATGGGTAAATTAGCTACCAAAAACAACCCTCAGACCTCCTCAAACGCTCTCAGCGAGGATTTTGGGCTTGTTCAAGGCTATGCTCATACTACCTTGTATGTGTGTGACTCTTTCAGTGCGATTTACAGAGCAAAAACTAGCGAATTCGTTTGAGTCAAGAACTGTACTCTGCCCCCACTTTTCGTACTTTGTGAGTTAAGTCGCCCCGTTAGCAAGAATTTGGACAGCCGCAACTACCTTAAAATGCAGGTCACATTCTCCACTGGACGGACGGCGCATTCGGTTACTTCCCACCTTACAAATTAGGTGCGATGTACGCGGCTCAGTTCATGGCTTCAATGAAGAAAACAGTGGATGTGAACTCAGTGATTGAAAGCGGTGACCTATCCCCTATCTTCAATTGGTTAGAATCGAACATTTGGAGCAAAGGCAGCCTGCTTACTACTGATGATTTGGTGAAAGGTGCAACAGGTGAAACCTTGAATGCGCAATACTTCAAAGATCATTTGAGAAGTCGTTACCTTTAATGGAATAAATCGATAGAGGCTGATCAGTTTATTGATTCAGCCTTTTTAATCACATTTTCAAAACATACTTAGATTGATTTGAAGGTTTTATCCCTTCATCGAACTTAACAATCACGGAAGATTCTGGTACCTACCAGCACGAAATTGGACAATAACAAGTTAGGAGCAGTCATAAACTGCAGTCTCATTCGAAGCGATTAAAAAAGCACTTCTAAACGAGATGTTAGAAGTGCTAATTATTGAGTAAATTTAATAAACTTCTTATACCCAGACTTGATCAAATACTCGGTACATGTTGCCACCTAAGAACTTGCTGCAGTCTTCTTCTGAGTATCCATTTTCAAGCATGGTATCAATTAGAGCTGCAACAATTTGATATGGTGCTGGGGTAGGAAACCCTTTTGCTCCTACAGCGGCACTATAGCCACCATCAGGGAATACGTTCTGCCCCATTGGTGTTTGAATAATAGACGCTGTAAAATTGATGTTCGGGATATAGTCTGAACCGAAGCCAACGTGGTCTATACCGACTAAGTTGACCATATAATCAATATGTCGAAATAATTGTTCAGTCGTCAATATATCTGGGTTAGATGTATCCATAAAGGCAGCCACCATATTTATTGAGCAAACCCCACCGGTTGCCGCAACACCTTTAATCACAGCGTCAGAAAGGCTTCTCTGATAATCGGCAATGGCTTTCGCACCTGAATGCGAAGAAATGACAGGTTGGCTACTGCGTTCAATCGCATCTAAGGAGGTTCGTTCGCCAGTATGGCTTACATCAACAGGCATACCGTATCGGTTATAAGCGTCGACAAGTTTTTTTCCATATTCAGTTAGACCACGGTTCTCAATTTCGAAGCAGCCATCACCCACATCATTACGTTGATTATATGCCAATAAACAGTAACCATAGCCCATCTCACGCCATAGTCCTACGCGATCAACATCACCACCAAATATTTGAGTACCTTGGTGAGTGAAGTAAATACCCAATTTGTTTTGTTTTACCGCTTCATCAATATCTTTGGTAGTGCGGATCATCATATAGTCGTCTGGGCGTTCTTTCATTTTGCTTAGGTAGAACTGAGCGCCTTTCATAATGCCTTCAACCGAGGCATCTAACGAGTCTGCGGAAGGACATGCTGCTAGTACCTTGAATCCAGCGGCTTTGCACTTGTCCATTTCATCATGGAATTCTGGTGCTTCAGGTGAAGACCATTGAGAGGGCCAAAGACCGGAAAAAAGGCTGTCAATAGCCATAGAATCTCGAACAATTTTTTTTGCACGTTCAGATGCAGGATATTTGTGTGTTCGTTGAGGGATTTTTGAATAATCTTTTATTTCAAATTCTGGTAATTTTGGTGCACCTGACTTTGTCGCTTTATCATTACTTGGTTCGATTTCAGATTTGTTGTCCATATTTGAAATTTTCCTTAACAGTGTTAGCTTCTATAAAATATAAATATGTTGGAAGTTTGGAAGTTTGGAAGTTTGGAAGTTTGGAAGTAAAGATAGGTACGGATTTATATCAAACGGAGTGTTAAGCCCTTTGTACGCACCTTTTTATGCACCTTTTTATAAATAAACTACGCCCAATGACATGATAAAAACGTGATTTATGTCGAATATTTTTGGCAAATCTATCTAAATGTTACCTCAATTAGAAAATTCATTTAAAAGTATTATATGTGACACTTTAAGAAATTATCGAAGAGGTGAGATAAAAAAGCGATACCTGAGTATCGCTTTCTATAGTCTGATTTATCATTGATTAGGTGAATTAACGTCGAATGGCTTCGCCTGCTTTAACGTCTGTATCTAGTTGTGTGTTGTTGACAACGATTTTGCCGTTAACCAATAACCAATGTACGCCTACGGCTGGGTGGTTAGGATCTTGGTAGGTGCCCACATCAGCGATAGTTTCTGGGTCGAATACCACGATATCTGCGTCCATATTGGTTTGAATTCGTCCTTTATTTTTCATTTGAGGGACAAAATCTTCTATTAATTGAGCTGGCATCAGTGTCATTTTACGTAGTGCTTCCGTCATCGTTAACAAGCCGCGCTCACGAACATAGACTCTGAGTACTTTAGCAAAGGTGCCATTTGATCTAGGATGAGAGAATAGATCTTTTGGTAATGGCCACTCGTCACCTGCATAATTTTCAATGTGGCCGTCTTCGTCCATATGCATCCAGAACATTTCGTCAGATTCAATCAACACATTAGGATTTAGAATCGAAGCGTCTAATAGAGCAAGATCTTTAGGGTTTTGCTCGTCTAGGAAGTGCCAGACAATAAAAGTACCAGGTTTATTTTCTTGGTAGTCTTTCAACTGTTCTTCTGTCATACGTTCTTTACCTAGCTGAAAGTTTTCAGCGGTTGAACCCATACGTTCCCGCCAGCCTTCACCAGAAAACATGGCTGCGCCAACGACAGTACTTGCTGCGCCCCAAGGGTAAGCGCCCACAGTAACATTGATTCCTTGTTCTTGAGCCTTATTGACCATAGGTAAGATGGTTTCGATATCTTTTAATGAAGTACTGTTAATATGACAAAAGTGCATATGAGCGCCAGTGATAGCGGCATTGCCCACTAATTCTTTAACGGCTTCAAACGAGCTTTGTGGCTCGGCATTGCTGGCATAGCGAACGTGAGTATAGGTTGCTACGTCTCTTTCTGCGGCTAATTCAGCCAATGCATAATATTCTTTTTGACCATGGCCCGGTGCATAGCCAGCGTTAATACCGATACCTAGGCCACCTTCATCAAGGCCTTGCTCAATCAGCTTGATGATTTTACTTTCTTGCTCAGGTGTTGCTATATCCATCTTCCAATCATTACGTGATTGAGCTTTTTGGAAATAGCCAACGGTCGCTTCGGGTTCCGTCTCACTAAATGTAGCAATACGAGCGTAAGTCCAACCAGCTGCTGCACCATAGTTTAATGGTAAGCCTTTTTCAGCTTGTCCTGCATACCAGTCACTGATAGGTAGAACACCAGATTCGAGTTCCAGCATAGTGGTAACGCCTTGCATCGCCTGCATTCTGTAGTCACCAATGTTTTGACCATGAGCGTGGACGTCGATGAATCCAGGGGCAACAACTTTACCTGTAGCGTCAATAGTTTTATCCCCAGAAATACTATCGGTCGTTATTGCTGTGATCTTATTATCTTTGATCCCGACATTAGCAACAGAATCGAAATTTGTTTCAGGGTCGATAACTCTGCCGTTCAAAATTACAACATCATAATTAGCGGCGATAACAAGTGGTGACATAAGGCCAAAGCCGACGATCGTAGCCTTTTTAATGAATGATTCTAGTGGTTTCATAATTTTATCCCGTGTGTGTGAGATGAACTATAAGTGTTACGTGTCAAAAATCTTAGACCAATAATTTCACGCTATCTACCTGATCCTCATCTTTGCTCATTGATAAGACAAATCTAACGTGACAAGAGAAAGTGACTCAAAAACAATCACTTTTACGCTCATCTCACCCACAGCTATTGACTTTGCCGCTCCAGAGCTGCCCTTCTCTATAAAGGCAACTTTGACAAAATAATCCTTCATAGCTAAACGTTTATGTACCAACGTTTTCGTCAGGGAAAAAAAATGCCAAACCTTAAATTACGAAGTTTAAGCGCGATATTCTTCTTTGCTGTCACTCTTCCCATCGTAGTGTTAGCCGACGAGGGGCAAGATGTAGAGGAGGTAGCTAAAGAGCTAGCCAACCCAAACACAACGCTTGGCTCGATGTCCTTTAACTTGGATTGGACGAACTATCAAGGCGACTTAAATTCAGCGAACAGTCAGAACGGGTATCGCTTGAGCTTTCAACCTGTTCTCCCTGTGCCAATTGCAGAGCGAACCAACTTATTTATCAGACCAAATATACCTTTAATATTTGACCAACCCTATTACAAGGGCGATAGATTTGAAAATTCAGATGCAGGTCTCGGTGATATCGGCTTTGATGTGGCCGTTGGTCATACCTTTGAGAGCGGCATGATTGTCGTGGGGGGGATAGTGGGTACACTGCCCACCGCAACAAGCGATGAACTGGGTAACGATCAATTCTTACTCGGTCCAGAGTTTGCCTTAGCCTACGTACAAAGCTGGGGGGTTATCGGGGCGTTAATTACCCATCAATGGAACGCTGGCGGAAGCAATGACGCCGACGCGAGTATTACTGGTGGACAGTACTTCTATACCGCGAATCTAGACGATGGATGGCAAATTCAAGCGCAACCAACTTGGAGCTATAATCACGAAGCGAGCAGTGGAAATAAATTGTCATTCCCTATTGGTATTGGGTTCGCTAAGACGACTCTCATTGGTGGCAAACCCATCAAGTTTGGTCTTCAATACTGGAACTACATTGAAAGCCCTGACGCGTTTGGGATAGAGCATCAACTTCGACTGGTCATCACACCTGTTGTTGCTCTTCCTTGGTGATAACAGGTCGCAGGATAAAATTAGACATAAAAAAACCGCAGCGAACTGCTGCGGTCTTAAATTTGGCGGTGAGTGAGGAATCCGACTTATTTATTTAAGATGCTGATATATATCCATAAAAAAACTCGCAAAGAGAGCGGTAATACTTATGGTAATACTTTTAACCAAGTGTCAAATTCATAAGTTACTGCATAAATTTTTAGGCTAAGGCAACTATACTTTATCCTAACGTACTTAACCTGCTTACAACCGCCAGCTAGTAATTCAGTCTATTTCAACATAAGTATAATAGCTTCTTCAACGGCATCAGTTAGGTATTTCCAACGGTGCTGCAATAGCCATGCAGGCTAAGACCCCCGATACACGGTTACTCACTTTAATCCCTTTCCGCACAGAATCTCTGAGCCTTAAGAAGGTTCTGGGCATTTCTGAGTTACGAAATGGTGCGTGAGAAGTTTCTGGACAAAAGTGTGCTACGCGATTTGCTAATTTAGTGAGCAATGGATTAGTTTAAGTAAGTTAAATGAGATTTGTCTTAAAATAGACAAAAAGCACGTCGGGCAGCCAATTACTCAGTATTGTTTGCAGGAGCCGTTTAATTAGTAGTGTCTACTTTGGCCACATCAAGGTTCCAAGCATATGAAAATTAATTGAATGCTCGGGCTATCCTCCCATGCCCTTGATAATCGTATTTCACTGAGTTACTGCTAACGAATACTGATTCACCAGCTCTCAACACAACGTGATTATTTTGACTTGAAATTGCAACTTCACCTTCAATACAAAACAGTATTTCTGCGCTACGAACAAACTGTGCTTGGCTGGTAATCTCGACTGTCATTACTTCAAAGCAGAAGTCATCAACTGGGATCGGGTAGCTCACTTTATTACTCTCTTTATATATTGGTTTTAGCCGAATCTCCGCTGGTTCAATCGGTTCGAATGAGGTGTTATCTATTAACTCAGTTACATCAATGTGTTTTGGTGTGAGCCCTGCGCGCAAAACATTGTCTGAACTTGCCATTATCTCCAGACCAGTCCCCTGCACATATGCATGTGGGGTTTCGGCGTACAAAAACATTGCTTCGCCAGGTGCTAATTCAACAGTATTAAGCATTAGTGGAGAAAATAGGCCGATATCTCCAGGATAATGCCGCTTAAACTCAGCACTGTACTGCAGAGCCTCGCGCCCTATCATGGTTTTAGCCGGACGTCTGTGCGCCTCACCAAGTTCAGCCAGTGCCACCTTTTTACGTTCACCTTCAAGTGACATAATCGCAGCAAAGAACTCTTTTAGCGCTGCACTATCTGCGTGCTTTTCTAGCTCGGAAATTTCTTTCGCCAGACTTGGAATGTCGGCCTCTTTAAACAAAGTAATAATGTCTGCAATTGGGCGAAATCCATTCATCGCTTTATAAAAGGTTAAAGCGTAAACCAATTCAGGCTTATGGTTGGAATCTTTATAGTTTCTGTGCGCGGCATCTAGCGGAATCCCTCGTTGGTTTTCTCGCTCAAACCCTTGCTGCGCTTTATGTTTACTAGGGTGTACCTGAATAGAGAGTGGCATCTCTGCGGCAAGCACTTTGAATAAGAAAGGCAACTCCCCAAAACGTGCAGCGGTGTAGCCACCAAGAATATCTTGCTTGTTGTGCTCAATTACCTCAGCAAGAGGCTCTCCGGTACCATCGAGCCTAGAGCAGCCATTTGGGTGAGCACCCATCCAGATCTCTGCCTGTGGCTTGTGCTCTGGATTATTGATACCAAATAGGTTGTGAATGGAGTCTTTACTACCCCATGCATAGTTTTGGATGACGTTATCAAGCTTAAATAGAGACATACTACTTCTCTCCAAAAATCTGTGCGCCGACTTTCAAAGTAGCGGCAATATTGCGTGCCGTGCGAGTCAGATTATCGCCCGCCTCTGTCAGAACTTGTTCTAGTGGTTGTGGTGAACGAACCGTGCCAAAGGTGCTATCGACAACGTTGTAGAGTTCATCAATCTCTTTACCCAATGAGCCTGCAATTCCAATCACGGGAATACCTTGTAGCGTGGCTCGTTTAGCAATACCAAACGGGGTCTTGCCTTGCAGGGTTTGGTTATCCATCTGGCCTTCGCCAGTAATAACCAGATCCGTGCCCTGCAGCACTTGGTCTGCGTTTAAGGTGTCTAAAACCATCTCAATACCTTGCTTGATTTGGATATCAAATAGCAGTGATAAACCAAGAGATGCGCCACCAGCAGCGCCAAAGCCAAGTGTAGTTCGGTTATCTGTTCCAGTGAGATTGCTGCTGACCTCTCCAAAATGATTCAACGCGTCATCAAGCTGATCAATCAGTTCCGAGGAAGCCCCTTTTTGAGCACCAAAGATATAGCTAGCGCCGTTTTCACCAACTAATGGATTGTTGACATCACAAGCGATCACAAACTCGACCTGTTGGCATCGAGGATGGATATTGCTTAAGTCGATACGAGAAAGGTTAGAAAGAGCAGTACCACCCAAGGCAATCTCATTGCCTTGCTCGTCCAACAACTTGCCACCCAATGCTTGGACGATACCAGCCCCACCATCATTGGTGGCGCTGCCTCCAAGACCAAGCAGGACTTTATTTACACCTTTCTCAAGTGCCTCTTTGATCAACTCACCAGTACCATAGGTAGTTGCAAGGGCAGGATCGCGATCTTGTGGCGAAACTAGGTCTAATCCCGATGCTGAAGCTATCTCTATCAATGCCGTATTACCGTCATCAAGCAGTGCCCAATGTGCATCGACGGTCTCACCTTGTGGGTTCATCACTTGGGTAGTTTGCACAATGCCATCTAACCCTTGCATCAATACATCGACCGTTCCCTCACCGCCGTCGGCCAGCGGTAGATGCACATACTCCGCTTCTGGGAATACTTGTGCAAAACCGGCTTCAACGCTTTGGCATACCTGCTTGGCACTAAGAGACTCTTTAAATGAATCGGGGGCAATTACAATCTTCATCTCGGTTCACCAACTCCGCCCAGTTGGAATCAGAGCGGAGGTTTCTACGGTTAAAAACTAGGATTAAAACTTCACTTGGAATGATTTAGCCTGACACGCATTAAGTGCACCAAAGCTCTGGCTAGCGACTTCGGTATCACGTACTCGCTCATCCAAGCTGGTCTCTTGCCATGAAGTCACTGGTTGAGTGAAGGTAACACCATCTTCAATCTGTCCAGATTCAGCCGGGTTGTAGACACGTAGAATTAAGGCATCTTCATCTTCCGCTTTCTTCAGTACACTAAGAACAGCTCCTTTCTGCTCTTTGGCAAGAAGCGAGTAGGTTAACGGCTTGTCTTGCTCACCGACGTTTAGCTTCATTGCGTTGTACGGGATCTTGTTGTAACACTCGATTGGCGTTACATAGTCTCGTGCTTTAGCCATAACGTTGGCCGCGATATGGTTGCCAGCAAAACCAAGTAAGCTGAATTCACACACCAACTTGCCGCGAGTTTGCGAGTCTGGGGTCGGGATCTTGATACCTGAAGGACGTCCTGGACGCAGCAACAACTCTTCTTTACCTAGAACTCCTACCCCACGCAGTAGAGTTAGAGCAAAGGTATCGCGTTCTTCATTGCCTTGGCTTGATACGAATTCAAACTCACGCAGACCATTGGTCATCAATGCCAGTCCACCTGTCTGGTTTTCAACCGCAGCAAAGTTCATCAGCTGGTACACAGGCACTGGCGCTTCTTTCCAGCTTTCTTGCTCCCATACTTCCATTGCAGGGTCGTTAGTTGGTCGAGTGATAAGGCCAAACTGGTTATCTGCCACCACATTTTCAGAGACAAATGGCGTTGGGATAAGCACACGTACTCGATGATCGTCTGCTTGATTATCTAGCTCCATACGGACTTCAATGCGGCGTGAACCGGCTTTAAGTACCACTTGACAATCGACATCTACATAGCCGTTTTGTCCTGTGCGCTCTTCACGCTCTTGCAGATTAGCTGGTACATCCATTCGCAGTTTGATGCTAGCAACCGATTGGAATCCTTCATGTTTAATATCGGTTTCGACTTTAAACTCATCTGAGTAAAGCAGCCACTCTTTGCGAGATGGCGAATAGTCGTACTCATCGCCATCGTCTGAACCATCTTCAATTTTTAGCACTTGGTCGTATGTCATCTCGGTTTCTTTGTCCAAGATGGTTAGGGTGCCATTGTCGTTCACTTTGATGGTGTAGAACTCATTCTCTAGCAGGTAATCTTTCTGCTCGGCAATCTTCTGAGCACCTTGTTCATTGCCTTGAATATGCAAGGTAGCAAAGCCCATCGCAGGTACAGATTGTTTAATCTGAATATCGTACTCAATAAACGGGTCATAGTTACCGTAGTGGACAATCTGGCGGTCAATCTTGCCTGGGTCGATCACTCGCTGATCTTGGATGAAGTACTCAACTGAGTTGCCGTTATCATCGAAGATGTTGAACTGCTCTGCACGAATAGTGATGGTGGTGTTGATCACCTCTTCACGTTCGTATGGCGATAGGTTAAAGAAAGCTAGCTTGTCGCAGCCTTCACGCGCTGGCATGTGGTCAACAATTTTACGCTTGTAAAAGGTGATCAGATTGCTCGCCATATCGTCGGCTAGGATGTAACGGTTAAGGATCTCCGCATGCACCTTGTCTGAACAGCAGCAGCCAATAGAGTCATGGGCATGGTTCTTCATGCTCTCTTTCCACATTTTCTCAATCAAGCCATGGTGATATTCAAAACCTAGTGACCAAGCGATAGAAGCAAGAGGTTCTAGGATGTTGACGATCTTATTCTCTACCTGAGCGTGGATCAGCTTGATATCCATACGAGTTGACGAAATTGTACGGTGCACACGCATGTATTTGCCGTCGTTAAACTCGCCTTTTACTGTGTCTAATTGATCGCGTTCTTGCTTGATGCGGTCGAACACCTCTTCAAAGCGGCTCATCACAAACTCACGTTCTGGGTAAACCTCACGTAGCTTGTCCATCACCTCAAAGATGTCTTTTTGGATTGGCATCTGATCGTGACCATTCGGCAGCAGGATATCTTTGGTCACTGACGGTTTTTCTAACACCGGGAAGTATTTGTCTAGGCGAGCACGCAGCCCTTCTTCATCTTGAGGTAGGTACTTACCAATCGCATATCCAAGAGGCAGTACTTGTGCAGCTACTTCTGAACCATCATTAGATTGCCATAAGAACTCAGTTTTGTTGGTACCGTGACGCTCAGAGCAACCACGCCAGAACATCGCTGTATCGATATCAAATCCGTTATAGATCATCGGCAACTGTGAGCTCATTGAGAACGAGTCTGGCAAGTAACCAATTTTCATTGGCTCACCTAACTCTAGACAATCGCGTAGGCCGTACAACATGTTACGAACGATTGACTCACCACCAACCTGCATAGTGTCAGTTTGAGAGTACCAAGGGCCAACAATAAGTTTGCCCGCCTGAACTAGGTCACGTACACGCTCTTTATTTTCTGGCTTGATGGCAAAGTAGTCTTCAAGGACAGCGGTCTGACCATCAAGTACATAGTATTTGTATTCTGGATCGCTCTCCAGACGTTGCATGATCTCTTCCATGTTGTTCACCAGAAGAATACGAGACTCTTCAGTGGTGAAGTACCATTCGCGATCCCAGTGCATGTGTGGGGTAATATGAACGCGTGATTTAGTCATTGTTTTGTACCTGTAAAGACTGTGCTGTGCGACTTAAATGAGTAATGGCTTTTGAGTAAACGCTGAGTTATCCAAATAACTTTGAAGCAATAGAACCAAACAACCCTTTCTTCTCTTCAACTACTGGTGCAGATTCTTCGGCTGCCTGTTCAATTTGTTCTTCCTCATCGCTAAGAAGTGCAAAAATTTGTTCTACAGTTGTCGCGCTAAGTACCGCTTCACGAACTTCATCATCAATCAAAGTACTTGTCAGCTCGGTCAGCAGTTGCATGTGTGTAGAGCCCGCTTCAGCATTAGGAATAGCAATTAGAAAGATCAGATTTACATCCTCTTCTTCATCAATGCCCTGCCATTTCAAATCTTGTTTTAGGGTTGCGACTGCAAATGCTGCTTCTTTCACTGCGTCGGTTTTGCCATGTGGAACAGCAAGGCCTTCGCCTAGCGCCGTTGCACCATGCTCTTCACGGGCAAACACAGCTTTTAAATACTCTTCTTTGTCGTGCAGTTTGCCTTGTTGGTCGAGTTGTTCAGCGAGTGCTTCAATTGCAGCGTCACGACTTTCGAACGTCGTTTGTAGATTAATCAGTGATGAGTTGGTAAGCGTTGTAAGGTTCATAGTTTTAGCCCCGTGTTCACGTTCTTTTGGGTTATCTGTTTATGTGACAACAATAATACCAATCAAATACAAATAAACCATGATACAGATCTCACAAATATCACGATATGTATTAAATTGGAGTTAAGGGTCCATATTTGTATTCTTTATCATTATTTAACTGGGTAGAATTCGTATTATTCAAGTCAAAGGTCACACACTAAGACCTGTTAGAGTGGTTCTACAGGTTAATACGCAAGAGGTTAGCTAGGATATGACGACAAGATTACCCATGTACCGACAAATCGCTGATGCCATTAGAGATAAGATTAGCACCGGTATTTACAAGGTTGGTGAAGCACTACCGACAGAAGCACAACTCCGTGAAGAGTTCTCTGTCAGCCGCGTAACTATACGCCAAGCGCTTAAACTTCTAATCGAACAACAAGAGCTAGAAAGTATTCAAGGTAGTGGTACCTATGTAAAAGAGAGCAAAATAAACTACAACATCTACCAACAGAGCAGCTTTGCTGAGAAATGGGCTCATTTGCAGGGAGTAACACACAGCGATGTCTTATCTTTCGAGGTACAAGCCGCCTCATTAACGCTGGCTGAACACTTGGATATCAATGAAGGCGAGCGCATTTTCTACATCAAGAGAGTACGTTTCCTGGACGAGACCGCCATTACGGTTGAAGAGACTTGGATGCCAACGACTATGTTCCCAGACCTCAGTTACCAAGTGATGCAAGGGTAGAAATATGACTACATCGAAAAGCAAAAGAAGATGGTGATAGATAGAAGTGAGCAAGAAATCATGCCTGTCCTTCCACCAAGTGACGTGGCGACATTGCTTGGAGTCAATCCTACAGAACCTGTTATAGAAAAGCGTACTCGCGGATACCTAGAAAATGACACCATCTTCGAATATAGCCGAAACTATTTCACGACCAACAACTATAAATTTACCCTCACCTCTAAGCGCCAAAGGGCGAATACAAGCTATTCTATTTAAATAAGGGTTTTATTACTTAATGTCGCCTCGTAGCTATTTAGTATTATATTTCAATGGTATATAGTCATAGTGCATTTTTTGTATTACTTTGATACTTAGAACAATAAAAACAAATTAAATACAAATAATACAACTTGTGAGAATCATCACAGATGATTAAAACAAATTAAGTAAGGATATAATCATTGAGTGACCTATTTGTCGCTCAAATGACGAGAGACGACGCAAAGGAACATCAGATGAAAATCTTAGCGATTACAGCATGTACAGCCGGTGTAGCGCACACCTACATGGCGGCTAAAAATTTAGAAAAGAAAGCAGCCGCGCGCGGTTGGGAAATAAAGGTCGAGAAGCAAGGTGCGAATGGACTAGATGGAAAACTAACCGCACAAGATATCGCGCAGGCCGATGGCATTATCTACGCTGTTGACGTAGGCGTAATTGAAGCTGAGCGCTTCGAGGGGCTAACGTCTGTGCAAGGTAAGGTTAAAGATGGTATCAAAGCCGCTGATGAAATGCTTGATGCACTCGAAGAGAAGGTCAAAGCGGGTGGCTCAAATGCGAAAGCAGCCACGACGACCAACAAGTTTGCCGAGAAGGAAGAGAGCAACGACAATATGATCGTTAGTTTCTTGAAACTTTGGTACAAGGGCGCTCTTTCAGGCGTATCTCACATCATTCCTCTTGTTATAATCGGTGGTCTTTGTGTAGGTCTTCTAAATCTATTCTTCGGCTACGATTACACCCACCTTTATGATGAAGCGATACTGGTTGAATACACGGGCAAAACATACGCAGACCTTGGCATAATTAACGCCGCTGAAGGGTTAGCAAACAGTGAAATCGGTGCAATTAAGAAAGAAGTTTATGCAGCTATTGCACAGCCAGAAGCCAAAGCGCAGTTTGAGTCTTCGTTTCAAGGCATTATTCATTTCCTATACTACGGCACGTTAAAAGCATTTAACCCACTGTTAATCTGTGTGCTTGCAGCATTTACAGCTTACGGTATGGTCGGTAAACCTGGTCTAGCTCCTGGTTTCGTCGGTGGTTTCGTCGCTGTTGGTGGTGGATTCGGTAAGATCTCTATCATGACCGGCGGCTTCCTAGGTGGCTTAGTAGCCGGTGCAGCAGCAGCGTTATTTGTTATGCTTGTCCGCCAGATCAAAGTACCGAAAGTACTAGAGTCAGTGAAGATGATTATCATCACACCTCTACTAGCGGGTATCGCAACACTAATCTTTATGTATGCGGGCCCTGGTAAGTTCTTCGCGATGCTTAACAGTGGTTTGGTTGACTGGCTAACCTCAATGGGCACAAACAACCTACTGATTCTTGGTTTCATCCTCGGTGCTATGGCTTGTTTCGATATGGGCGGCCCGGTAAACAAAGCGGCTTACCTATTCTGTATCGGTGTTGGTACAAGTGGTGACTTCGCTGGTGATGCATCAATCTTTTACGCTGCCTTTACTGCTGCGAAATGTATCCCTGGTATGTCATTAGGCATTATGTCTGTCGTATTCAAACGTTTCTTCGATGAAGAAGATCGCTTGGCAGGCCCTTCAACCGCTATCTTAGGTTTCTGTGGTATCACTGAAGGTGCTATCCCTTACGCTGTAAAAGATCCAATGCGTATCATCCCTGCTCATATGATTGGTGGTGGTGTAGCGGCTGCATTAATTCTTTCTTCTAAGATTACTATTGGTACCGTAGCTGGCGGCGCAGTGTTCATGCTACCTGTCATCGGTAACCCTGTTGCTTGGCTGACTTACTTCGTCATCGGTATTGCAGTGTCAATGGCACTAACCATCGGATTAAAAGTAATAGGAAACCAAAAAGAAAAGAAGTTAGCTGAAACGAAAGCTTAACTCACCCTCACTTAGTATGCTCCAAAACTCCAAGCCTCCCCCGCTTGGAGTTTTTTTGTATTATCAGCTCACTCACTCAACAACCATTTCTTGTATTCAGTGCTTTAATTCGTATCATTAAGCCTCTAGAGGTGATCACAAGTCGTTGTCACCTATCTCTTTTGTATTGTTTTCGAGGTTTACATGGCAAGACTGCCCCTGTATCGCAAAATAGCTGACGCCATTCGAGAAAAAATCAGCAGTAAGATTTACAAGGTAGGTGAGGCGCTGCCAACAGAAGCTCAACTGTGCGAAGAGTTTTCTGCCAGCCGAGTAACCGTTCGTCAGGCGCTTAAACTTCTGATCGAAAATGAAGAGCTAGAGAGCATTCAGGGTAGTGGCACCTACGTTAAAGAGAATAAGGTTAACTACGATATCTACCAACAAAGTAGCTTTGCGGAAAAATGGGCTCATTTAGGTGGGATAACTCATAGCGATGTAATTGCCTTTGAAATTCAATCTGCCTCGTTAACACTAGCAGAGCACTTAGACATCAACGAAGGCGCTCGAATTTTTTACGTAAAACGCGTTCGTTTTGTCGATGACAACCCAATCACCGTTGAAGAGACATGGATGCCAGTCGACATGTTCCCGGATCTAACCTATCAAGTGATGCAAGGCTCGAAATACGATTATATCGAGAAGCAGAAAAAACTGGTGATAGATAGAAGTGAGCAGGAAATCGTGCCCATCCTCCCGGCTAACGATGTTGCTGAGTTGCTAGGCATCAGTCCTGCCGACCCGATCATTGAGAAGCGCACTCGCAGCTACCTACACGATGACACTGTATTCGAATATAGTCGCAACTACTTTAAATCCAGTGACTATAAGTTCACTCTAGTCGCAAAAAGACGGAAATCTCCCCGTTAACCTGTGGACGTTTTGAGTAAACTTGTAGAATGTTCGAATCGACTATTCAGATTACTATTTATAGGACAAACTTTCTTTAACAAGATAGCTATGAGTAAAAACACTAACGTGATGTATGGAATCCACTCCCTCCTTAGCAATCTAGACTTAGGAGTGTGAGAAAAAAC
>NZ_JBFRSC010000011.1:0-9741 GCF_041473335.1 Vibrio sp. 10N.222.55.C7
ATCGAGTTGATAAATCCTTGCAACGCTCTCAGTGGCATAGAAAACACGCGTTTCACCATGAGTGCTGTCGTGATAGCTAAATCACTGAATCGACGTGGCCTACCGCGCTTATTCTGTTTGCTTTGCGCCCACCCGCTATCGCCTCTTCATCAATCCAAAAGGTCAGAGAGCCACGGTTAATGAGTGATTGGTTGTATTGCTTCCAGTTGGTTGTTTTGTAAAGAGGTTTAGGCATAGAGCTACGAGAAGTAGTGAACGTAGCTGATCAGATCGTAGGTTCTTGATTTAGTTCCATTGAATTACGCAACAAAGCCAGTTAACGCTACTTGGAATATCAAAAAGAGGAAATAAAGAACTGAGAACGCTATTTATCCATGCCGCAAGGTCAATTTTATGGAAAGATAAGTCGGTCGAAAAATATTTTGGTTCATGGCTTATTGAGCTTAAGAAGCGAAAATCTTTTAACTTGGCTGTGTGGTGAAAAATTGAAAATACAGGGGCATTTTTTGGAATACTTCCCGATTACTATTTGTTTTCGCTAAGAGCCTAAATTATCGATGAAAAACGCCCCTCTTGAAAGGGGTGTAGATTTGAACACACTGTTTTTACATGAACGCCAAGTTACTCTTATCCAGGAGCACTTTAACTCCAGAATACAGGCTAAAAATGACGAAATTACAGTTAACGGCGATTATCGCTAAAACGCCTCTGTCGGATAGGCGGCACCTGTTCCCAGATGCCTCCCTCCTCAGAACCGTACGTGCAACTTTCACTGCATACGGCTCAAGCCTCCACAAAGGCCTCGTTAAGCACCCAGTAACAAAATTACCTTTGCGATACACACTTAAAACTTTAAAACTGCCCCAATGGCCATTTAATGAATAAGAAACCACGGTTCGCTGTCAGAAGACGCACTGATTTTATTCGAAATCATCATTTGTTTTTCTTCTTTAATAAAGTTCTTCAAGCTATCTCGCAACGGGAGACCAGTTAGAAGTCAGCTCGCTTTCGCGCCAGATATAACCTGTATCTACTTCATTACAAAGTAGCATTCGCTTTTTCTAACCTCCTTTACCTGCATACCTATCGGCAACCTTTACAGGCTGCTTTCCCATAGGGAGATATACAGGCTTGCCCTGTTCCGTATGCCGCATAAAATGTCAACTTAGATGCCCACAATGGTGCGGAGAGTGCAATGACCACGAAAGAGTAATGTCCAATCTCTTCCCGACTCTCGTTGCCTTTTGGCTACAGCGTATTAACCACTTCCGCTGCTTCATCATATAACGCGCCTTAAATGGATTCATTATATTCATCATATTGCCCCCCTAGCACTCACCCGACTTGTGGTTGTCAGGAGGAACGTCCTCTAACGATTCTTCCAGCTCAGTCAACAACCAAGCTTCGTTACATTGTCAGAGCCGCTTCTTTATTCAGGCTCCTAGGGGCATCTGGTAGTACAGATGGTTCACCCTTCGTGGTGAACAACGTTTCATACGACTCCAGGTCGCACGGACATTTCTGAGTTACACGTTTTATTAAATTAATATTTCATGAATTATTTAAGGTCTTGTAAAACCTCTAGCCTAGTGGCCAAATTTACTCACCTACAACACGTTAAAACGAGAATACGGAAAGTCAATAAAAACCCTTATAATATATGGGGTTTTATTAATTCAATTAATATTGAAAGTTATTTTGATAATAAATAATCATTATTATTTTTTTATATTTATCTAGCTGAGCTATAAAAAGACTTCATTTTTAATATTTAATATATTGACGTCTTTCTAAATGCCTTTTCAAATACTCTGCTCTCAAGGACGTGTCGCGGACAGAGCAGATCGTATGCTCGAGGGCGCAAAGCTCACAGCAAATAAACTTGCTCTATATTATGACATTACACCTAACTACGTAGGGCAACGATCGCCTACGAAATCGGATGATTGGAGTGTTGCACTCCAGGAATCTCGAAAGACCCTCGCTCTGTTGCAGACAAAAATCTCCCATTTACTAGCCACTGGCGATAGCCCTGTCCTATTTGCATCAAATACCTGCTCAGCGAGCTTAGCGACACTGCCCGTTGTTGCATCGACTTTTCCTGACATAAAGGTCCTATGGATCGATGCACACAGTGACTTTAATACCCCTGAAACGACAGAAACCGGTTATCTCGGCGGGATGGTATTGGCTGCTACATGCGGCCTGTGGGATAGCGGTTTTGGCGCGGGAGTTAAACCTAATAATGTTGCTTTAATTGGCGTACATGACATCGATGAAAAAGAACTTAACAACGTTAATAATGCAGGTCTCATGCACTTTCCCCCTTCAACTCTGACGCCAGAGTCAGTCATCAAATTCATTGGTGATTCCAAAGTCTGGGTTCATGTGGATTGGGACGTTATGGACCCGGGGCAGATTTCCGCTGACTTCAAAGTCGAGGGAGGCTTGAAAGTCGCCCAATTATTGGATCTATTCGAGTCACTTCCTAACAACCAAATTATGGGCTTAGAACTTGCTGAGTTCTGTGCAGATAGCCACTCGTCAGTAGCCAATACAGAAGGACTAGATCTCATCATTCAAGCCGTGGATGCGCTATTCAAAAAAAATAAGAGTTTAAGTCATGGAAATCATCAAAACTAACCCTGCGGCTCTTGCGCCTAATGAGCAACATAAAACCTTGTATACACATGCAGAACTGTTGCAAGAACTGAATCAGTTTTCAAACTGGAAGAAGGAAGCGTGGGAAGAATTCAGTAAGAGAGTCAGCGCCCCCTGAGTTCCCTTGCCTGTTTAGCCGCAGAGCGTGGAACTCTAAGACTATCCAAGTGCTGTTTTGTGAGTCGGATGAACACAACACTTACTACCCGTTTTTGCATGGACTGATTGCTTATACGGACATGTTGAATTCCACTCCAGTTAATAAGCGTATGTTCTCGCCATTAGTGGTGTTTTTTTCTCCGGACCTTTCACTTTCAATGGCACCGCACAAGCTTGGTTGGGAAGTCTTAAATTGGACGCATGAGCACGATGTCGCTCAATGGCCTAGGCATATACCTATCGACCCCGAGGCATCTAAATGGACATACTGCTTTAATGGTGTCGAACTGTTTATCAACATGAGCTCAGACAAGCATCAAGTGCTTAGAAATCGGAATCTCGGCTCACGCCTTAATTTTGTGATTAACGCAAGGGAGGTCTTTGACATGGTCGCTAATGGTGAAACGAAAGGTGGCAGGCAGGCTCGAGAGCGTATTCGAAATCGTGTCAAAAAATACAACAACGGAGTGATGCCAACTGAGTTGGGGTTTTATGGAGAAGAAGAAAACCTCGAATGGCGTCAGTATCAGTTGCAAGAAGCTAGTGTGAAACGACCAAGACTGTGTCCCTTCAAATAAAAACTAACGAGAGAACGTAGATGCCTTTATATAACTCAATAACAGAAACTGTTGGATGCACTCCAATTGTCAAACTAAACAATCTTGCTCCAAAGGGAGTCGAGGTTTATGTCAAAGTGGAGTCTTTCAACCCAGCTGGTTCAGTCAAAGATAGGCTTGCACTCTCAATCGTGTTAGACGCTGAAACAAAAGGTTTGCTCAAGAAAGACGACACAATTATTGAATGCACTTCAGGTAATGTTGGAATTGCCTTGGCCATGGTTGCCGCAGCCAGAGGATACAAATTTATCGCCGTAATGGGGGATGGATATTCGCTAGAACGCAGGAAGCTAATTCGCGCTTACGGTGGTGAAGTCATCTTGTTCCCAAGTGAACAAGGTAGTAGCGGCGGTAATCGAATTGCCGACCAGCTTGCAGCTCAGAATGGATGGTTCAGACCCCGCCAGTTCGATAATCCAGCTAACCCTGCTTATCATCGTGAAACGACAGCAAGTGAGATACTCAGTGATTTTTCTGGTAAGCGTTTGGATTACTTTGTCACAGGCTTTGGTACAAGCGGAACTCTTACGGGTATTGGACAGATGCTGAAGGTGGCACGACCGGAGGTTGAAATTGTCGTCCCAGAACCTAAAGGTGCTCAGATCCTCGCAAAGGACCAATGGAAAGTTCACCCCATCCAAGGTTGGACCCCAGATTTCATACCAAGTGTGCTGGATAAGAGTGTGGTGGATAACCTTGTCACTGTTGATGGAAATTTGGGGATCACGACGGCACGTGACTTAGCTCGTCACGAAGGCATTCTTGTTGGTATCTCTGCCGGGGCAACGGTAGCTACAGCTTTAGAAGTGGCTAAATCTGCATCTAAAGGAAGCGTGATATTGGCAATGGCACCAGATACAGGAGAAAGATATTTGTCTACTGAGTTGTTTGATCAACTTGGTAATGAAGAAACGGACCCTTTTATTACAACTTGGAGCGAAGAGTCTATAACAGCTGAATGTAATGCATAGTTCACCCTCTAAATACTGGATTTATGTTAATAGTACACGTGACATGTAAACGCTATCAACGATAATTATCAACGAAAGGAATACTCGTATGGAAAAACGAATTTCATTAAGTGTGTTGGCGTTGGTCATGTTCTGTGTGACCTACTCTGTAAACCTTCAAGCACCTCTTTACAGTGTTTATGCCGAAAACAGTAACATGGGCCCCGCGGCGGTCGCCATCGCCTTTGCTGCCTATGTATTGGGTCTATTGCCTACTCTATTAATGCTAGGGGGTATTTCAAATAAAGTAGGTAGGAAGCAACCCATATTCCTTGCACTATTGTTAAGTGCGGGGGCAACGGCATTGCTCGTCATTCAGCCAAATTGGACCTCGTTATTTGTCGCAAGACTGCTATTGGGTGTTGCTACCGCCTTAACCACAACCTCAGTCTCAGCGTATATATACGACCTTATTGATGAACGAGAACAAAAATTTGGTACGTTGCTAGTGGCCGCGTCTACGTCGTTGGGGTTTGGTAGTGGTGCACTTGCGACAAGTGTGAGCCTAAACGTAGCTGGCATGACAGTGCTGCCATACAGTTACCTCAGTCTATTTCTACTCGTTTCTTTGTTGTTGTTGTTGCTGGTTCGATTGCCGAGCAACCAAACCATAAAACCAAATCTCAAACTCATTACATTGCCTTGCTTCCCCACCAACACGTGGTCGTATGGTTTAGGCATGATGTTAGCTTGGGCTACAACGGGTATGGTCATCGCAATCGTACCAATACTTCTCAATGAGATGGGTTTAAGCGATTGGACTGGCTTAATGGTTTTCCTATCTATTTGCACTGGTTTTTTGACTCAACACATTGCTAAACGCTTGCACCCAAACTCAAGCCTAATATTGGGATGTTTCTTTACGGTATTTGGGTTTAGCCTCATAGCACTTGGCTACTATCATGAATCTATCACGATCATTCTTTTCGGAGCCAGTTGCACTAGCCTTTCAAGTTATGGTTTCACATATATGGCGGGGCTACTTAAGTTTACGAGTAACCATAACATCGACAAGGCAAGCTCTACGGCTGGCATGTACATCTATTCTTATGTCGGATTTTCGATACCTGTAATTACGTCCGGATTCATAGCGCAGCGCTTCGGTAACTGGATGGCGATACTCAGTTTTCTAACACTTCTACTGGCTCTTTGTTTCATTATTGTCGTCGGAAAGTTGATAGAAGGGAAGAAACAAACTCACTTTATGAAAGTTAAGAGCTAGGAAGGCTGAATGTCAGACTCACAGATTTCGCTCATTACAGGAGCAAACAGAGGGATCGGTTTTGAAATTGCAGCAGAACTTGGCAAGCAAGGTCATAAGGTACTGCTTGCTGGTAGAAAAGCAGCAGCAATTAAAGAGGCTGCTGCTAACCTGAACCTCCAAGGTATCGAAGTCTATTGCTTATGTATGGACATTACCGACGACAAATCTATCAAAGAAGCCGTCCATATCGTTGAAACCTTGTTTGGTAAGGTCGATATACTTATAAACAACGCAGCAATAAGGGTTGAAGAATATGGCACACCGCCGTCTGAACAACCACTCATAAAATGGTTTGAAACGTTCAATACAAATTTGTTTGGTACGGTAAACGTAACCCGCAGCTTTTTACCTTTACTCAAGCGCTCAATGAAAGGAAAAATCCTCAATGTATCGAGCTTATTGGGATCGGTGACGTTACATAGTGACACCAAATCATACGCATACACGGATGAATTTAAATCTCTACCAGCGTACAGTGCCTCAAAAAGTGCCCTCAATTCTTGGACTGCTCACCTCGCCTATGAGCTTCGAGATACCTCGATAACGGTAAATAGCATCCATCCCGGCTATACAAAGACCGACTTAAACGATGGCGATGGGATGTTAACCCCAAAAGAAGGAGCCCTCACAGCGATAAAAGTGGCACTTGATGCTGACAGCTTAGTGAGTGGTCAGTTTATTCACATGGAATCCCTTCTTCCCTGGTAGTAAAAGGAATAGTTAAATGCTCGCAACAAAGAAAGTCGCTTTAGTCTCAGATAGTGATAG
The DNA here is from genome assembly GCF_041473335.1 of Vibrio sp. 10N.222.55.C7. Lineage (NCBI taxonomy): Bacteria > Pseudomonadati > Pseudomonadota > Gammaproteobacteria > Vibrionales > Vibrionaceae > Vibrio > Vibrio sp. 10N.222.55.C7. The sequence continues at coordinate 6,480 of NZ_JBFRSC010000011.1, forward strand.
CCTAGCTGTCGACTATGATATGCCTTATATTCTGGACGCTTTTAAGCGTACTGACGTGGAAGTTGATGTGATATTTTGGGATAGCCCCAACCACGATTGGGCTATGTATGATGTGGTTGTCCTGCGCTCACCGTGGACCTATATGGAGAAAATTGAGCCATTCATTGAATTTTGCCAACAAGTTGAAAATTGTTCAGTACTGCTCAATCCTCTATCGGTGATCAGATGGAACTCAGACAAGAGTTATTTGAAACAACTCGAGAAGCAGGGTGTCCCAATTGTCCCGACAGAAATCATCTACTCAGAAACTGAGATTCAAGCAGCCGTTGCTAATCTTCAAGATAACTACTGGAAAGTTCACGAAGTCGTGATTAAACCAACAGTTGGTGCCTATTCATTCGGTGTCATTCGTCTGTCCATCGAAGATTTAGACAAAATAACTCAGCATGTGCGTTACCTATTAGGACTAGGTAAGGGCGTCATTATTCAACCATACCTACATACGATTGAAGAGCATGGTGAAACGAACATGATTTACTTTGATCATACGTACTCACATGCGATTAAGAAGGAACCTTTGCTCGCACAACGTGGTGAGACTAAAACGCCGGACATGGAATTTCGCAAGCTAAAAGAAGCGAATAGTGAAGAGAAGGCGTTGGCGAAGCGTATATTGAGGTTAGTACAAAGCAATCTTGGTCTTTCTCAACCACTTCTGTACGCGAGATTAGACTTCATTGAAGGTAAAAATGGTCGGCCGCTGCTGCTGGAACTTGAGATAACCGAACCATCACTAAGCCTACCACTTACGCCTGAATGCGTTGATATATTTGTGCAGTCGATTATTGATAAAGCCCCAAAGCCTGTATATATAAAGGATTCTTTGTAACTGCCCTGGTTACCTATAAGCAGTTAATCGGTCTTCGAACATAATTATAAAGCGGTTCAGAACTTGTCGCCATTTGCTTATATGGGAATCGTCCATTGTACGGAGACATCCTGGATCGCTAAGAAGATCGTCTTCCCTGCCACTTCATCCGTTGGGAATAGCTTACTTTTGTTGACGGCTTTCGAGATAAAAAGTGACGGATAAAAATTTAGCCTATGAAGTTTCTGGACAAAAATAAATCAGTACCTTTGCTAAATTAGAAAGTCATGAATAACTACAGGTATGGAAAGTCACTTAATTTGGTGTCCAGTCTTGGCTGTGCAGATCATTGTCTATCTTTACCATCCTGTTTAATGTATTTGCGATAGGCTCATTATGGTCGCATAACACTCGGTAAACACACATAATGAAAGGAATTTATCTATGATATTTAAAGGAATCAGTGCTTTCCCGATCACCCCGATGTCGGATGAACGAATCGACGTGACCGCTTATAGTCAGATTCTTGGCCGTTTAATTAACGCAAGGGTTGATTCTATATGTGCCTTAGGGTCAACAGGTTTATATCCGTATTTAAACGCATCAGAGAAACATAACGCGATTGCTACAGCAGTTGAAATGGCAGGAGAAATTCCTGTCTTGGCTGGCATCGGGTCGCTACGATTAAGGGATGTGCTTGCTAATGCTGAGCAAGCAGAGCAGCTCGGCGTAAAAGGTCTTTTACTCGCGCCTATTTCTTATCATCGGTTATTCGATGAAGAAGTCTATGAACTCTATCGACGTGTATCGGAGAGCGTTTCGGTACCTATCTGTGTATACGACAACCCAGCTGCTACCCATTTTACCTTTAGTCACGAACTCCATGCTGAGATTGCAAAGCTAAAAATGGTGCAGTCAATAAAGTTCCCTGGTGCGCAATTTGAAGATCAGGGTGGATGCCGAGTTCAAGCTCTCAGAAAACTACTGCCAGGCAATGTAACGATTGGAGTTAGTGGTGACGTATTCGCTTCAAATGGCATTCAAGCAGGATGTGACGTTTGGTATTCCGTCCTAGCAGGTTTGTTCCCACTCACCGCTCTATACTTATTTAAGCAAGCCAAAATTTCTTCCCCTGCGCAAGCGAAAGAACTCTCTCTAAGATATGACAGACTGTGGCAATTGTTCTCAGATAATCTCGGTGCCATGAGGGTGATGGTCAGTGCGGCAGAAATATTAGGCTATGCTGAATCCCCATGTTTACCAACCCCTTTGACAGGATTAGATAGTGAATCCAAGCTCATTCTGCAAGAAATTATCTCAGAGTTAGATCTCGCTTAACACTATATGTAGAGTGAAATTTCTTACGGGATTTTTCGACCCAAAATCAAGATGGCAAGCTTTGGACCAAAACCGTGTCAGTGTTTTTACTAATCTAGCTGCCACGGGTAAAATGTGATCTACCCTGTCAGCACGAAGCTGGACACTTCTGAGTTACGAACCATAGAACATCCTGACTTTGCGGATTACTTCTAGTATTACAACCATACGACCACCCTGCATGTTGTTGGCCAAATGCCCTTATCCACTACAGATGGCAATTGCCGACAACAAAAAACTTATACCTAATAAGTCAAAACCTAAAACACCCTCTTTTAGAAGGTAATATCCAGAAACAATACCAATAATAGGTATAACCAAGATATTTAAGTTAGCTGACATCATCAATATACTTCGGCACTTCTGGTAGGTTATTTCATCGAAGAAGACTACCAGTTCATCTCAATATCTATCTGCCTAGGTTTTATCTTGATAACTAACTAATGTATTAAAGTACCTGCCAAGCACTTTATTAAAATCACTAATATAACCACCTACCGAGGTAGGTGGTTTTGAGAGAGAAATCTAAGACTCAGACGTTTGCCGCTAAGGAACAGAGACACACGATGCGTAAAGATAGTCGTCGCTCGGCATAGTGAGCCCAGAGTGACCATTTCTGAGAGATATATTGGCATAGCCCGGACCACGAGACGTTGATGTCCAGTAATTTATCCTGACTGCCCAGCCACGAGCAGTAAACATATTTCCATTTGTGTTGAATAGTCCCCTTAACTCATTCACAGTAGCTAAACGCCAGTTGGTTCGTCCTGCAATACTCTTGGAATTATATGTGTCACACAATGAATCTGCGTTATTCCAATCGAAAATATAGAAATCCCCAGTAGGACCTGAAGTTCCTATTTCTTGTGTAAAACCTTTATTTGTACTGCCTCCTCTACTATCTAGGAACGTTTTGGATGGTGAATTTGTAAACAATTTCCCACTACCAGTATCGAAGATGTCAAGACATGAAGCTCCCGTACTCCTACATGCATAGACCTCCACGTCCACTGTGTT
>NZ_JBFRSC010000011.1:10496-31244 GCF_041473335.1 Vibrio sp. 10N.222.55.C7
ACTGTGTTACTGGTGACTCCGTCTAGGAAAGCCTCAACCGTCGTGGTGGCGACTGTGTCCCCAGACAATAAACCAGTAGGCGTGACCGTTGCTGTCTGTGGTTCATCCGGTGTCCACGTGACCGAACGGCTGACATCTGATGAGGTCCCATCACTGTAGGTCGCTGTTGCAAGTAACTGTTGTGTTTGACCTTTCGCGACTAAGACCTGTGAAGGCGTGACGGTGAGCGAGGTGACGATGGCATTGGTCACCTCCACGTCCACTGTGTTACTGGTGACTCCGTCTTTAGTGGCTGTGATCTTTATAAATCCTAACGCTTTGCCAATTAATTGTCCCGGTTCTACAAAATATCCAATGTTCTTGTTATTAGAGCGCCAAATGCTTAAATCAGTTAGCACCTTTGAAGAGTGATCAGAATAATAACCTACTGCGACGAAAGCTTTTTTGTTCCCCTTCCTCATCGTTAATTTACTTGTTCCCCGAATTCCTGATGAGGAGACGCTAATATCGATCCGTTCTAATGTTATTGCTGGTTTTACATCAACCTCTTCTGACAATTCTAAATTACAACCTGCCAAGAAGAGTATAATTAATATATAAAGGGAGATAATTTTATTCATGGCTATAGCTAGTATGGTTATAAATTAAAAATGATTCTTATAAATTCGATTAATAGCAGAGGAAATGACAATCATTTAAGATAATTAATCAATTATTTAACATAAAGCAATGATTTTATATTTTTAATTAATTATCTTTATTTATAAATATAATCATGAATAAACCCTGTATTTCGCTTTCAAATAGTACTAACTTTAGCGTTTAAAATTGGCAGATAATTAATTAAAAATAAATAATAAAAATCCCCCCCCATACAGTATTGATAGTGTTAACGTATTTTAACTAAAGAGAAAGAACTAAGCTGAGCTCAGCTGCAAGGAGATTATCAACAATGGTTTATCAATGGGCAGTATTTCGTCATCAGCATCCTATTTTCGGGGGAGGATGTGAACTATTTGTTGTCCTGCTCGCTTTTTTATCAATAGCCTTACCTCTAATATGTGAAGAAAGCTTATTAATACTAGGAATATCTTTAGGACTTGCCATCATCTGCTTTACTCTATTTTTACTTTTTGCCCAAAGTGACAAGATCCGAAGGTCTATGCCTAGCTAGAAAAATGCTATTAAGTCCTTAAAAAACTAGGAGCTCTTCCCTCGTTTGCTTGGGTTTTCAGCATATCTATCTAAGTGACTACTCACCGCCTATTGGGCGATGCTTCTTATTTCGTTAGCCATTGCTCGATAGTATCAAGACTTACGCAGCTTCCATAAGCAGAGACGATTATCCAACCGCCTTTAATTCTAGAAGGCCTTTATCACGGATATTAAGGGCGGCGTTTAAGTCACGATTTATGTCTGTAGTGCCGCCTGATGGACAATCCCACTTGCAAACCGATAAGGGCATTTCTTCCACTTTATGACCGCAACAACAGCACGTTTAGAGCTTGCATCCCACTGATTTAGTTTAACTAGATATTTGCCTTGCTCTTTTAGTTTGTACTCCAACTTAAAGACAAAACTATGCCATGAGGCGTCCGCTATGTGTTTCGCCAGTTTGCGGCTTTTCATCATGTTTGTTGATTTCAATGTCTCAATTATCACCGCTTGGTTTTCGTCAACGAGAGTTCGAGAAAGCTTATGTTGAAAATCAGCACGAGCGTTAGCCACTTTTTCGTGGCATTTGGCAACGAGCAATCTAGTTTTTGCTCGATTGGCACTGCCTTTTGCTTTTCTAGATAGCTGACGCTGCTTTCGTCTGAGATTCTTCTCAGCACGTTTTACAAATCTTGGGTTAGCTGTCTTTCTACCGTTCGATTCAATAGCAAAATGAAATAGACCTAGATCAATACCAGTTACCTTGCTTAACGTAATGCTCTTAACCTTGCCTACAATCTCACGGTGATTATTCGCCTCTACAGGCTTTATTTTCGGGAGTTTGATGCACCATCAAAGACTTTTACACCAACACAGTGATAGCTCGATTGCTTACCGTGTCTACGTTTGAATGTGGGTACTTGGCTTTCAACTTCGGATTAAAGAAGTTATCAAAGGCTTGGTGACGATTGAGTACAGATTGCTGCAAGACGGTTGAATCATCTTGCTTCAACCAGTGGTATTTACGCGATTTCTTGGCAACTGCAAGTAGTGGCTTGATGTCCTTTTTAGGATTCAGTAAGTTTTGAAAAAATCACCACTCCAAGACAAAGTTACTTGGTAGTTACAATACGCATAATCGCCTGGTGCTCACAAAGAGCAAAAGCGTTGCTCGTATAACAAACCCGAACCGATTGAATGCCGAAAACGACTGGAATATCGAAACAAAATTCAGACCTATTGATGGCCTTACCTTATGAGGGTTTGATGCCGTCGCGCATCAGCCGACCTTAATCGTTATACAGACAAGAGAGTAAACCTTTGGCCGACGCGCGATGCTCGGAGGTTGTTTCTGTCGTCTTTTCCGTTTTCTTCGCATAGGCGTCGTCTTCTCGCATTTGTTTAATGGTGGTAGCACAGTCACACACTCTGATACTCACCCCTCCCCCCGGTGCCTTTAGTATTAAGAAGTCGATTGAATTCACCCAAATCACGTGCCTGGATATGTCAGAGGAAACCGTAGAACGTATTTTCATGTGACCCTCTAAACGCCAAAACGCACATCAAAACAAAACCCTGAGCACTTAAACGTCCCCTCCTCCGTTTGCACGAATCGCAACGCTGGAAACACAGACCCGTAAGTGGTGTACAGAATAATGTGATCCGCTCGCTCGTGAAGAAACCATTCACCAAAGCCAGCGCCATTTAATTCAATGAAAAAGTCACGGATTTCATGGAAAGCAAAACGACGCGACACCAATTGCGGAAACTGCTGCTTGATAGCTTCAACGAACCCTTGGCCTTTTAACGACGCGATATCAGCCTGTTGCTCTGGCGACTGACGACGACTGAACATTTTTAAACGCTGGATTTTGGAAACCCAATCAGACTTTCTTTTCGCCTCATCACGACACTTTTTGACTTGATAGCGCAACTTCAAGACCGCCAAAGATCTAGAGACATCATTTTTTGGTGAGCTTTCGTGCCCAGCGGCGAAACGCTGGTCGCTGAACTTTGATTTAGAGAGAGTTAGGCTTGAGTGTCGTTGTACCATGAGGAGTTTCCTTTCTGTTTGAGTATCACTTTTATGGAGCCGCTTGGCTGTCCGGCAAACGTTCTTGGTTCTCAAGGACAAGGGCGCGAAGCGTTCATATACCCTTGTCATTGGGGTTCAGAACGATCACGGTTAACAGCCTGTGAGCCCATCAAATGATGTGAGTCGAAAGGGAAATAGGCACATAAGACAATAAGCCTTTACTCGAACTTAATTAAAGTCAGTGAAAGGAGTGAGGAAGCGCAAGCGTTCTGGCCACGCCTTCGAAATAGGACGTTCTTCATCTCAAAGCCAGCCTCAGACAATTCTAGAGGGGTGATGAGGCTACCTTTTGCTCCGGTAAAGTGATTAGCTAAACAAACGAGGTCTTCCACGATCACCTTGCTTGGTCCGTTGCCATTGTTGGATCACTTTTTCATCAATCCAAAATGTCAGCCGACCCACGATTGCAGGGGTTGGGGTGTAGATTTAACCACACTGTATTTACATTAATATCAAATTTCTCTTTTACAGGGGTCCTGTCACCCCCAAAATACAGGCTAAAAATAACAATAATCTAAACTTTCTTATCTTGCTATCGCTTCAATTAATGCCAACCCACCACCTAATCGCAAAATTTTTGATTTAAAAGACTAGTAAAATCAAAGAAATGTCATTCTCAATACTCGATTGGACTCACTTGTAAGGAAAACATAATTGATAGTTAATTTATTAGTATTCGGTCTGCATTAAGAGTTAGGTGGAGCCTCGTTTAACTGATTTTAATCAAAGGTAGTAATATATGTACACAAGGACAAGAATACTGTTCTATTTGAGTTGTTTTTTTCTCTCCTTTAATGCTAGAGCGATCGATTTATCAAATAGTTACGTGACATTTTATGAGGGACCACAATTGAGTGATCAAGCATTTCTCTACCCTATACTTAGAGAGAAAGATACTCGGGAGCTCACCTATCTTGATGACCTCATTTTAGATTCTCTGAGAGGTGGGAAGTTGGGTTATCAATATTTTGATTCCGGTGGAACGAGCGCAACTTGTCAGGGGTCCAGAGGTGGTTTCATACCAATAGGCAAGAAAACCACCGTAAGAAATCTTAGAGTCCCGTCTTGCTACAACAGCTTAATCATGCGTACGCGCTTATGTCTTTATGACAAGGACAACAAGTATATTGGAGGAAATTGTACAGACTCTTACTATGGCCATACTTTTAATCCTTTAACAGAGAAGCCTAGTGACTATAGGTACAAGAAAAATGGGACGTTTGAGGGATGTGAGTTGAACCCGGTAAAAGTAAAGCTAAGTGACATCTATGAGGATTCGGCTTTAGCCCCTGAGGCAATACATACGTACTTTCCTATTGGAACTTGTCGCGCGGTGCATTTAGAAAGTCCTGACTATAAAAGTTTTACCTCGATTCTCTCTCAGATGCATCCTAAAATATATAAGCGCTTAGGACCTAAGTGCACAGTTCTAGAAACTGAACCAGTGTCTCTAGCCCATACTAATGGGACAGTTATTCATCCTAGTATCAAACCTACAAAAGTAGGTTGCTTATAATTTTTTGCTATGTGTAGTGGTCAACTGAAATTGGCCACGGTTTTAGAGGGTACCCAAGACAATCTCTCTGATTCATTAGGTGTGAGGCCACCATTATAGTGATGTGGCCTCAATTGGCTGTAATAGCCAATGATGTATTGGATAATTTATTGTTGAGCCTCAGAAAAGCTACGATAACCTACTGTTGGGATCCACTCCGTCTTTAAGCTTCTAAAGAAACGTTCCATTGGAGCATTCTCCCAGCAATTTCCTCGTCGAGATAAACTTTGTTTTATCTGAAAACGCCACAGTAACTGACGATATTTTCTACTCATCTAGTGACTATCTTGCTCGCTGTGGAATGTAGCCCCTTTAGGCTTTCCTATACTGATGTCTCGGTAATTGACAGCTAATCGAACCAAGCGTTTTCATTAGCTTTGTTGCTAGATAACGGCTCAGAGCTACGCCTTGATTTATCACCAGATCAGCAATAGTTCTCGCTCCCGAAGAGCCATTGCTTACCGCTGCGGTCCTCACCTCGCTTGCGGTCACCCCCTCATAAATTCCGTTGTGGAAGGTCATTAATGGCGACGGCAACATACAGCGATAACACTTCATACGATGTAAGCGATTCCTTGACGTGGACGTCGAATGAGCTGAGCACGGCAACGATGACACCTACTGGCTGGTTGTCAGGGGTTGCGGTTGGCAGCACGACAGTCACGACAGCTGAAGATGGAGGTATCACCACTCACACAATCGACGTGAATGTGTTCACATGTAGAGTTACTGGATCTTCATGTCTTGAGAGCTTCGATACTGGGAGTAGGAAGATGTTTATCAACTCACCATCAAAAATATTCCTAAATAGCCTCGGCGGAGAAAATATTGGTTTTACAAAAAAAAGGAGTTAAAAGGGTTATTTAATACATACGGTAATATGTTTATCGTGCGAGTCTAGGCGCTCAGGATAAATTACTGGTCAGGGACGAATCGAGGTCCTGGTTTGAGTGTAAGACTCAAAAATGGCAGCGAAGGAACCAGTATGCCAGCGCCCCCTGCGTCTCAGACCCTTCACGGTTGAACCCTCGCGCTTGTGATTCTAGCCCTAAACCACCGACTAAAGTAGGGGGTTCTTTGTATAGTTTTGATGTCTTCCCAACCTCGCCCCTTTTTTCATCCCAGTCTTCATAGCAACTAGAATCAATAGCTCTAGGGTGACCACGTTCCAAGAAAGCGGCGCAATCTCGCGTCATAAGCACCGCCTCCAGCTCCCCGTATTTGTTTGAGTAAGATCGGGAGCACTTATCTCTACGCACGTTTTTGTCTTGCATGAGACCTCGACTTGCTTTGCTCTGAGGCTGATACAAGTATAATCCGGACAAATGAGCCAACCTAAATGTTCAGGCGTCCTAAGTGAGAATTTCGGAGTTTTTCCTGGCGTTTTGCTTTTAGTTAGCGAACCCACGTAGACTTACCCACATCCATGAATTGGGCTGCTTCAATGACCGATTCAAAAAATTAAATTTTTATTTAATTACCTATAATTAAATAATTAAACCATAGAAAAAACTCTAACATTCCATTCAATTTATTTGGGAAGATAACTCCTTTAAAACCTAAAACATTGGTTTCGCTCTCCAGTTAAATAGAGGGGGAATTTAACTATGAAATTATTAATTACTCTTCATAAGGTTGGAAAATTTTGGGGGGTAACCCTAGGCCGTGGGATTAAAAGCTAGCTCCCAGATTCGCTTGATAGAGTGCACCTCTCTTGCAAAGGGCTCGTTATAGTGAGCCTTACCAGCGCAGCACGTTCGCGAAGTGAGCTTAAACGACCAACATGATAAAAGCGGCAAAAACTGCCTTATGGTTATTAATTTTTTGGAGTTTACGATGCGGTTAATGATTTCAGCTGTGGTGGTGGTTTACATAGGCTATTTCTTTCCAAGTTATGTCCTGCTTGATTACTACCTGAGCATTACCCGAGAGTGGGCATTAAATCCGACTTTGGATCGAGCACTCTACTCTGCTTTCGCCTACTATTTTCTACCTGTTATCGCTTTTTTCGTGCTATTTGTTAGTGCTCGGCGAGATAAGCATTGGAAGCAGTACTTAACCTCTTGGCCCAGAAACGTATGTACATGGGGTGAAGGCGCGTTGATATTGATTGGGGTGATTTCATTAAATTCCGTATCAAATTATCTTCAATATATTATTTTTGATTGGTTTTCCCCGGGATCTTGGCAGGCCCAATCCTACAATTTTACCCCTTTATTTTCGGCCTCTGATGGAGTAATTGATTGGTCGAGTGTGTTGCGAAGCGCTCTAGACGGTGTGCTCATTTCTCCCGTGATAGAGGAGCTCCTGTTTCGTTATTTGTTGTTTGTTATTTTCAGGTCCATTTTTGGGGTTACTAACGCCGCATTACTCTCAAGCTTAATATTTGCTTCAATACACCAGTGGGCGCTGGACGCATTTATGTCTGGGGCGTTTCTATGTTGGGTCTTTGAGCGATATCGCCGCCTAGGAGTAGTCATTGTCATTCATGCTTGCCATAACCTGTTTATTTTACTTTATGATCTTGTCTATTATTTAAGCACTCAGCTTCACTTTAACCCTTGGGAGGCGGTTGATATTAGTATTATTGCGTTGCAAGTGGGGTATCTAGTGATTTTTTCACTATTTATTGATTATCAGCGTAGAGGGTTTAAGGAGAGGTAAGGTTTATACGGGGCGGTCTACTTTACGCCTTTATTTTAAATTCACTTGGTTGAGTTTTAGCGTGCTTTGGTTGTCAGCCACTTTTCTCCTCCATCATAAAAGTGAAATGAACGCTACGCGATTTTCACAATGAAAACAGTGCTGCCAAGAGGGAGTAAGGAAAGGATATTTAAAAGTTAGTGAGTGGTCTAAGCAAGCAATTGTCTTGCCTAGCTTCTCCGTTCCCTTCAAATCTCATTTTTAATTATAGTTAAATAATAAGTGTTTTTTTACCCAATCCTATAGCTTTGTTGATTCATCAAAAACCTATGGTTAAATAATATGCGAAAAATAATTGAAACTCAGTCAGCCCCTAAAGCTATTGGCCCATACTCTCAAGGGGTGATTTCTGGAGGGCTAATTTTCACTTCCGGACAGCTACCGCTTCACTCACAATCAGGCTTGATGGTTAAATCCTGCCTTGAAAAACAAACGACTCAATGCCTAGAGAACATGAGAGCCATTTTGCTACATGCGAATACTGATGTGTCAGACGTAGTGAAAACAACCGTTTATCTTACCGATATGGTGAGCTTTTCAATTGTGAATGAAATTTATAATGATTTTTTCATTAAACATGGTGCCAATTATTTTCCCGCAAGAACCTGTATCGAAGTGTCAAAACTCCCTCTCAATGCCATGATTGAGATAGAGGCCGTTGCTGTCGCACCTTAGCCGTTAACGTTTCGTAATTTTTTAGCTCCAGGGTGCCTATGTCGTAATTGTCATCAACAGCGCGAAAAATCCGAATGAGAGCATATTTGGTACGCTTAACTACTGAGCAAATTGATTCCTTAAAATCAAACTTAGATAGTACCTTCTATTGGTTTCAAGAAGGTACTGTGCTCAACTTCCTTGCGATAGCAAAATTAAAGAGCATGTTGTAGAACTACTAAAACATCGAAAATAAGACACCTAACAAGGCCATCTATACCTCAGGAGGAAAAATGGAAAAGGTCATCCGAGAACTGGCTAAAGAAGTAGGTCGAGTTATTCAAAAACCAGAAATGAAAACTGACTTTGTAATCAAAGGTCTCGGCATACGAAGAGGTGAAGAGGCGTTAATCTATCGTATTCCCTCTCATTCTAAAAAAGCGTCTTTCTATGAAAAAGGAGTGACTCTCTCTGAATTCCAGTTCGCTTACGTACATTTAAAAGAATCGGGTTATTTTACGAGAGCTTGGTTTAATAAAAACCTCTCTGCTTGTGCAAAAGAAGGGGCGTGCAATTTTACAACAATAGGCGGGGTTTTTAGCATTTTAGGTGTGGCAGAATACACCTCAAAGGCGACCTATCAATTAAAGGCATAACAAACTGTTTAGTGTAACTCCCAACGCTTTGCATTTCTCTCCACTAAACTTACTAGACTCAAGTGATTCAATAGTATCACTTGAGTCTTCTGTTGGAGTCCTTCTCATGAAAGTCGAGCTTATTACTTCCCTTAAGCGTCAAGCGACCAAAACCCTCACAGACCTAGCCAGTGCTGTTCACCGAACATGGGACCCCCTCTACGTATCTGGTTGATGTGGACACCAGTTTATGCAAAACCGTTTGGCTATTCTCGAAGGGCTTGCTGGCGGTGAACTCGCAATCTCAAAGGCAAAGCACTGGGTCCTGATGAAGCAAGGAAAAATGTCAAAATGGCTGAAGGGATTTGGAGTGAGCCCGCGTTATCGACTCTCAATAATTCGCGGAATACATTGCCCTTGAAAACCTGCTCGCTGCCAAACAACTCGTTCAAAACATCTTCGAAAGAGTCGAACGCCTCAGCTAATTTCCCGAGTCTGGGCGGGGCGTCTTCCTCCTGATCTTAAACACCTCAATTCTCGTGAATTCGTGGTTAATCCTTGCCGTGTTTTTTACCAAGCTAAAGGTGTGCATCTTTAGTTCAGCTGAACTAACCGTTGAACTAAAAACGTCTCAAGACGCTCTTGAAGTACTCGACCGTGATCAGTTTACCTTAATGAACGACCCCACGGCTATACGGCTGAGACGGGAAAAATTATCGTTATAAAACAAGGCAAAGTGACGTTTTCTGTTGAGGCCCAGAGGCTCATCAGCCCGTTATTAACTATCACGAACACCACCGCTGAAAATGTGTTGCTCACTTAATGAGACGGAGCGGAACAATACGAAAAGCGATTGCTTAAAGTGATAGAAGGCTTAACTTGGCGACACAAACGGTAAGTATTTTAGTTCTTCCCCAAGTTTGGATTTTAAAAAACTCAATTATACCGTTAATGAGATGAAATATAATGTGGTGCGGTCTTACGCAAAAAGCATTCAAGCGCTAGAGTAGAATGCCCCGATGGACGGACATTATGCAAATTTTCGACAACAAGATGGTGCGAGAAAAATGACAGTGTTGGTAGACAATATGACCGTTATTGCAAGGATTTAGCAAAGCTAACCGTCCCCGAATTAACTGCGCTCACCAAGGAGCATGGGGAGTTCTATTCATACTTCCCAACGCTTCATTTCTTTTGGACGTCGAGTAAAATTGCGCCAGAAATCACCACGCAATCCGCCGGCGCTTCAGAGTTTCTGTCTATCACTTGGTTCTCAAGAATTTCAAACATCCATAAGAGCCATTCTTCTCTGGCCATCTGTGTACGGAACATTCAAGTTCCGTCGGCAACGCTATCGAAAGGCCGAGGGCTGGCTCGGCTTTTCAATGTCTTTATTAACGATGTTTACTGGGGCTCCAAGGTTTCGCCAGAGCGATGAAAACGCTGGAAATTTACTTCTTTCTAGGGCCACTCTGTATGAGCCTCAGCGATCCGAGGGATTTGGTTTCCATGAATTGACCCATTGCCGCCCAATGGGCAATGGTTTGGGACGGGGTCAGTCCAGAGCTTTTGGCGGCTCTGAGTGCTTGTTTGAACAACACTTGATCGATATAGACACTCACTTTCATCACTAATCCTTCTTGTTCATGCTTACTTTATTTAAATTTACTCGGAACCCAAGATTTTGCCGCTAGAGTTTATTTTAAAACCGTCCTAATAGGGCTCGATCGGCAAATAACCACGCCCCTCAGCGCTCGGGTTGCTCGTCCTTGACCGTGATTTGAATCTTTTGGATGGGTAATTTTAAAATTAATAAGGCTAGACGCCGTCAAAAACGGGCAGCGCTTCGAACAGGACTAGTACGTTGATAACGATGATGCTCACACCGTAGATAAACACACCAACCAACACCAACTCTCCTCCAGGCACTTGGTAAGCCTTCGATTTTTTCTGATCTTCTTCACTCTCTTCAAGGTTGTTAAACGCTGGTCTTTGTAGTCTCGATTTCCTTACTAACAATGCCGGTACGATACATGCCCAAATCGCAGCGGCAGACGCTGCATAACCAATTGCGCTAAGAAAACCAAAAGGAAAAAGAAGAGAAAAAATAAGAGGCGGAATAAATGTAACCGCCCAGGTCTTGGTTCTTCCTTTGGAGGTAGCATCAAATTGAAAAAGATCGGCCAAAAAATCAAACACACCCAACCCTACCCCAATAAAACTCGACAAAATGGCCGCCGCTGAAAAAGCACTAATGACATTTGATAGGGTTTCTTCAGCCAACACTGCTTTTAAGCTGATGAGTAAGATGTCTATATTTCCACCTTCTGCAATTATAGGGCCGAAGCTAATTCTTGGTAAATTACCATAGATACTTAATAGCCAAATGGTGTAGATAAAGAACGCCATGAGCGTTCCGCCTACAATCGCCCTTTGTGCGAGCCTTTCATCAAGGTAGTAGTCTCGCAGAGTGGAGACGCTGTGCTGGTATCCAAATGAAGTTAAAGCAATAGGGAAAAACCCCCATACGTATTGCGCATACTCAAACTTTAAGTGAGCAGTATCCAACAAAGTAACAAGATTAACATTAAACCAAAGGCCAGCAGTCCCAAAAATAAAGCTGATAATCATAAATAGCATCAACACCATGGAAATGCGGTCAACTGTTTTTGTTGAATGCCAAACTAGTCCAGAAAAGATAAGCACAAAAAGGATAGAAGCTAGTTTAGGGGAAAGGCCAAAGTACTCCTTAATGATCAGTCCAGATGAAGTGATGTAAGCGTACAGTAAAATCCCTCCCACAAAGTAGATCATTAAGTTATTAAAAAAATTAACCTCTTTTCCTAACAAATCTTTTGTGATGGAAGAAAAAGACGACCTGTATGGATAATCTTTTAAAACTTCGAGTAACAGACAACCACTGGTTGTCATAATGAGCATAGTGAAGAGCAAAGCCATTAAAGCACCGATGGTCCAGACCCCAGCCCCTGCAGCGGGAAGTCCAAGCATACCAGCGCCGACGCAAATACAAGCGACAATACAGGCTCCTCCAATCATTGAAGGCGGGGTTGTGCTCCTTACCTGTTTCATACTAGACATAAATAAATACCTTTCTTTTCTTTAGTTCAATTGCTCTTTTAGACTGCTCCCCTTACAAGCTAGGAGGCACAAAAAAGCGCTAGAACCTAGAATCTAGAACTTAATTTTAGGAATGACATATTAATTAAATTCTAAATTAGCCTAATATTTCTACCTAGTTAACCTAACTAAAAAATATTGTTTCGATGTTGAGTGCAGAAGGTGTCAAAATCGGGGGGGATTTAAGGTTCGTCAGAGAATGCGTGAAGCTGGTTAATGAGTAATCAGCCAGGTTCGCATCGATATAAACATGCAAAATTGGAGAGGCTAGACGCGATGATCTTACTTAGATTGGGTCTGGTTCGAAGTAGACCTACTTAAGCCGACGCGTTGTGGAATGGTCTTTATCAGATAAGCCTGATGCCACAATTTCAGGCAAGGAAAGATATGAGCTATTACTTGATGAGTTACTACAATCGGCCTCGGCCTCAGCACGCAACTCATGGGCTGTCGCCAGTAAATGCCGAAAATAGGCTTAAATCAGTGTCCGAAATGTTGACCACTTACACTTAACAGAATAACGTCTATCTTTTGGGGGGTCAGCGTGGTTTTTGTCTACGAGAGTTCGAGAGAGTTTGTGTTGAAAATCAGCGCGAGCGTTAGCGACTTTTTCATCGCATTTAGCTAATAGCAATCTAGCTTTACGAGATAACTACTTCTGCTTACGTCTGAGGTTCTTCTCAGCACGCTTTATAAATCTGGGGTTAGCTGTCTTTCTGCCGTTCGATTCAATAGTAAAGTGAGACAGACCAAGATCAATACCTGTCACCTTACTCACTGTATGAAGCAAACTAGGCGCTTCCACTCCATCATCAACAAGGATAGATGCGTAGAACTTACCTGTTTTACTCAACCTGACAGTAATACTTTTAACTTTACCTACAATTTCACGGTGAATGTTCGCCTCTACAGGTTTCATTTTCGGAAGCTTGCGGTACATATGCGACTTTAAATGTAGAGCTTTGTGGTTCGCACAACGCCAAACTGAGCTATTAAAAACTCAGATTGCTCTTACGTTGGGTAAATGCGTGCCTTAGTTGCTCTTAACACTCAAAATCCTTAACTGTATTCATGAACAGTCGTATATCAACTGCTTCGGGCTGTCTATCTTAAAGTGCTATCGCACTTTCGCCTTATCTCCCCGCCCTCAGAGCTGGCGAGGGTTTACGGCGTGATTGCTAAAAAATCAATTACTCCCAGGACTGTGAAAATTCTTGATCTTTAAAGGCAGCAGCGAGGCCTGTGACTTGCTGTAATCGTAGAACTTCATCTTTATCCATTCCCAATTCGTAACAAATTTTATGATTTGCCCATCCCATCTCTTTGAGTTGAATAATCAGATCTGCAATCAGTTCAACTTGGTGTGAGCCACGCGCCAGGTTATGGCGAACAGAAGTCGATATGCAATTTTCTTCAGGCAAATTAAGGACCACCGCGGGGATGTACCCCGTTAGGGTTTGCAGCTCTGGGTGGTTCAATAATAATTGATAACGATGAAACCCATCGATGACAACGTATTTTTTGACCGAAGTATTCAAACGATTAACCAAAATAGGCATAGTTAAACCATTTTTCTCCATCGACGTTTTTAGGAGTTTGCTTTCTGGAGGCGCCATTTTATTTGGGTTGTATTGATTAGCTTCTATTTCATCAAGTGGGATCATTTCAACATGACAAGCTGGCGGTAAATCAGGAATAAGCTCGATGAGTACTTTGGCTGCTTTATTGTAAATTGCGACCTTATCAATGACTTGTTTGTCCGTGTTATTGATAGATTTCAACGGCTTCTTGGTGCGATGCTGATAAGCTAGAGTAGGTTCACTTTCCATTCGTATCACTCTTCTTCTCCATAGAGGGCATGGTATTGTTTTGCTAAGGACTTGTTGTACCCAAAAGAGAGTCCTCGGCACCAATAGTCATTTTTAATCAGTACTTTACAAATTCTTCTCCAACTAGGAACTTGCTTCCTAGATTCCAATTTACTCTCTGCGTAATCAGGGATGCAGGTCACTCCTTTTTGAGGACCGTTTTTACGCCACCACTGTAAGAACTTAAAAATTCGGTCTCGGTAATGTTTTTCTACATGTGGCGGCATGGTTTTCAGAAGGTATTTACTGTATTGCCGGTAGCTAAGCCCCGGTGGTAATTCAAAGCGATAATAACCAAGGATACGCCCCTGACTTTTTGAGTATCGAGCACCAAAGTTACATCCTTCTACTCTGGCAACTAATTTTTGCCAGGTATCAGGTTCTAATATTTGATATAGCCACAGCCCTTTTCTTTGCTCATCGCCAAAAGGTTGGCAAAGCCGCTGCTGTGAAAGAGGGACGCCGGCCTTATGCATTAAGTCGTAAATACGGTTGTAATCCCAACTAAAGCGGTAATTCGCAACCCAAATATCTTTAGTTTTCCAATCGTATAAGGGATAAGCCATATACACATTTGGCTGCATTTTAGTCGTCCAATATTTATCTGAAAATTTTTTTTTGGACCTATTTTTAATGGTATTGAAGCGATGTAAAGATTCATCAGCACGTATACCGATTAACACAGCGATTGGCTCACCCCTTTCCTTTTGGTACCAATGAGCAAACTTAAAAACAAAGTCTTCAAACTCCATCCCGTTTTGGAAAAAAGGGAATACATCCGGGTTTGAAATCACGCCTTTATGCGGTGGTCGGTCCCTGACCCATTGCGCTTCTTTAGCAGGATCCCAACAAAGCCATTTAGGCTGAAACTGTGAGATTGAATTCCTTAAGCTGAGCGGTAAACAAACCCAATAGGGGTTAATTTCTCCGTCCAGTACCATGCGCTCAATGAAGGCATGAGTTTCATGATACTGAGCTTCAAAGTCCACGATGAGTACATCGACAGGTAATCGACCACGCTTTTTCGCTTCTTGAATAGTCAGATTTAAAAGGACGCCAGAGTCTTTCCCTCCAGAGAAGGAAACATAGAAATGGTTAAAGTTGTCGAAAAGATAGCAAATTCTTTGTCGAGCGCCTTCAAGCACATTGTATTTTTGCTGAATTTTATCTCGAGAGAAATCGCCTTCTCTTCTTTTTTTATTGGCAATCATGATTTCCACAATGTCATTAACTACTCAAATAAAAATAAATAACTTTTGCATTTTTTATAAATTAATTATTAATAATTAATTTATTTATAAGGGCAATATTGAAGAAAAGCTCTTCCGAATTTCAAGCTCGGGAGAGCTTTGAGAGACTAGAAACTAAAGTGAAGATTACCTCTTAAACCAATAATCCAACTGTCATCAGCTTCTGAGTTCTTCGGTAAAGAATAAAGATATTGAACATTAGGAGTTAACGAGAGCGCACCCCAGTTCATTCGGTAATAGATTTCAGAGTTGTAAGAGTCATCAGCTACATTAGCAGAGTTGGGCTTAGCCCAACCCAAGGCGATGCCTAGCATGCCAGGTCCTGCCTCATACCCAGTACCAAACACGACCGAAGATTTGTATAGAGCCTCAGGTCCTTGCGCGACACCGGCTCTGAAAAATGGTATCCATGAGCCGGTTTTATATATGGACGACCAATTTGCGCCATAGTTTTCGCTAGCTTTCTCTTTTCCATCACTGTGCCAAACTGTTAGGTGTGAATTCTTCAAATAAAAATCGTCTTTCGACTCCACCCAACCTATTTCTAGGGACTTAAAATATTGATTATCATTGATGAACTGTTCAACACCATCGAAAGGCTTAGTCGAATCAGCTTTTGCATCAGAGAAACTTGCATAAAAATAATAGTTTTCCGACATCATATGGCGTAGAACGCCGCCGAATGTTGATTCATCTGGGATTGGGATAGAACCGGAACCGGTACTAAACTGTAAGTTAGAAAAACCATAGTAAGGGTTACCCAACTGATAAGTATCAACATAATCAGTTGCATCTAAAAAACCAACCATCATATCAGTAGATTGTTTATTAAAGGTTTGTGTCCAATAAAGATTCGTTAACCTTAAACCTATATCACTAAAAGCTGGTTGGATTACACCAAACCCTCCGACATTCTCCATGACAAATTCAGAGGGCGTACTCTCTGTATAACCGTGCTTATGATCAACCCTCAGCTGCAAAGCTCCGGTATCACTCTCTTTTTGGTAAGCTCGCCAATTCAATGTAATCCGTGCAATACCAGCTGCCGCACTGCTGTCTTTGTTCGGCAAGCTCTCACTGGACGTTAAACCAAAAACATAATAATCCACAGCTCCCTTTAAATCCTGGTCTTCAGCCGCATGAATCAACGTTGGCGTAACAAACACAACCGATCCCACAAGCGTTAGCCAAAAACGCTTAGTCTTTTTCGTAAATGCTACATTCTCAATCATATCAATAACTTCCTTTTTTTTTTCATCGAAGTTGTACGACTCAGCTCAACTTTCATTGTTAGTCAGGAGTTATTAAGAGGGATTTGAAAAATGAATACTCGTAATTAATAGGTAATTTAAGCGCTCTCCTTTATCAACCTGTCACAATCATTTATTTAAAATCGAAAACACCTCAATTTTTTATACCAACATCAAAAATTGAGGTATATACTATTTCTTATCCCTACCCGGAGGCAGAAATGGATAATCAAAACACTACAAACACATTTCAAGCGCTTAAAATCGGTGCAGACGCTTACATTCAGCGTCGTAATCAACGTTTACTGGCCAATCATCGCAAAGAGCTGCGTAACTTTACCCGAGCAGAAGCCTCGGCCTACCTTGGCATTGATGCAAAAACGCTTGATCGGTATGTTACCGCCGCTGCGATAGATCCCCGTCGTCATGAAGACTCACAATGGTCGATCGATATCGCGGAAATGTACAAGGTACGTAACTTACTACCAGATAATCTACGTAAAGACGCTAAGTTCATACGCAGTGAGCAGCAAAAGGCGCAAGTGATGGTTATCCAGAACCAAAAAGGCGGTGTTGGTAAAACCGTTTCTGCCGCGACTATCGCATCAGGTTTAGCGACCGAGTTTCATCAAGAGTATCGTGTTGGTCTAATCGATATGGATGGCCAAGCCACGCTATCGATGTACTACGCGCCCGAAGCCGAGCAAGAAGGTAACTTGTCTGTTGGTGACTTGATGATGAAAACGTTCGACCTCGATGAAGGCGAAACCGTTGATCAAGTCATCTCTGAAGCCTTTCTTGAAACTACCATTCCAAACCTGCGCATTTTGCCTGCCGCGCAAAGTGACCGAGCGATGGAAGGCTGGTTTCATGAGCAAGTATTCAGTCAAACCTTAAATTCACCTTATTCACTACTTAAAGACATCATCGATAGTGTAAAAGATGAGTTTGATATCATTATTATCGACACCCCTCCTTCACTAGGTTATGCAACCTTCAATGCGTATTTTGCCGCAACGAATGTGGTCTTCCCATTGTCGATTACCGAAAACGACATTGATGCTACCTGCTCTTACTTCAGCTACATTCCTCAGGTGTGGGCCCTGTTAGAGAACGCCAACCATGAAGGCTACGACTTCATGAAGATCTTACTGACTAACCATCGTGATAGCTCAACCACTACCGAATTAATGAACAACCTGTACGACAACTTCTCTCCTTACTTGTACTCAAAAGAGTTTAAGCATAGTGAGGCCGTTCGTCAGTCATCTTCCCTACTCTCGACGGTGTTTGATATGTCGAAAAGTGAATACCCGAAAAGCAAAGCAACTTTCCAAAGCGCGCAACAAAACAGCTATGAAGTTACAAGTCAGATCTTGCGCGATATTCTGAACGTTTGGCGTGAACAGGAGAACAAATAATGGCGAAGAAACGTGGCGGGAGCCCTTTAGGCAATGCTCCTGGTTCAGCTCAAGCGCAGCAATCAGCGGCCAAAGCAAATTTAGACACTCTAACAAGTCAACTCAGCACCGAGCTAGAGAAAAGCGGGCAAAACGCTGAAGACTACCTTAGAACTAAGTTTGGATTAGAGTCTGTTGGCCAGAAAATGGTTTGGCAATTAGCTTCTGGTTCAACTGCCATTTTCAATGAAGTTACACTGTCACACGAACAAGTTAAGCAGAACTCATTTGTGACCTTTGATGTTAATGGTCGTGACCAGTCTCTGTTAACCAAAGAATCATTGGAAGATTTGAACTCGTTAGAGTTTCAGCAGTTCTATCCAGCCGTTGGCCGAGAAATTAATGGTCGCATTGATATTCTTGATGGCTCTCGCCGTCGTGCTTGGTTTTTATTTCAAGAAGGTCGTGTAAAAACATTCCGAATTCTAGTCACTCAAAACGAGCTTTCTACCACCGATGCCAAAGCGCTGGCTAAGCAGCTGCAAACCGCCAAAGAGCACAACCAGCGTGAAATTGGTTTGCAATGTCAAACTCTGATGAAGAACGGTGAGCTAACTCAAGAAGATGCGGCAAAAATCTTAAATATTAGCCGTCAAGCGGTAGGTCGAGCGCTGAAAGCAGCCAGTATTGACAGTAAGCTGATTGCCCTATTCCCTGTCGTTAACGACTTGTCTCATGCTGATTACTCCCTCTTGGCTAAGGTGATGAAAGCGTTCGCCGATGACAAGAAAGCCTTGAGCAGCTTCATTAAAAAAATAGCCGATAATGCTGTCAACGCTCAGGCTGAGCAGAGCCAAGAAGACGCTAAAGACGCTCTGATTGCTTACATTAAAGTTGAGTTAAAGATCGTTGAAGCCAAGCAAGAATTAGACAAAGCTGTCATTACTCCTCTAGCAGAGTTCGACAGTAAAGGTATGTTTGCTCGTAAGCGTGTTAAAGGTCGAAACTTTTCGTATGAATTTGGTCGCTTATCAAAGGATGTCCAAGCTGAACTCGATAAAGCTATCCAATCAGTGTTAGGTAAACACCACCAATCAACTTTATAAAAAGATAAAGGCTCTCAAATTAGGTAATGCCGTTCACTTGTGAGTGAACGGCATTTTTGTTCTTAGCATACCGGCTGTGGTCTAGGCTTAACTGTTCTAGGGAATGTTCTTTCCCTTCGCCCTTCAAGTATTAAGCTTTCAGCCATGTTGTGAAACCCCTTTAACTGACGAGGTATTGCTCCTGGTGTTGAGTAAGGTAAGCCTACAAGTAACGCCGATACATGAGCTAATGTGCCGTTAAAACTCAGTTGATAAGGAAGGTAATTTCCCTTTAAATTGAAGCAGAGCTCGACCATCTGATATCGGATTAAATTGTAAGTAAGCAAGATGCCCCATAACTCCTGCTTGACCAGCTCTGGTAAACGACTTCGCAGCGTAAGACGGTTTCCAAGCATGTATTGTTTTTGCTCTCGGTAGCCTAGCTCTATTTCCCAACGATGTTCATAAAGGCCTGCAATATCTTTTGATGGGTAACGCAGGGAGTCCGTCATGGAGGTTAATACTTGGTAGTCTTTTCCTTTAATTTTACGAGTGACAAGTCGAGCGGTTATCGACTTTGGTAAATCAGGCCATAGCTTTCTAGCCCTTGGGTTACTGTGTAATTGAACAAGTTTGTCATTTCGCCCTAAAGATTGAACAATGTCATATTGTGTATTTTTCTTGAGGGGGATAAGCCAATGACGCTCTGAGCCAGAGTCTTGCCATTTATGTAATAAGCCTAAAGAATAGAACCCCTTATCGAACATTGTCACGCTATGGTTTGGTGTTGTTTCTATCAATTTTTCAGCTAATACCATTTCGTTTGTATTGTAATTATCAAAGGCACTTGCCGTGATAATGTGACTGCTTAGTTCCATTTGGCAGACCATTCTCACTTGCGGATATTGTGTCCCTTTTTGTCGAGAAAATGCATTTTCATTTTGCGGGTTATCGGGCGTTCGCCAAACAACGCCATCGACACCAAGAAGCGTTAACCCATTCCACTAGGGTAACTGTGCGCTTTTCAACCATGACGTAGTCATTCGCTCAAAGACCGCTTTTATTGCGTCTTCACCCAACGTCTTTCGACGTTGAGTCAACGCACTTGGTGCGACAAAAGCTTTACCTGTACGGTCGTACAATATCAAGTTGGTTAACTAAATCTTTCATGGACTTATTGTTATAGATGGCCATTCCAACAAGCAGCCACACCATGGATTCTAGAGTTAACTTTCTCTTTCTCATCGTGACGGTATCAGTAAGAGAATAAGATTCGTCGATGAGTTCAATTGGAAGCAAGTCAGACAAAGTTTCAATGTTGCTAGGTTTCCAATCATTAATTATGTTTAGAGCTTGAGAAACATCCATAAAAAAATCCAAGTGCATTAAATACACTTGGATTTTGACAGCTCTGGAGGATCGTTCAACCGATCACTTTGGCTTTAACTGATCGGCATTACTCATAAGAGCGGCTTTCTTTTTAACGACTGATTGGTTGGTGTAGCACTACTGTTGTATTGAGAGAGCGAATGCCATTGAACGACTCTATCTCATTACATAAATGGTGTATTGATTGCAGGTCAGGTGCTTCAATCAAAGAAATAATGTCGTAGGTACCACCAACAATGCTTGTAAGTCTGACTTCAGGTAGTTCTTTTAACGCATTACTTACATCATTTTTCTTACCTTTTTCACAAGAAATCAGCAAATAACTTGCCGCTTTTCTCCCGTCATTTTCTACTCTTATTTGTGCCGTATACCCTTTGATAATACCGGTTTTTTCAAGTCTGTTGATACGTTCAGCGACTGCTGTTCGCGACAAGCCGATGTTGCGAGAAAGGTTAGCAATCGATTCTCGCCCATTGGAGAGTAGATTCGATAGAATTTTACGATCTAGTTTGTCTAAGCCTTGTAAACTAATGTTGGACATCATGTGTTCTGCCTTTTCTGAATTATTATT